>JAFDKF010000142.1 GCA_019307135.1 Deltaproteobacteria bacterium
ACGCACAGGCCTGATCCAGGAATCTCATCAGATAGGTAAATTTATAGGTCATTGGTTGTTGAGAAATCCCGACGCAGCCAAAAAGAACTGCCGCGCAGCGGCTTACTTGAACAAGGGATTGTATAAGAAGGCAATACAGAAATACAAAGATGCGCTCAGGATAGATAAAAACTTTTTCCAGGCTCATTACAATCTTGGCATTATCTATCTTAGACAGGGCTTGTTTGATAAAGCGATTTCAGAGAACCGGAAGGTTCTCGAGTTGAGGCCTTTCGATGTGGAAGCCCGATACAATCTTGCAGCCGCCTACGGTGGAAAGGGGTTAACAGACCAGGCAATTGCCGAATATCAAAAAGTGCTTGAATTGGACCCTGACAACGCGGACGTTTTCTACAATCTGGGTACCGCCTTTAAGAAAAAAGAGATGTATGGGCACGCCGTCAGGCTGTTTGAAAAAACGGTACAACTGAAACCTGATGATGTGGAGGCCCATCTTGAACTGGCGAATCTATATTTGCACAAAATAAAGGATCGAAAAAAGGCTCTCTTTCACTACCGGAGAGTGCTCACGATCGATCCTGCCCGCCAAAGCGCACCGAAGATACGGAAAATGATGCGCGCGAGGCAACCATGCGCAGTAAAGAGCCCATCAAAAACGGGAAATGCCTCTTCAATTGATTAGGGGGCAATTTTTTCAGACAAAGGCACATTGTTTTCTCAAGCCCTTAAGCAGAATTTGAAGGTGAAGACCTTCGTCGATGCCGCCGAGAACGCTTTGTATATTCCGATTTGGACAACCGTGAAAAAAAACATAAAATACCTCAAAATTGCCATAGCTGTCTTGTTAATTTACTTTCTCATAACCTCTGGAAGACTCGATCTATCCAATCTCTCAACTTTCCTAAACAGCTTACAATCGATGATTTTTTCAACTTTCAGTTTCTTACTGCTCGTACTTGTATATTTCATTACAGTAGTGAGGTGGAACATCCTTTTAAAAGCCCAAAAGATCAACGTGAGCTTCATGAAAGCTTTACGATTTTCTTTTATCGGATTTTTCTTTAACACCGCTCTCGTCGGGTCGCTTGGGGGTGATTTTGTTAAAATGTGCTACGTTGCCAGGGAGGCAAAGACAGAGCGGACAAAAGCAATTATGACGGTAATAATGGACAGGATAATCGGGCTTACTGCACTCGTTACTCTCGCATCCATGAGCTGCCTATCAATAATAGATATCATCCTGTCAGACAAGCGGCTCTTTTCTCTTGCCATTCTTACCTGGGGGCTCTTAGCAGCCCTTATTTTTTTCTTTTTTCTTGGCCTGTATTATTTTTCAAGAGAAAACAACATCATATTCAGGGTAGTTCAAAAGTGCCCGTTCTCCGAACATATTCTAAATGTACTCAGGAGTATTAATGGTTACCGTCATTGCAAAAGGCATGTGGTATATGCCTTTTTTATAACAATAGCTTTACAGCTTATATCTTTTTTTGTCCTTATAGCAATATCGAGGTTTCTCGGAGAAACGCAGATTGCGACTGTAAGTTACCTCTTTATTATTCCCCTGGGATTTCTGACGATTTCACTCCCCATAACACCAGGGGGCATAGGTGTGGGACAGGTGGCTTTTCTCTTTCTCTTCAACTTACTAAGGGGAGATTCAACATCTCTGGGTGCCGATGCTTTCACATTCTATCAAATTCTAACGATTATTGTAAACCTGATGGGTATATTCCCCTTTGTCGCACATAAGAGAGAACTGAAAGATATTGAAAGAAATACGCCAAACAATCAACCACCACGCGTCGCGACGCTTTCTTGATTGATAAGGAGACCGCTCCAGGCATAATATTTGCACGACAAGCAACCAGTCCTTGTCACCGAATTTGTTGCTATACCAAATTGAATATGATTTCATGTTATTTCAGCATATTAGAGAAATTGTGCGCAAAAAATGCCCGGACTTTTTGAGAAGTTACGATCGTGCTTGAGGCTGACACCGAATTCAATTCGCTCCGCTCACAGGTGCAATAATGGAACGAGGGGATAATGGGTAGAACCGCATAGCGCAAAGGGCAAAGGGCAAAGGCTAAGCTGATAGAAAGTTGTAATTTCAACAGGTTGTAGAATTTCCCGGGCATTCAATTATACGGGGAAAAACAGACGGACTATGAAAGTATAACATGAATCTTCTACTGATCCATCCTTCAAAACATGTCTTGGGGAAAAGAGACACTCTTTATGCCAGGGAGTCTTTAACCCCCTCCTTAGGTCTGGCGTACATTGCTGCTTATTGTAGGAATAATGGCATCAATGTTAAGATTATAGACCTGAGACTTTCTAACAAATCGATGCGGGACATACTGGATTACGTGAAACAGACACGGCCAATAGTAGGAATTACTGCCTTTACCAATGAAATAACAAGTGCAGGGCGTATTGCTGAAATCATAAAGGAAACTTATCCAGAGATCTGGACGGTAGTAGGTGGCCCCCATTCAACTCTCATTCCCGTTGAGACGCTGAAGGAATTTCCGGGTTTCGATGCCGCTATTCTAGGGGAAGGAGAAGAAACCCTGGTAGAACTACTCCGGCATTTAGACTCAGGGAAGAGAGACTTGGATAGGATAAAAGGGCTTGCTTATCATAAGGGGAAGGATGTGATCCTTAACGAAAAGAGAAAAGCATTAGATGATTTGAATGCATTGCCCTTTCCTGCCTGGGATTCATTTGAATTGGAACATTATACTGGCCCCTTTATGATCAGCAGTTCCAGAGGGTGTCCCTATCCGTGTTATTTCTGTACGCCAAGCTATTTAGGAAAAACTAGGGTTAGAGATCCCGTAAACGTGGTAGATGAACTTGAACATGATGTAAGGCAATTCGGAGCCAAAAGCTTTCAGTTTGCCGACGCTACGTTAAGCCTTCTCGAAGAAAAGGCTTTCACCCTTTGCGATGAAATTATTAAGAGAAACCTTCATCGAAGTATTAGATGGGATTGCGAAACACGGGCAGATAAGCTTTGTTTTGATATGCTTAGGAAAATGAAAGAGGCCGGATGCAACTGGATTGCCCTTGGAGTTGAGACAGGGAGTGAACGGATCCTGAGAGATGTAATAAAGAAAGGAGAAACAAAGGAAGATATCAAAAATGCTGTCAAATTAATCAGAAAGGCTGGGTTGAAGGTTAGGTGCTTTTTTATTCTAGGCCATTACACTGAGACGATGGAGACCATAAGAGAATCTATCAATTTTGCCTTGGAACTGAACCCGGATGCCCTTTCCTTTGGCCTGATGGTACCAAATCCTGGCTCAAAACTGAGGGCTCTGGCCGAAAAGGGAAAAGGCGGGTTAAAGATACTCCATAACCGATGGGAGGACTATAATCAATTTAACTATAGCTGCTTCGAATCCGATAGCCTTTCCCTTGATGAACTCAAAAAATGGCAGTCTAGGGCCTATCTGACATTTTACAGCCATCACCCTCTTAAAGGGATAGACCTCTTTCTAGATTCATCAGGATATAACTATAATCTTAAGGCGTTTGTGAAGGTACCCTTCATGCTTTTAGGAAACTTATTAAAAAAGGGATCATCTCAATCAATACCTTCGGGCAGGTACTTTGAATGAATATCTTGCTAATAGAACCTCCACCCCCAACTGAACTAGGAAGTATCAGAGTCATAGGTAGTATGGGCACGCCCAAGACAGATATAGCTTGGGCCCCTCTTGATCTCATGATAATTTCAGGTTATTTAGAAAAGAACGGTATCCCATCAATTGTCTCTGATGCTAATGCGAATATGTTGGGTTTTCAGGAGGTGAAAAAACTCATTGAAGAGGAATCCCCTCATGTTGTCATTTTCACAACCTCTACAACTACTATTTATAATGATCTGAAAATTGCCACGCTGGCCAAAGAGGTATCGCAAGCAATAAAGACAGTTGCGATCGGAAGTCATATAATGGTCTTGCCTGAAGAATCTCTTCGAGAAAACTTCCACCTTGACATAGCGGTCTATAGTGAACCTGAAATACCCATTTTGGAACTGATAAAGTCGGATCTGAATCCAACACAGATAAAGGGTATCTGTTACAGAGCAGGTGAAGAGATTGTAAGTAATGAGCCATCCCCGTTGTGTCACAATTTAGATGAATTTGGCTTCCCATCACATAATAAGGTGCCCTTTCAGCTATATAGGGACCCCATGATTAAACGAAGACCTATGACGTTAACCGCAGCTTCAAGGGGGTGTATCAATGCCTGTATTTTTTGCTGTAGCCCACTTTATGGAAATTACAGAAAAAGAAGCGTGCCTCACGTCATTCAGGAGTTAGAGTGGATTGTCGAATTGGGGATAAAGGAACTGAATTTTTTTGATCCAGGATTAACCTACGATTTTAAATGGGCCAATCAACTCTTTGATGAAATGATCAGAAGGAAGATAGATCTGAGCTGGAAAGCAAATGCCCGGGCTGATCGTATCGACTATGATATGGCGGTAAAAATGAAAGAGGCTGGTTGCCACACGGTTCAAATCGGGGCTGAGAGTGCAGATTTAAAGATTTTAAGAAATATTAGAAAGAACATCACTCCTGATATGGTTGGAAAGGCAGTCTCTGCCGCTAAGAAGGCTGGCCTGGAGACTCTGGTGTATTTTTCCCTGGGATGGCCGGGGGAGACAAAAGAAACCATGAAAAAGACAATCAAGTTTGCAAAAAGTTTAAAAACAGACTTAGTTACCTTTGGTCAGGCTACACCACATCCTGGAACGGCATTCTATGATTACATTGAAAGAAATGACTATTTCACCACAAGAGATTGGAGAAAATTTGATCCTATGTATAAACCCGTTTTCAGTTACCCTCATTTATCAAATGATGACATTTACGATGCCGTAATTCACGGCTATCGGAGTTTCTACATGAGGCCAGCCTACCTTCTGAGGAGGCTATTCAAACTGCGCTCAATCTTAGACGTCAAAAAGGACCTTATTAATTTCTGCGCATTTTTTAATAGATATATTCTAAAAAAGGTATAGAATTCACTGGTTATCCTAAAAGACATCCCTTTTCATCCAAAACTAGCGTTGGATAGTTGCTTTTCAAAACGGATTCTTACCATCCCAGTTTAAGATGGATACCGTTATGAATAATGTTGATAGAAAATGTGATTACTGTGGAAGTTCAACTCTAATCCCGGTATTAAAAAGTCGGACATCTGATTTCAGCAATAAATATTATTATCTTTTTCAGTGCCAGAAATGCGAACTCATCTGTGCCGACCTGCATTTAGAGGAAATAGATTTGGCTAATATTTATTATGATGAGCATGATGATACAATTGTTGACAAATCGCAGATATATGACTTTCTTTACAAGTGTTTTTTTTACCTTTATCGTAATATCGGAAAGGGTAACGGAAAGTGGCTCCTTGATGTGGGAGCAGGTAACGGCTCGTTCATGAAGTTTGCTCAATCGTTGGGATGGAAAGTTTTTTGGGGTTGAAATTGACCGGCGCGCCTGCGACTTTGCTAAGAAACGCTACGATTTGGATCTGTTCTGTGGCACGCTTCAAGATTACCAGTTTAAGGCAAACCAGTTTGATCTGATTACATATTGGCAATCCTTTGAACATGTTGTTTCTCCTTCGGATGAATTAAAGCACGTAAGAAAAGCTCTGAAAAAGGGTGGTAAGCTTATTATTGGTCAACTACCAAACTGGGAAAGCCTCGACAGGGTTCTGTTTAAAGGTAACAATTACCATAATTGTGTGCCCTGTCATACGTTTTTCTTTTCAGAGAGGACGATTAAGAACTATTTGCGGCGATATGGTTTTAAAGAGATTAAACTTGGATACGAAACTTGGATCCCTACCCAGATATCATGGAATCTCATTATGACACTAAATCGTTTTTTCAACAACACGATTTTTCCTAATAAGATAGTATGCCTTATACTGAGTATTCCTCTTCTGCCGCTCTATATCTTGTTGAAATTAATTAAAAGGTCTTTAACCTTCACAATTGAATGTAGAAAATAACAATTTCGTTAACCGGCTCTACAGGTTGACATCGACCTTAGATGGGCATCCTTACCACTACTTACCCCATAGATCCTTTTGTAAATATTGACAATAGGTGTAAATGCAGAACATAACGCGATTGATGAAATACCAATGTCGCCCACACCTGTGAAAAAACAGGTTTTATTGAATGAGCTATTCTACTTTAAAGAAATGAACGCACTCCCTGAAGTAAAAATGCTCATTATTATACCGGCCTATAATGAAGAAGAGAATCTTCCCGGGGTCATTGAAGACCTGAAAGATCATCTTGATGAAATAGACATGAATCATATCGTCATAATAGACGACGGTTCAATAGATCAAACAACAGAAGTTGCAAAAAGTCTAGGGGCCACGGTTATAACGTTCCCGTACAATCTGGGAATTGGCGGTGCGGTGCAGACGGGTTTTTTATATGCAGCTCAAAACGACTACGAAATCGTCTTACGATGTGATGGAGACGGGCAGCATAGGGCCGACCAGATATCTAGACTAATAGAACCCGTACTAACCGGAAGGGTTGACGTTGTTATTGGCTCTCGTTTTTTAGTTGAAAAGAGTTATGATACACCTTTTTTGAGAAACATTGGCATCAAACTGTTTTCCGTGATTAACTCTGTGATTATTGGCCAGAAGATCACGGATAGCACTTCAGGATTCAGGGCCTATAACAGGAAAGCCATAAAGTTTCTCGCCAAGCATTATCCGCAGGATTATCCTGAACCTGAGGCCTTAGTCATTCTAAAGAAAAACGGATTCAGGCTGGCAGAAGTACCTGTGGAGATGAGACAAAGGATGAGGGGAAAGTCCTCTATCACTTTTTTCAGTGCTTTGTACTATATGATTAAAGTATGCTTTGCAGTATTTATGGGTATGTTTAAATATTGACCCTGCTACGTCATTCAGTCCTTTTGGCACAACATACAGGACATTCAATTAGTCAAGATACAGTGTGTTGAATTCAACAGGTGACGTTGTAGGGTTAACCGATCAACGAGGAGCGGAAAAAATGGAGTACAGTGTTAATATATTCAGGATACAGGTTATTGCAATTGTTGCAAGTCTTATTCTAATAGCCGCCATTGTTAGCTTGATAAGAAAACACAGACTCAGAGAGGAATACTCACTCCTACTGCTCGGAGGCGGAGTAGCTGTCATCATCTTTTCAGTATGGAGGCAATTATTGGACAAAATTGCGCATGCCATAGGAATAGCCTATCCCCCGTCCATGCTATTTATTGTTATGCTGCTCGTGGGCGTCCTTATTTTCTTGCATCTCTCTGTCACGGTCTCGGAGCTGAAAGAACAGAACAAAAGGCTGACACAGGAGGTCTCTTTGCTAAAACAAAGAATTGAGCAACATCTTAAACAGGCACTGCTTCAACAAGAAGCTGGTGGTTAGTGGTTCAAATGAAGGTCCTCTTACTTAACCCACCGTTCCTGCCCAGGTTCTCAAGGACATCCAGAAGTCCGGAGATATCAAAGGGTGGCGCACTCTATTACCCCTACTGGCTTGCGTATGCTGCTGGAGTCCTTGAAGACCACAAGTTTGACGTGAAACTTGTTGACTCCCCGGCCGCAGGATACAGCAGACAGGCGACATTAGGGTTTGCTGTTGATTTCAATCCGGATCTCGTTGTGTGTGACACGTCAACGCCCAGCATACACAATGACGTTGAAGTAGCAGCCGAAATAAAGAAGCACACGGCAGCCTTCATTCTTCTGGTCGGTGTGCACGCCAGCGCCCTTCCGGCGGAAACATTGGCTATGAATGAGTCCGTGGACGCTGTAGCCAGAGGCGAGTACGAGCTTACCTTACTGGAGTTAGCTCAGAAGATAGAGGAGGGGGGCGAAGTTGCTGATGTGGCTGGCCTAACCGTGAGGAAAGATGGCAAGATTGTTAACACAGACAACAGAGAACTAATCAAAAATCTCGATGAACTCCCTTTTCTAAGCAAAGTATATAAGAAATACCTGAGCATAAAAGATTACTTTTATCCATCTGTGAGGTACCCTGAAGTCACCATACTGACGGCGAGGGGATGCCCATTCAACTGCTCCTTCTGCAACACTCCATTCAGGGGTTCCTACAGGACCAGGAGTGTTGAGAACGTGATAGAAGAATTTAAGTACATCCAGAAGGAACTACCAATGGTGAAGGAGGTCATGATTGAAGACGATACCTTCCCAATAAACAAAAAACGCACAATAGAGTTGTGTGACAGAATGATTGAGGAAAAAATAAACCTGCCATGGTCGTGTAATGCAAGAGTTGACACAGAATTGGAAGTGTTGAAGAAGATGAAGAAGGCAGGCTGCACACTAATGTGTGTAGGATTTGAAAGTCCGTTTCAAAAGACACTAGATGCAGTCAACAAAAAAACGACAAAGGATTTGCAGGTTAAGTTCATGAGTAATGCCAGAAAAGCAGGCATTAAAGTGCACGGATGCTTCATACTGGGCCTGCCGGGTGACACAAAGGAAAGCATAGAGAAGGCTATTAGGTTCGCGATAGAATTGGACCCACAAACCGCGCAGTTTTACCCGATAATGGTTTATCCGGACACTGAAGCTTACAAATGGGCCAAAGAAAACGGTTACCTGATAACGGAGGACTACAGAAAATGGATAGATGATAAGGGCGTCCATAACTGCGTGGTTAGCAGACCAGGCTTAGGTAACACAGACCTGGTTGAGCTTTGCGACAGGGCTTTAAGGAGATTCTATTTCAGGCCAAAGAAGATAATTAACATAGCATTGTCCACCCACGATTCAGGGGACTTCACGAGAAAGATTATTGGATTAAAGAATACGCTAAAATACTTCTTAGGATGATAATATCAATCGTCATTCCGTCATATAATTCCGCTCAGACTATAATCCAATGTATAGAAGGGTGTTTGGAGCAACAATGCACAAAAGACGTGGTTGAAATAATCATTGTTGATGATGGTTCAACGGATAGTACCAAGGACGTTGTTGAAAAATATCCTGTGAAATATGTGTATCAGGAAAATAATGGCCCGGCAGCCGCCAGAAACAGGGGTTGGAGGGCAGCGAAGGGAGATATCGTCTGTTTCACCGATTCGGATTGTATTCCGGATAGAACATGGGTTCGGCAACTGTTAAAAAAGTTCATACATCCTGATATCACAGCCGTTGGAGGTAGTTACGATATTGCAAACCGGGAGGGCCTGATAGCTAATTGCATACACGAAGAAATCATGGAAAGGCACCGAAATATGCCTGAGTATGTCCATGCGTTTGGTTCGTATAATGTTGCCATACGAAAGGAAGTGCTTGAGACGGTAGGTGGTTTTGATGAAACATATCGCCGGGCAAGCGGGGAAGATAATGATCTTTCTTATCGCATACTGAAGGAAGGCCATAAGATAGCCTTTGCCAGAAATGCAATCGTGGCCCATCACCATACAGAACGCTTCTCTATATACCTGAAAGAACAATTCCGTCATGGTTACTGGCGAATGAAACTATATCGGGACCATCCGGATATGATGAAAGGGGATCACTACACCAGCATTAAGGATATCGTCGAACCTCCCATATCGTTGCTTTTGCTATTATCAGCCCTGCTTGCAATCGGTATTTCATTTATGAAGGCCATGACTCTCGTTTTGCTTTGTTTGTTTGTGATCATCCAACTTCCAATGCCTTTGAAAATAGTCCTTCAGAAAAAGGATATGAAATATTTGTATCTGGCCTGGCTTACCTTTTTTCGCGGCTTTGCCAGGGGCTCAGGTATGTTGGTCGGAGCGATTAGATTCTGGAGATTCAAAGGGTTAGGCATGCTGTGCTCTATGCTAAAAAATACATTGAAATCCTAGTACTTACGATACTTCTGATTTGGTACAGCCTTGCTGCTCATCAGCGAAACGTTGTGTGGAAGACAGACTTTGCTCTCTGGTCGGATTGCGTCCAAAAATCCCCATTAAAGGCAAGGCCGCACAATTATCTGGGCCTTGCTTATAAGAAGCAGGGACTCGTTGATAAGGCGATCGGGGAGTATCAGCTTGGTATCAAGATGGACCCCAAGTATGACGAGTGATAAAGGTGATGTGGACCATGCAATAGCAGAGTTTTTGTCTGCTCTGGCCACAAACCCGCATAATGCCTTAGCCCATTACAACCTGGGTATCGCATACGGTTCAAAAGGGCTATATGAAAAGGCATTTCAAGAGATGAAAATGGCAAAAGCCCTCAGTTCAAAGGGTAAGTGGAACCTGATGTTAAGGGATATGAAACCACGGACTAAAGTGTATCCGTAAGGATGCGGTGAGCGTGGGGGTCCAAAAAGGAACCCTGAAGGGTTTCCCCACGTAACCGGACAATTTGAAAAGAAGAATTGGTTCATGACTTGGGCTCAAAGGCATGCTGAATTGATAATACTTATATGCATAGGGATAGCATACGCCGTTGCTGCTTATGAGAGGAATGCTATCTGGAAAAGCGATCTTTTCCTGTGGGATGATGCGATCAAGAAATCCCCGTTAAAGGCAAGGCCTTATAACAACCTTGGTCTTGCTTATAAAGAACGCGGCTCGATAGATGAGGCAATCCCGCTTTTTACCAAGAGCGTTGCGTTGAACCGCGAAGTTGCATTGAGCCCGGATGCAGCCAAACCACACTATAATCTCGCACTTTGCTATCTTGAAAAAGGGTGGACAGACAGGGCCATGGTTGAGTTTGACCGCACCATTAGAATTAATCCTTACTGCGCCGAGGCCTACAACAATTTGGGCGTCTCCTATTTCAAAAAGGACCGGGTGGATACGGCCATTTCGAAATTTCAACACGCCATTAGAATCAACCCGGATCACGCTGATGCCCACTACAATTTAGGGATTGCATACGGCTCAAAAGGGCAATATGATCTCGCTTTCAAGGAGATAAAGACTGCCAAGAAACTACTTGATTCAGGAACCAAGTGGCAGAAGATTGCCGGAGACATAAAGGGCGGTGTGGCACCGGCAGTTTCCGGTCATCCGTAAAGAGCTGAGAGCATAGAGCGGAGAGCGGAGAGCGGGGTCTGACATGTCCGAAGACTTCCCAATAAAGAGAACAAGGACGCATGTTGAGTTGTTCGTACTAACCGGCATTATCATATTCTGTGCCCTGGCGACTCATGAGAGGAATACTGTGTGGAACACGGGTTTTTCCTTGTGGTTGGACGTGGTCAGGAAATCCCCTCAAAAGGCAAGGGGGCATGTATCTCTCGGTGCGGAATACTACAAAAGGAATATGTTTGCCCAAGCCGCCGCAGAATACAAGACAGCCTTGAGACTGGAACCTGATGCCATGGAAAGCATACCCGTCCATTATGACCTCGCAATAATCTGTCAAAGAATGGGACTGATTGACCTGGCCATAGCCAAGTACAAAGAATTCCTCAAATCTGCACAGGTTTGCTCACTGTGGGTGGCTTGCGATAAAATAGGGCGCTATATTCCTGAAACCCATAACAACCTGGGGGTATGCTATTTTGCAAAAAAAGAGATTAAGTACGCTATCCGGGAATTTGAACAGGTCCTGGCCATGAACCCGGATCACAAAGATGCACGATATAACCTGCGCATAGTTCGCAGCAAACTCAAAGAGCCAGATGGTAATTGTCCGCACAAAGGATGCTCCGGAGCCCACCCCGAAAACTAGCCAAGGAGGCAAAGACCTATGGACAAGCAAGCCAAAGATCGCCATGTAAAACTACGCAACCACAGGGCAGGTTCTCTTAAGAGCGATACTCGCCTTCATGTCGCTTGTTTCATCATTATTGCTCTTGTCAGCTTTATCATCTATTCCAACACTCTAAACTCCCCCTTTGTTTTTAGACCTGGGCTATTACCTGTCCAAGACATTAAACGGCACCCGCTCATTTGTAAACGCCACCTTTGCCATCAATTATCATTTCAATCAGCTAAATGTCACAGGGTATCATCTGGTTAATATCATTATTCATGTCATAGCCGGCTTTTTGGTATATCTCCTTGCAGTCCTTACGTTCAGGACGCCACTGCTCAAAGACCACCCATTACAGGCTTATGCAAGAATATTGCCCGTATGCTCAGCCTTACTCTTTGTGGCACACCCCGTTCAGACCCAGGCCGTTACGTATATCATTCAGAGATACGCCTCCATGGCCGCCATGTTTTACCTTATGGCCATGGTCTGCTTTATAAAGGCAAGACTCATCTATTTGCAAGACAGGCGGTTTTGGGCCTCAAAGCATCTCCTTTATTACGGGCTCAGCTTTACGGCCGGTTTCCTGGCCGCCTCCTCCAAGGAGACAGCCGCCACGTTGCCGGTTATGATCCTTCTTTACGAATATACCTTTATCGAGACTTCTCTTAGAGCCTGGCAAAAAAGGCTGTTATACTTATTGCCCCTTCTGCTTCTCGGGCTTAAGATTCCCTTTCATGTCATCTCCCATCTATTTATGCCGGATGCCATGGGAATCAAATCCTTCAATCCCGATGTGAAATTCGCTGGGGCCAGCCTCTCAGAACTTTTGTCCGTTGGAAAAGGCAAAGACCCGGCCTTAACCCGAACGACCTATCTGTTCACCCAGTTCAACGTGCTGTGGACCTATATCAGGCTGCTGATCCTGCCGATTAACCAGAACCTTGACTATGATTATCCGCTCTATACTTCTCTGTGGCAATTTCCCACGCCGTTTTCCTTAATAGGGCTGTTGCTCCTTTTGGGATCTGCCATCTTTATATTCAGGAAACACCGGCTAATCGCCTTTTCGATTCTGTGGTTTTTCATCACTCTCTCGGTGGAGTCGAGTGTTATCCCTATTATTGATTATATCTTTGAACATCGGCTCTACCTGCCTTCTGTCGGTTATGCCTTCATACTGCCCGCGCTCATTTTCCAATTAAAGATTTATATAATGAAAAGGGCAAAGGAGACTCCATAGCCCGCCCACAATTATGGGGCCTATTCTCTCAACTATCTCTATGCTCCATGCTCAAAGGCGCATTGAATTCATCGTATTGATATGCATCGTTGCAGCATACGGAATTGTTGCGCACCAGCGAAATGTTGTCTGGAAAAGCAAGCATTCCGTGTGGTCGGACGCAGTCAAAAAATCTCCTACCAATGCCAGGGCGCACTACAACCTCGGAAAAGCTTATGGTGAGCTTGGACGCTTCAGGGAAGAGTTTGAGCAATACCAGGAGGCCATCCGTATCAATCCGCGCTTTGCCCGGGCCCACTACAACATAGGCGTGCTCTTCGGAAAAATGGGAAATTATCACGAGGAGTTGCAGGCATACAAGCGGGCTATTCGCTTTAAGCCGGATTATGCCAAAGCGTACTGTAATCTTGGGGTGGCCTACGCGCAAATGGGCTTTTACCCAAAGGCTATTTCGGCATTTGAGGAGGCTGTCCGGCTAAACCCGGATGATGATGTCGCCCACCAAAATCTTGAGAGGGCCTGCGAGAAAATCAAAGACAGGGAAAAGGGTTTGGGAGAATAGCTTTTTCAACTGGGGAGGGCAGCGCGGCGCCCTATGGTGCATCATTTTTCCTGGTGTGGCAGGTAAAACAGCGTACGGACCTGTACCCTTCCACGGCATGCTGTCGGCGCCATAGGTTGCCATGACTGAACCGGCCTGGCTGTTGTGCATGGTGTGGCAGTTGTCGCACCGACCGGTCACTTTGGCCAGAGTTTGTCCGGAAAAAGCGGTCGTCAAGGCCACAGCCATAATCGACACGGATATGGTCAAGAAGATCCTCTTCATAATGGTCGTCTTTTTTCTTCTTTTCCACATGTGTATCATTTTAGCCTTATGAAATAAATGCGCTGAACAGAGCTTCAGCGGTAATGAGATTTTAGTTCGTGTAACTGTCTGAGTGTCTTAGTGAGCGTTAAGAAAGAACAGAAAGTTGCAGAACGCTCTTATTTGCCGAACAAACCGCGAGGTTTGCCAGCATTATTTGAGAGATAGGCACTGTTTTTTCTTTACGCTCACTTGGACGCGAGTTTTACACGGACTAAAATCTCATTACCGTTGAAGCGGCCATATTTTCAAAAAGCTAAAGTGTTACCCATATGTCATTTTTGACGTGCCAAGCTTTCAGCAAGCTTGAGGTGTGCATCTCTATCGTCGGGCCTTAGCCTGACAGTTTCTGCAAACATCCTTGCGGCCATGCTGTACTCCTTTTTTTCTGAAAAGGCGATCCCCAGGTTATAATAGATGTCCGGATTATCAGGGGTTGCTGCAACCAGCTTGCTGTATTCAGCGATCGCCTTATCTGTCATTCCTTTAAGAGCATAGGCATTGGCAAGACGAGTCCGGGCTGTGATATTGTGCGGCTTCAAGGCCACAGCCTTTTCATATTCGAAAATGGCCATCTCTGTCAGGCCCTTCCTGGCATAGCAAAGGCCCAGGTTGTGGTGGGCCTCGAAGTAAGCCGGTCTTGTTTTCAACACCTTCCTGTATTCTACAATCGCCTCGTCGTAGAGTCCCTTATTAGAATAGGCCACGCCAAGACTGTTGCGGGCCTTGAAATAGTCAGGAGATATGCTCAACGCCTTTTTCAGTTCAACAATCGCCCTGTCATAATACCCTTTGAAATTATACACATATCCTACACCAAAATGGGGCCGGGCCTTGCCCGGTGACTTCTCGACGGTGTCAAGCCAGAGCGTCAAATCCTCCTTCCACACCTGATTCCGGTCATAGGTTCCAACGCAATAGAGGGCCACTAAGGCCATTAGTACAAAAAGGTCAATATATTTTAGGGGTCTGATGGCAATCATATCAGGTACGCGCTCAATATCAGGCAGAAAATTCACATCCGCCGATCAAGAGAAAAGGTAATAGTTCACCCCTATTGTCATTTTGAACGAATGTGCCCGCCCTGGCGCGACAGAAGCTGGACAATGCCACGGAGAGAAAAACCCGGTCTGGGCCAGGGTCTGGGCCAGGGAGAAAGCTTATCCACCATACGGTCAGCACACTATAAGATTTCTCCCGGAGCCTGCCCTGAACAAAAATACTAAGATTCCTCGCTTCGCCACGCGGCGCAAGCGCCTGCGCTGCGCGTCGGAATGACAGGGGCGAAGGGGTCGAAATGACAGAAAAAGCGGTCGAAATGACAGAAAAAGCAATGGGTCCTGAACTATTACGACAAAATCTACCGATAAAGTTCAAGCGCCCTCAATTGATGGCTGGTTTGTACTCTTTTTTCATATAGTAGACCACTGCCAGATTGTTATGGGCGTCTCTGCAATCCGGATCGATGGCAATAGCCTTCGTGTACCAGCAAACAGCGTCGTCTAACATACCTTTTTCCCCGTAAATAACACCAAGATTATAACAGGCGTCTGAAAAACCGGGATCAATAGCGGCCGCCCTCTTATATCTGAAGACGGCTTCATCGACTATCCCTTTTCTGCGATAAGCATTACCGAGATTATAATGGGCCTTTGCATAGTCCGGGTTAATGGCCAGGGCCTTCTTGTACCAGGAGACAGCTTCATCCAGCACGCCCTTTTTACTATAAACATTGCCGATATTATAGCAGGCCTTTGCATCGAGACCACAGGGAGAGATCTGCTTCCCAGAGCGAATTTCGCTGATAGGTGCACACACAGTATAAGAGTATGAATCCCGTGAGCAACAATGTTTCAATGTGGGTCAATCTGCCCATGTAGATCCAATATGTTTAGCAGCATGCAGGAATTCGTCGTGCCTAAAAACACGTTTGGCGGCATAACTGCCGCCAAACGTGCATCTACAGGCTCTCCCTGTCTGGGAGATGTGGCCGACATCTTGTTGTCGGGCGAGAAAAGGCTTCCCCGCCCCACGCTTGCCGATTACCTCTGCTTATCATGGCACCCGAGACAACCAACGGTACTACTGGTCTGCCCTGCCAGTTGGGTTGCATAATTAAATCTCAACAGATCATTCTCTGCTGTACCATGTGCCCTATGGCAGGAGATGCAGGTTGCCCTTGGAGTACCCGTGGGAGCCACCCCTTCAGTTGGGGTTGCATATCCTGGCGGATTCCATTTTCGATCATCAATAGTAACAGTGGTGTATATACCCCATGTGGTAGGTATCAGGTTATCCGTTGGATGCCTGATCCATGCGCCTGCTACCCCGACGTCTGTAGTGTTTCCCGACTCGCCGTGGAAGTCCCCATGGCATTTGGCACACAGCTCGCTGATCGTTACATCATCATCCCGATGCGCGCTGTATACATTGTAATATTCACCTGAGCTCGGAGTATCGTTCAGAGCCATCTCATAGTCTCTGGTACCAGGACCATCAACGCAATCAACAGGGTCGGTGCCAACATAGAGGATACGGTATGCAGTCGGGGCATGATGACCCCCTTTAATAGCCACCATGTCATCCAGGTCGGTCTGGTTGCCATGACAACCGTTCGTTCCAGCACAGCTTAAGCCATCTGACGTGCCCGTGTACCAGGTGGTTTCAACACCGTCAAACCCGGCCGGTGCCGCTGTTGCCCCAATATCGTGATTTTCGTTACTATTGTTATCGCCTGGGACTGCGGTGGGTTGAAAGAACCCACCTGCAAGGCAGGTATCATTGTCAAAACCCGATCCCTTCACATACGGGTAGCCGTTAGCATATGGGACATTACCGGTCGTAGTATGGCACCCAAGACAGTCGTTGGTCAAGAGCGTCGTATAGGGACCCACGGTGCCCCAAGTACTCAGCTGCGTTCCACCCTGGCTGTAGTGCATGGTGTGGCAGTTGCTACATATCCCCTTTACCGCCGCCGTGGCCGGGCTGCAAAAGCCCGCGACCAGCGCTGCGGCTGCGAGTATAATGGTTAAAGTTAAGATCGGTTTTTTCATTTTTACATGCACCTCCTTATCTTAGTCACTAGTCATTAGTCACTGGTCATTAGTCATTTGTTATGCTGTTTGTTGTTGAACTCTGCAAGGTTTGCATGAGTGAACGCTAACATGTAAGCCGCCTACTTCCTCTTGCCTTTCCTATCACACCACCTCCTTTGGGAGTAAATCAGTAATATAGTTGAGTGGTAGTTAAGTGGTAAAGTGCTTCGCTAATCGTTGATCTCACAACTTCCGTTACTGCCTATTCCTTGCTGACAACCCCTTTCTTTCCTTCATCTCCTCTGTTGGCGATTGATAAATGGTAAATGCTAAACGATAAATGTTCACCGCCCACTCTAGCTTCCTGTATCCTTGTTTCTATGACAGGCAAAACAACCAGTGTTAATGTCTCCACTGGTACCAGCCTGCATATCCTGATAATTCCACCTCAACAGATCATCATAAGGACTCCCATGGGGCCTGTGGCAGGATAGGCACATGACCATATCTACGCCGGGTGTGACATCTGCGGGCTCAGCAACAGGGAGTGACGGCCTGGCCACAGGGGAGAGGGGATCGTATTGGGTATAGCCAGCGTACTCTCCCGTGGTTGGTAACACCGCATCCGACGGATGGCGAATCCAGGGAGACGCGCCTATCTGGGTCGTATCTTGTATATGGAAGTTCCCATGGCAGCCGGTGCAGTACCCCGTCGTTGTGTGAGCGAGTTTATCCATGTGTCCAGTCCCTGTCTTGTCCATATCAAGCCCCAGATACTCATTGTGCTCGTTTGCATTGTATACAAACTGCCAAGTGGGATCCTCAATCCCTTCAACACCGTGACCCTCGGCAACCAAATGTCCTGAAAGAAACCGGTACCAGCCGCCCGTCTCGCCCACTACTGTGGCCGAGTCATCCGCATGGTGCCTTGGATTCAGATGGCAGCCATGACAACCGTATCTGCCGTCAAGGTCACCCCCAGCATTAGAAAGTTCAGCCAGGCTCTTATGGCAGTTACGAGTTGAGCAACCGTGAAACTCGCCGCCGGGAGCATAGGGCAGAGGGTCAACGTGACCTAAAAACACATTATGCCCTTTGGCATCGCCGCAATTCGGGCCTATGCAGGATGGCGACACCCACCAGAAATGACCGCCGGCCAGGGTATTGGTGCCATAGGTCGGCTCACTGGTGGCCATGACATAGGGAGTAACGCTTCCTGATGAACCACCGACATTGTCCCCGGTATGGCAACCCAGGCACGTATTAACCACGAGCGCGTTGTAAGGGCCCTCCGCGCCCCAGGTGCTAAGCTGGGTTCCGCCTTGGCTGTAGTGCATGGTGTGGCAGTTGTCGCACCTGCCCTTCACCTTGGCCATGGCCGGGGCGGAAAATACGGCGATCAAGGTTATGGCCGCTAGCATGAGGGTTATCCCCAGCGTTGCTTTTTTCATATTTCGCTACCTTTCTCGGTTAAGTGGTCATTTGTTACTGGTCATTAGTTTTGGTGGTTTGGTTGATCGTTGGATGCCGTCACGGATTGCTGCTTTGTCCCCGGTCCATCACCTCCTTTGGTGCTGAAACGGTTAAGTAGTTAACTAGTTGAGTAGTTAAACGGTTACTCGTTATTCGCTAATTGTTAAACTCACAACAACTTTGGTTGCTGCTTACTGTCTACTTCGTACTTTCCCCTCACCTCCTTTGTTGGCTATTTGTCATTTGTCACTGGTCATTTGTCATTTCACTGCCAATTGCTCATTGCCTACCGACTAAGGCGCACCATAAGTCCCCTTCTGGGTATGGCAGACAAAGCAGCGGTTACACGTTAAAGATTACAAACCATCCTTCTCGGTATGACAGACAAAACAACCTGTTCCAACAGCAGCGCCCGTAGTACCTGCATTCATATCGCTATAATCCCACCTGAGCATATCATCATAGGGGCTTCCGTGAGGCACGTGGCATGATAAACACATGACCATGTCACTGCCAGGTGCTACGGTACCACTTGGACCGTCGTCTGCCCATATAAAATCGCTGGGCCTGGCCACCGGGACATTGAGGTTATATGTAATGGAAATATATTGATACTCTCCTGTAGTCGGTATGATTTTATCTGAGGGATGCCGGACCCATGGATTGCTACTGATCTCCTCACCCTGATGCTGCTTAGCGTGAAATACTCCATGGCAGCCGGTGCAATAGGCGGTCATTGTATGGCCAAGAGAACCAAAACCCGCGCCTCCGCCCTTGTGATAGCTCGTACTTGCTATCTGATCATAACCCTGATACTCATTGTGCAAGCTGGTAGTAGCGCCATAATTCCACTTATCATGCTCAATCCCTTCAACACCGTGATGGTCACCTGAGAAATGCCCTGCCAGAAAACGATACCAGCCTTGGTCTGCACTCTCCACATACCTCCAGCCATCAGCAGGGGTGGCATCGGTGTCATCAGCATGGTGGTAACCCTTAGGGTACCCACTTGAGGGACCAGAACCGCCGCTCACCATGTGGCAGCCTGTACAGCCATTTCGCGTGTTCGGTACACACGAGGCTGCCTCCCCCGATAGGTCGACAACCAGGCTCTGATGGCAACCGGTAGTACAACCGGACGAAGACCCCGGGGCTCCCTCTGCGACCGTGATGTTGTTGTCCTGAGCTGCTACGCCAAGTACATTATGACCTTTGGGATCATTCGCTGCGCCACCCTGGGCCACCCAGTAGAAATTGCCGCCGGCCAGGCAATTGTCGAAGTTAATACTACCTCTAGTATATACGACCGGCACCTCGCAGCCATCCAAATTATAGGTGACAGCACTCTGATGCGAATGGCAGCCCACGCAGGTGTCTACCAGAAGGGTACTATATGGCGGGGTGCCATATGGTGTCCTGTCCGTCGCCATCCCACTCCCACCCTGGCTGTTGTGCATGGTATGGCAGTTGGAGCACTGACCAGTTACCTTTGCCGTGGCCGGGCTGGAAAAGGCCGCAATGAGGGTTATGGCCGCCAGTGTAATGGTTAAATTTAAGATTGTTTTCTTCAGTGCTCGCAGCTCATTATCTTTAAGAAAACGTGTCCGTGTTTCGTGTCCGTATCCTCAACTGTTTATTGTTAAATCCTCCAAGATTTGCCCACATGAACTCGTGGATGCCTACTACTTTGTCCTTACTTCCTACTTTCTTTTGCGTCTTCCCTTTTTTCACCTCCTTTGGTTTCGGTTAATCGTTAATTGTTGATTGTTGATGAACTCGTAAAAAGTCGGATTCAGTGAATATGTCGTTGCTCTTGTCATCATAAAGTTTTAAGCATTAAGGATTACCAGGTACACCGTCGTCCTTGCTTGTGTGGCAGATGAAACAGCCATTATCGTTTGGCCCGCCCCCTGCAATCATGGTGTCATAATCCCACCTGAGCATATCAGGATAAGGGCTTCCGTGAGGCCTGTGGCATGACAGGCACATGACCAGGTCTTCCGCCACTATCCCACCTTGATTGACAGACGAACTCGGACCGGTCCAGCCAGTCAGATCTGGCCGGGCTACAGGGGCAAGAGGATCGTATTGCGTATAACCACCATACTCGCCTGAGATGGGTATCACCGCATCCGAGGGATGGCGGATCCACCCTTCACTTGACTCCTGTACGTGGAAGTTCCCGTGGCAGCCACAGCAGAAGGCAGTCATAGTCTTGTTTTGCAGTGACCAGCTATTGGAATCGTTCCCGTCCACCTCATACTTACCCAGATACTCATTGTGGAGACTCAAGGTGGGGTTTTGCTGCCACTCATCATCCTCAATCCCTGAAACACCGTGGCCGTTAGCATGCTTATGCCCTGATAGAAAGCGGTACCAGCCTTGTCCAGCCGGACTATTATCCACCACGGCATCTGCTGTATCATCAGCATGATGGAAGCCACTCAAAGCGCCATCCTTAGACACCATGTGGCAGCCCGTGCAGCCGAATCTGCCCTTGAGGGAAGCGTGGTCATGGCCACCGCCACCACCACCGCCACAGCCATCAAAAGCATTATGGAGGTTCTGGTGGCAAGAATCGTTCGAGCAGCTCACTTTATTTCCAGGGGCTTCGGTCAGATTGGCATCTCCTTCCCCATCAAACACATTGTGTCCCTTGGTGTCCTCGGTCCTTACCCAATAGAAATTTCCCCCGGCCAATCCCTGGTGGGTTGTCCCCCCGTCCGAAGACGCCCCGTAAGTTGGAGCAAACGTATTGTACACAATCGGGGCGCCCCCGACACCCTGCCAGGTGATCCCATCATTGGCCGCATGGCACCCGAGGCAACCATTTGCCCGAAGAAGGGTTCCATAGGGCCCCGATCCGGCATTGTAGCCTGTGATCATACTTGTCCCGCCCTGGCTGTTATGCATGGTGTGACAATTGCCGCACGGACCTGTTACCTTGGCCATAACAGGGCCGGAAAAAACGGCAATGAAGGCCGCAACCATTATCAAAACTGATCCCCTTAACAAAACCTTCCTCACACTCGCTCCAGCACTCAAATCTAGCTTCTAGCATGATCGCAGCATCCGTGCCAATGAATCCAAAATCTGAATATAATATAATATTTCCTATTTTATCCATTAGTTAGAACTTACAGATAAGCCTGCATACAAACCTGCTCCGCGCAAAAAGTGGAAACAAAATACCACTTGTATGGACTCCGTTTCCATTGTGACGGAAAAACTTTTCACAAAAAAAGACAGCCGGACTGCTTTCAGGCAGTCCGGCTGTCTTTGTCAATCAAGACCCGTGACTTTCCGTCTCCCGATCGCTCGGGATTTGGCTTTATCTGAAATTTGGTCGAGTGGTCGAGTAGTTGATTACTTAACTACTCGACTAAAGCCCTATGAATTTCAATAAGTTGTAGAAGTTCCGAGACGTCAAGTTAGTGCCTACAACCTTTGTTACCCTTTTACGCTTCCCCCTTTAATTGATCATTAGTCATTTGTCAATAGTCAAGCGCCAGGGCAACGTCAAGCTAATGCCTAACATAACGTCTTACAATGAAAATTGCCTCATTCCTAACCCAGACGGGCCGGAACCAAAAAAAGATAATCACGAAAACACG
>JAFDKF010000279.1 GCA_019307135.1 Deltaproteobacteria bacterium
TGAACCCGATTATAGAGTTTAGTGGCGTCCTCAGTTCGTGGCTCATGCCGGCGATAAACATGCTCTTCAGTTTGTCGAGTTCCTGGAGTTTGATGTTTGCTTCAGACAATTCCTCAGTTCGTTCCGCCAATTTGGCTTCTGCTTTCCTTTGGATTGTTATATCCTCGATAACGAGGATAGTTCCGTTTGAGATTAATCGCCCTTTTATTAACATGAACTTTTTGTTTATCTGGACAGGGGGCAGGTCGAACGGTTCTCTCCCTTTTTTGATATAAGTCTCAACAATCTTTGCCAGCACGGGGACATCTTTTATCAGTTCCAGTATGTGTAAACTTATAGCCCTGTTTACGGACATTTTCTTCCCGAGATATTTAATGGCAAGAGTGTTGGCCATTATAACTTCACCCTCTAAATCGAAAGCAAGAATACCATACGGCGCATTGGCTATGATGGATACCAAAAACTCCTTCACTTCATAAGCGGCTTTTTCCTCCTCGCGCTCAACAACACCCATAGTTTTTCCTTTCTGACTCCTGAATTCTGACTTCTTGAGATTTACCTCTTTCTTTTCGCTACAAGAACCGTTGCATCCCCATATTGGCGGCGATAGTTCTCCAAGATGTAATTAGCGATGCGCTGTGCGTTTTGGTCTAAAGGCAACTCTTCCTCAGTAAAGCGAGGGCTTATCCCGTCGGAACACATAATAATGATGATGTTGCGGCCGCAACGATGTCTATGCGATTTTAAATCAGGCAGTCTGATATCCCCCACGATTCCTCGCTGACTTGGGAGATGTATTTTTTGGGGTGTACCCATCACGTTGACAGTGGTATCACCCACCCCCACATATTCCAGAGAGCGTGGTTTTAGTAAAAGGAGACCCATTACGCAACTCGTGAGCGAAGAAATATCAAATACCTTTCTCAATTTTTTATGGCATCTTGTCACAATTGCAGTCAGATCCGATTTATAATTCTGTTCGATTATATCCTTAACAAAATTGGCGGCTTTATTTGCATTGAAACCATTCCCGGTCCCATCAATAACAGCCAGAAGCGCCTTATCCCCTTTAAATTCTTTGACCACATAGGCATCACCATTAACCGGATACCGTTCGTCATTCAAAGAGATTATTCCATATTCGATTTCTTCTTCAGGAATGGGCAGATATTTTCTCATGATGACTGTTGCACCCTGCCCAACCTTTGATTTGACGGATAATTCGTCCATTGCTCTTTTAGCCGCATTTAAGCCTACACCCAAACTGCCGGCCATACTTGAATACCCTTCTTCCATCACCTTTTTTACACTTTTAAGACCCTGTCCCTTATCCTGAACAAAAATTTCCAGGCCTTTACTATTATCTGTCAATCGTATAATTATAGTGCCCTTGCCGGCGAATTTCAGGGCGTTCCCGGCGATCTCTGAGACGGCTAAAGCTACCTGGGCACAGTCAACTTTATCAAAGCCTGTTTCAAAAGCCATTTCGGAAGCCATATCCCTTACTTCCGTAATCTCTTTTTCATTTTTGAATTGGATAGAATTCCTCAATTCCCAATTCCTCAATTCCTAAATCCCCCAATCCCTAAATTCGCAATGGCATCAATTTTGCCCTTTGACTATTCTTCAGGCTCTATCCGAACAAGCTTAAATCCCTGAAGGGTGAACACTTCTTTAAGCGCCGATTTAAAGTCTTTGGTTATTCTGAATCCTTTCATTTCAATACCGGTAGTAACCATAGTCTGAGCAACTTGTGGTATAATTCCACAAAAAATGACCTCTACGCCAATAAACTTGAGTGTATCCCCCAGCCTGGCAAGATGGGATGCTACTGCAGAATCTATAATATCAACGTTCGCAAGATCAATGATGACTATCTCAATGTCGGTAACATTCGCAAGATCCAATATCCTGTCAGTAACTGCTTTCATTCTGGCGGAATCCAGGGTGCCGAAGAACCCGGAATAAAGACATCTATCCGTAATCTCATTGACAACTATGCGAATTTCTCCACCGATCTTTTTTCGGCTGATAGCCACTTTTGCTTCTGGTGCTTTTGTATTTTTTTCCATTTTTTTCTCCTTTCGTTTTATTAAATTGTTAGTAAAGGACTTCAATCGATTTTATTTTTGGTTTTCATTTTCCCTTCACAATATTCAATTGTCAATCGACAATCGTCAATTCTAACGATCGTCAATCCTATCCACTGTTCTCTTGATATCCTTGTCAAGGGTGACCCCGTTCCTGCTTTGGGTAAAATCCTTGACTTTCAACATCTGCTTTGTGTATAAATACCGCATGCAACAAACTAATGAAATCAAGGCATCATTAAAGCGTGAGTATGACCTGTATTCAAATGCGGTGGCATTTTATAA
>JAFDKF010000280.1 GCA_019307135.1 Deltaproteobacteria bacterium
TTTTTTGTCTATAAAAAAGATCTCCTGCAATTTCCATAGGTTACGCCCCCGCCACAAAATCTTCTAATTTTGCGGCCTTGCCCCAGCAATTATTATGCCGAACGATATTGGTTGATAATACTTTACTTGATTCACTAATGAAGGAAAACGATGAAATTATAGCGATTATTGTTTCATCCATTAAAACGTCAAGGAAAAGGAAACAAACAAGGGAAGCCAAAACATAGTTCAAGGATATGTCATGGATAAATCCAAAATCTCCAATCCCAAATCCAATCCGCTCGAAACGATGGATCAGGTTGAGGTTCTCAACGTAGCCATTGTGGGTGGTGGTCCTGAATGCAAGGCGATTATGGATATGATATTTGCCGAAAAGCTCAGCCAGCTCCGGATGAAGCTTATCGGGGTAGCGGATTTTAATCCTGGGGCTGTGGGTTATTGCTACGCCCAGGAAAAAGGGATTTACACAACAAAAGACTATCGTGATCTGTACAGGCTTAAAGGTCTCAACATGATTATCGAGGTAACTGGTCGTGACGAGGTAGCCAATGAGATCCATCAAACCCGGCCAAGGCACGTGAGAGTTATGGACAATGTGACTGCGCGTGTCTTCTGGGACATCTTTCAGATTGAAGAAGAACGGCTTGCCGAGCGCAAGCGGGCAGAGGAGGGAGTACGTGACACTGTTAATCGACTGCAAATTGCTTATGAGCAATCAATAACATATGCACGGGAACTCAATCAAGAAATAGGCGAGCGCGAGCGGGCAGAAGAGGCGGTGCGGGAGAGTGAAGAGCGGTACCGACGTATCACTGAGGCGGTGACAGACTACGTTTTCACGGTTCGCATTGAGGATGGACATCCGGGGGAAACCGTTCATGGTCCTGCGTGTGTGGCCGTGACCGGCTACACCCCTGAGGAGTTTGCTTCCGACCCCTACCTATGGATTCGGATGGTGCACGAGGAAGATCATGCACTCGTTCAGGAGCAGGCGAGGCGTATTCTTTTGGGGCAAGATGCGCAGCCCATTGAGCATCGCATCCTTCGAAAGGACGGCGTCATGCGTTGGGTAAGGAACACACTGGTTCCCCATCACGACACACAGGGCAATCTACTATCTTATGATGGTCTCATTGAAGACATCCACGAGCGCAAGGAGGCGGAAGAGGCAAAAGTGAAATTGGAAGTCCAACTGCGCCAGGCGCAGAAGATGGAGGCGATCGGGACACTGGCAGGCGGCATTGCCCACGACTTCAATAACATCCTCTTTGCTATCTTTGGGTTTGTCGAGCTTACCACGTCCGATCTCCCAGAAGGAAGCCAGGGACGAAAGAACCTGGGGCAAGTGCTCAAGGCTGCGAACCGAGCCAAAGATTTGATCCGTCAGGTTCTTACCTTTAGCCGCCAGGTTGAGCAGGAACGCAAGCCGCTTCAGCTTCAACTCATTGTCAAAGAGGGGCTCAAACTGTTGCGCGCAACGTTGCCGACCACAATAGAGATCCGTCACAACATTGACAAGGAGCGCGGGTATATCATGGCCGACCCAACCCAGGTGCACCAGGTGATTATGAATCTCTGCACCAACGCCAATCATGCAATGCGCCAGAATGGCGGCCTGTTGGAGGTGAGCCTACAGAATGTGAATTTTGGCCCGCCCTGGTGCGACAGGAGATGCAGGCAGGTCTCCGCGACCAAACCCGGTCTGGGCCAGGGATTGCGCAATGCGGATTGGAAAAGGGACAAAAACAGATCCAAAATCCAGATTCCAAATTCCGAAATCGGATTGGCCCCTGGGCCATACGTGAGGCTTAGCGTTAGCGACACCGGCCACGGTATGGATCAGGCGACGATGGAGCGTATCTTTGATCCCTTCTTCACGACCAAGCCCGTTGGTGATGGCACGGGCATGGGGCTGGCCACGGTCCACGGGATTATAACCAGCCATGGCGGTGCGATCACCGTTCACAGTGAACTGGAGAAGGGGACTACTTTCGATGTCTATTTTCCCCGGTTTGAAAGTGGTGTTGCACTGGAGGCCGAAATGGCCGAGCCACTTCCCAGGGGCAACGAACGTATCCTGTTTGTCGACGATGAAGAGCCGCTTGTGCGTATGGGGCAACAGATGTTGGAACGTCTGGGCTACCATGTTACGGCGCGGACCAGCAGCGTGGAGGCACTGGAGGCGTTCCGTGCGCAACCGGACAGGTTCGATCTCGTCATCACCGACCAGACCATGCCGAATATGACTGGCGTCGAGTTGGCCAAGGAACTGATGCGCATCCGGCCCGACATCCCGATAATTCTCATCACGGGTTTTAGTGAGATAGTCCCCCCGGAGAAAGCTAAAAAGATGGGGATC
>JAFDKF010000281.1 GCA_019307135.1 Deltaproteobacteria bacterium
CGAAAGAGCATACCGAAGCAGCCCCGCAAACTGACGCTCATTCCCATCCGCCTCGCTCAAAAGTTTTTCATAAGCCGCCTTAGCCCAATCCTCCGTCTCGATCCTCTCGCGAATCCTATCAATATCCGCCTTGTCCCAAAGAACAAAAGGCCGCTCAACCCCAAAGCCTCGCCCCCCCATAACAGAAATCACCCAAAAAGCAACCAAACCCAAAAATCCAAAGCGCATAATACCAACCTCAATAAATAACTCAAACTGAACGATTTTCTGGCAGGAACCGATGCAAACCATTATCTGACGAGTAATTATGGAAAACCAACCTACAGTTAGAACACCCATCCCGACAACGTCGGGATTCCACCATTTTGCATTTTCAACTTTGATTTTTGCATTCTCAAGCTGACCTCCCCAATTATAACCACCCCCAACTCCCAGTCGACCCCAATCCTCACGAATCATCCCACATCTCACCGCACCCGAACTTCCCCCCCCCTCACCGTCTGATCTTTCCAACCTGAGATAGAAACAGTTCCTTGCTCCACAGCCCAAGCGATGGCTGTTCCGTTGCCTTAACAAACCTCCGAACATCTTCTCGGGCCGCCCCCCAGTCAACTGAACGGACCTTGTTCCCAAGATGCTCAAGGCACCATTTCAAATCGACCTCAATATCCTCATTCTGCCAGGGGCCCTGTTGCTTCAAGGCCGAAGAAAGAAACTCATAGTTGATTCCAATATCTTGACTTGTATACCACAGGAAATCATACCAATCTCTACCTTTGACATATCCCCTGCACAGCAATGCGTGCAGCTTTCCCGCAAACAGACTCGGCTTATCCTGCACAGTAACAGAAGACACAAATGGAAAATCCACATATTTGATCTCCACCCCGCTGCCCGATGGCGGATTCGTATCGACTTCAAATCTGATGCGAATCTTTTTAAGAGGTCCTGATTTGTCGGCATATTGTAATTGCAGGTCCTTTCCCAGCGAATCATCCTTCAGGAAAGCCTTTCTAACTGCGACATCAGTTCTTGACCGATCAGCGACCTCAACATCGTACCCATAAGCCTTCAGCTCATCGCAAACCGCTTGGAGGTGCGGTTGCAGCGCAAAATCCCTGTTCGCCTCCTTCAGGATGAAATCCATATCCTCAGAGAACCGATTCAAACCATAGAAGATGCGCAGACATGTGCCGCCCTGAAAGGCGGCATGTTTGAAAAAATCCGTCCTCCCCAACGCAGCCAACGCCACCTCCTGCGTGATCTCTCTGATAGCATGGTCTTCGTCGATGCTCGACTTGCAGTTATACGAATCTAATCTATCCTGAACCAGCTTGATGCTCATAGATCCAAATCCTTCCTGAGCCCTTCAAGGAATCTCTTTACACGAGAATTGGAGTAGTTCCTGGTAAGACCTTCCAGCGCCTCCCGACTAACTTGCTCGAATTCCTCGGTCTCAATGCGCAGACTCCCGACAACCGGCTCAATCCCCGTCCAGTCTTTCTTCCGGATATAGACATAATCCGCCAAAGCCTTCAAAGGGCTCGCCATTAAGAACACGTTTCCTGATTCGTCACTAACCCGCTGAACTTCGCTATAGAACAGCTCTTGAGGAATACGATCAAAGCTGAACAGTCCGAGAGGAGTCTCGAACTCCTTCGACTTCTTAAAAGATGCGTTCGTGATGCTGTGGACGGCCTCGGGAATCCACCCATGCCAACTAAGGGCCGATTCCAGGCTGACGTATGATGGCCCGTAGACGTGCTGAGCCAATGCGTACAGGTTCAGCCCTTTCTTCTGGTATTTCCGGGCAAGACAGTATAGTCCCCTGCGAATGTGAATGATCTCGCCGCTGGCAATCGCACGTCTCACAAGCCCATACCTTCGATCATCGCTCCCGGGAAATAGAGCCGACACATCCTGGCTCGTGAATTGGCTATAGGCAATTGACCCAAAAACTTGTTCAGTAAGCTTGTTCATTTCTTTACCTGTTCTCTTAAAGATACTGTCATATAACGACAGTATCTGGCAACTTGTAACAACTATCGGCCAATCCGGCAAGAATATTTAGCAAAACTGTCAAAAACTGACAGTATCAGGAAAATATCCGATCCCCGAGTAGCCCCGCCACCGGTGGGCGGGGCATTACCATCCACCTCCAGCCACCCGTCATCCGCGATCAATCATCCCTTCGTGTCAATTCGCGCAAACCTGTCCTGAGCTTGTCGAACGGATTCGTGCCTAATCCTCTCTCCTCGCCAAAAAAATTCACTTGACATTTAACATCGCATCGAGTATAATACCCATCAAACTAATAGCGGAACCTCGATACTCAATAGTAAAT
>JAFDKF010000143.1 GCA_019307135.1 Deltaproteobacteria bacterium
TCACCCAATGGGTGAAAGAGGCTAATCTGAGCATTGTGTTATAAAGTTAAGGATATCAGTAGACTATAACCTTTGAACCTTGAACCCTGAACCTGGAACCGATCACTTTAGGTAGAAGTTGTTGTGAACTACTCAACCATTACCTATCGTGTTGCCTCGACGTACTTCTTATCGAACTGGTCGAGCCATTTCTTCATCTTGGTAATCTCCTCCTGGTCAATCTCCTGAGGCTTGACCGGGACATACTCCCTGGCTTTTTGCAGCTTCAGCTTCGCAGCCTCTCTGGACAAATCCGCAAGTTCCCCTTCACCCTTGCTGATCCTCCTGCTCTCCAGAGCATACTCCACAGCCGTTAACCTTTTCATCAGTACATCTTTCTGGAGGTCGGTGAACGCCACCGGAACGGCCTGGGCCAGATATCCCCAAGCAGCCTGAAAGCCGGGCACCGGGGTCTTGTTCAGCGCAAAATTTGTCTTGCCCATCAGAACGACAAATTCGATGCTGTTTAAGCGGATCCTTACGGCTTCTCGCTCGGGCACAGACAGGACGTAATTGGAAGCACTGGTCAAATACGATTCCGCTCTTTTCAGATCGGGCGCTTCCCCTTTGTTCAAGACCTCATCTGCCCGCTTGACAAGATAATCAAAAACGATGCCAAATGCCTGCTTCTTGGTGTAAGCCTTTCGCTCTGGTACGGCTTCGAGAATCCTGGGATCCGGGAAGCTATCCACGAGGCTCTCACCCTTTGGGGCGAACCTCCCCTGCCAGAGCTCAACCTTTCGGTCATCCTGCTTGAAATAGAACTTGTTCGAATTATACCAACTCGCCAACAAAAGGATGGCGGTTACAAATGCCAGAGCACCGATCCCACAAATCGCGTACTTCAAGGTATTGTCCATAGGCTCCTGTGGTTCCTGCCACCTCTTGGGTTGAGGTTGAGCCGCCGGAGGCGGGCCCTCAGTTTCCGGGGCAGCCGCTTTTCCCGGTTCTTTCGATGGTTTTTTATCTATCGGTTTTCTGATCTCTTCCTTGTCCTGTTCGCCTTTCATGGTCTGAGTCTCCCCTGTGGACAATTTCCTTTCATCTAATAATCGTCCTTCTCTCTTTTCAATATCGGTAAATCGCTGCCATAGCTCATCAGAAACCGGGTTCCCCGTCTTTAATCCATCCAACCCCTCGGCTTTATATTGTTTTAACCACCTATAATAGGTTGATTGGGTAAGCCCAAACTCTTGCAGTGTGGCCTTAATCGAAGCCGAAGAACCTGCCACCGCATCCAGGATCGCCTTTTTCTTCTTGGATTCCTCTTCTCCATCAACGGCCCTGGATTTTGCAGGCTTCTTGTGAGTTGATCTCAGCAGACTTTTTCGCCCCGCCATAAGCTTGCTCCTTAGTAACCGTTCAGGGGTTCAGTTAAAAGAATAGAGGTCAGAGATCAGAGGTCTGAGGTCTGACTTCTGGCTTCTGATCTCTGGCTTCTGAACAGTGAACTCTGAACCTGTGAACGCCTACGCGCGTGTTTTATACAAGATTCCGCTGTTTTTGTAAAGGGATTTCTACTCCCCGGTACTAAGTCAGAATCTCCTCTGTCAAGGCCAGGTAATCGGCAGCTCCTGTGCTGGACCGTCTGAAAAAGACTACTGGTTTACCGTAATAAGCGCTTTCGGCGATGGTGGTGTTCACCCGAATAACCGTGTCAAACAGCTTGTCCTGGAAGCGTTCGTCCTCCCTGAGACTCTCGAGAACATTGTTTGAAACCCTTGTCCGCTGGTCAAAAAACGTGGCCAATACACCCATAATCCTTATGTCTGGATTGATCTCTTCCTTTATGGTCGAAACGGTCTCAAGGAGCTCATCCAACGCACCGTAAGAATACGGCTGAGTTTGACACGGAACAAGGATCTCCGAGGCAAGGGCAAGAACATTGACAGTCAGAATCGAAAGGCTTGGTGATGTGTCCACAAGAATAAAATCATAGAGATCCAATACCGGAGCCAAGGCCTCTTTGAGTCGATTTTCCCGACCCGGCTCGTCCGCCAGTTCCACTTCAATACCGGAAAGATCCACATGGGATGGAAGAAGATCAAGGTGCTCCCAGGCTGTTTTCAATATAGCAGACCGGGCAGGTACAGGCTCAGGTAGCTTGATAACATCATAGACCGAAGGGCTATCCTCGCCCGGGTTCACACCAACCCCCTTGGTGGCATTGAACTGGGGGTCCATATCAACAATCAAGACTTCTTTTTGGTTAAGGGAAAGCCCTGCTCCCAAATTGATTACGGTTACCGTTTTGCCCACACCGCCTTTTTCGTTCACCACCGCAATGATCCGTGCCTTCCTTCCAGCCATGACAACCTCCCGTGCTCGTTATTCGTTATCCGTTATCCGTTATCCGATTCACTAGATCGGTGTCAGGTGTCAGGTGTCAGGTTTCAGGTTTCAGTGTTTCTTGCACCTGACACCTGAAACCTGACACCCGACACCAAAAAGTACACCTGACACCAAAAAGTACGAACAAAAGAATTTAGCTCTCTGCGCCCTCTGCGGTGAACGATTACTTTCAGACGAACACAACAAACACTATTCCAACGTGGAAGCTATGCTCACGGTTCGGTCCGTAAGCATATGCACATACCCACCCATCTCATTATCATACCACCCGTATACCACCACCTTTGTCACGGAAATGTCAATCACACTCCCACCCAGACAGGACCCCACCTCTTCAGAATAACCCTTGAGGCGTTTAAGATCAAATGACAGGGTCGCTGTTCGGGTGTGGGTCTCCATTCCTTCGATAACAGTCGCAGCCAGGGGATGGCCGATCATGTCCGTAGATACGTTTTGTTCATCCGAATACTGAAGATATCCCTTTTTGCCTCTTTCGGCAGCATCTCTATAGATCTGATTGATCAACTCGCGATCGGTGCGGTCCTGGTCAGGAGGGTCTTGAATATCGATAACCAGGATGATAAGCGAACCTGTAGACACGGGAATCCTCACCGATTCAGCAATAAATCCGATTTTCTGCATCTCAGGTATGACCAGCGACAACGCCTTAGCCGCCCCTGTGGTTGTTAATATGATATTATTAAAGACGCTCCGGTTCCGACGCAAATCAGTAGCCCCTGCCTTGGGCGACCGATCCAGCACGAGCTGGGAACCCGTGACTGCATGCACCGTGGCCATAGAAGCCGTCAGAATTCTGTCCAGGCCAAAATAATCCAGGAGGGGTTTGATCATATACGCCAAACAGTTGGTGGTACAAGAGGCGTTGGATATAATGTGGTGCGTGGCCGGGTCATAGTCACTGTCATTGATGCCCATGACAGTCATGACTGCATCTTTGGGCATTGAAGCGCCCTTATCCTTGATCTTGAACGGTGCTGACACGACCACCTTCCGTGCCCCGGCAGCCAGATGGCCGCGAATTGCCCCGCCTGGTACATCGGCAGGTTGTGTGGGGTCCGTAAACTGACCCGTCGATTCCACCACCACATCCACCCCGTATGACTTCCACGGGATGTCCCTGGGGTTGCGCACCTCACGCAAGATCGTAACCGGAACTCCATTGATGACCATGGAGCCAGACTTTTCGTCCATATTCTCAATCAAGCGCCCAGATTTGTATCCGTACAGATAATTATGCATGGTTCCGTACGTGGAATCCTTTTCAATAAACCTGGCCACGTCATCAAGACTTGTGCCCACCGGACGGCCGATATTGACCACGATCTCGGAGAAGCTTTTCCGCCCCACGTGCTGCCAGATGGATAGTTTACCGATGCGCCCCAAACCGTTGATCCCAAGCTTTCCACCTTTCATTATCTTTCCTCCCTTAACGATTGACGATTGATGATTGATGATTGAATCTCATGTCGACCCTCATAAACAAAACCCTTCTGGCCATCAATACTCAGGAAGTCCCCACACCGCAAGGTCTTTCCCTTGAGGAGAACCCGGCCCTCTTTTTCATAAACCACCAGATCGGAACACCCAACCACACCCGTCTTTTCCAACTGATGGACCACAATGGACGCGTGTGATGTGGCTCCACCCCTGCCTGTCAAAAGCCCGTCTGCTGCCGATATCTCACGTATGTCGTCTGGCACGGTATCAGAGCGAATCAGAATGAGCGCCGTACCGGGCTCCTGTTTCCGAAATCGGTTAACGTCGTCCAGTGAAAAGACAATCCTCCCAAAAAGGGCGCCCCCGCTCACCCCAATCCCCTTTGCCAGGAGAGCCTTTTTGAGTCCAGGGGTGGGCACGAAGGGAGGGTATTGCTTTGTCTTGTGGACAACCATATCACGGGATTGCAATAAGTAGAGCTTGTCTGCTGTCAGGCCTTCAAACGTGAACTCGATTTCTTGTGCGCCCCACCCCTCCTCATAGACAAGACCCCTGGCCATATCCCGCAAAGACCGGAAGACTTCGGGGAATGCCTCCTCTAAGGCATGATCCTGGTCCCGGGCCTCCGCCATTTTCTGTTTCACTGAAACGGACCAGGTCTTAATCAGGCCGGATACCACGTCTTCGCCCTGGTTACGAGTCGTGTAATCGCCCCACAACATGACCTTGTCCATAGACTCCTCTGGATCATGGGTAAACACGACACCCGAACCGGCCCGATCATGCAAATTACCGTATACCATGTTCTGCACAATCACCGCGGTACCCCAATCATCGGAAATCCCCATGATATCCCGGTAGGTCCTGGCCTTATCCGAATTCCAGGAATGAAATACCTGCCAGATCGCCTGAAACAGTTGCTCATATGGATCATCAATAAGAGCCACACCCACATCAGACACGGCCTCTCGATAGGCCAGAGCCACTTCTCGCATCTGCTGCGCCGTAAAATCCCTTTTCCGCTCCACGCCATATCTAACCTTGTATTCGTTTATGATGGCATCGAACAGGTCTCGTTCCATGTTGTAAGACATGCCCCAGGACTGGAGAAAACGCCGATAATTATCCCAGGCAAACCAGGGATTGCCCGTTCCATGAATAAGACCCTCCACAACGGTTTCATTTATCCCTACATTAAGGAACGTATCCATCATCCCGGGTAAAGAAATCGCAGCCCCGCTGCGAACCGACAAGAGCAAAGGATTTTCAGGATCTCCAAGCCGTCTGTTGGTCTGTTCTTCTAACTCATTGACTTGAAACAGAATCTTTCCCCTCAAATCCTCCCTGGCCTGTCTGAAGGTACTGAGCATCCCAAGGCACCTGAAGACCTCTGTTGTAACAACAAATCCTTCCGGAATCGGCATCCTGAAACCCGCCAGCCTCGCAAGGTTGTAACCTTTCCCCCCCAGGTAGATGGGATCCTTGATAGAATTCACGGGGTTGTGAATGCTGCACACAACGCTGCCCGGGTCATAACTAAGGAGAATATCTACGTCTTTCTGGCTGAGTTCTTCGGATTGACGCGACAGGGTGCAAATAGTCTTGCTGACAAAGTTGTCCAGATACTGAAAGCCAAAAGTGGTTGCAACAATATCACGGAAAAAGGCTTCCGAAACCTTGTTTATGATTTCTTCAGTAACCGCCTCGCCTTCCTTTATGTGATATTTGGGAAGAAGCTTGTCAGGACCCAGTTGCCTGGTGATCCGCGCCAGGTTCTCCTTATGGATACTGGTGAAGTGGGTGTTAAGTATTTGCTGCTCGGCCTGTGAAAGCCCACGGAAAATGTCCAAATATTGGGTAGAAGAGAAGCGCCTGACCCCGATGGCATGGGTCAGGAGGTTCGAATAATCCCTGAGGGGCTTGACGATGATCCCGTCAAGGGCCATCGCCTGAACAAGCAAGTGGATGCAATCGGCAATCCGGGAAAAGGTCATTCGGGTCAAGAATTCTAAATTGATAGATGCAATCAGTTCCTCAAACAGAACATTGGCAAGGTTTTCCAGGCGGAAGGTCAGCCCCAGGGCATCAAACTTTCGCTCATGATAGGTTCCGTACATTGAAGGGATATCAGCAGCAATATGCCGTTTGCGGTAAATATCTTCAGAGATCCTAAACTCTTTCGGCGATAGGATGATCTGCTTCAATCGCTTGAGATAGTTGAGGATACCTTGCAAGCGATCAGATCGGTGTTCCATTTGCAGGGCCTTTTCAAGGCGATCAGTCCTGGGTAACCCCTTGATAGCGGCCTCCTTTATGATCTCGTCCAATTTGAAACGGTTCAGGTTGTATTTCTGGTCGAGGAGCTTCAAAAACTCCATCAACAGGTGGACTCGTTCTCTGTCTACCTTTAGCTCATCAGAAACCCGGGATAGATGGCTGTCGATAACGGCCATATCAAGGCTGAGGAGTTCGCGAGGATCGTCAATCCCGGATTTCTCGAACAGCTCCTTGATGACCGCGTGGGCGCCATCCACCTCCGGCCCTTTTTCCGGAATGGCGTGGAAAACCTCAGGAGCCACGTAAGGCGCGAGAGGCGTTTTGTCTCTGGTGCACCAAAAATTTACGATTTCAAGGCCAAAATCTATCAAAAGGTTACTGCTTTCCACATGGGACTGCTTCCTGAAGAAGTGTATCAGGACGTCTTTGCGGTTCAAAATCTCATCGATCTCGGTTGAGACGTCTCTGATTCGACCTTCTGCATTTATCTCATTGAAATAGACAGGAAAGAGCTTGGCGACCTGCTTTGCCTGGTTGTAAACCGGGGTGATTTCACTCTTTAGAAAAAGACTGATCTCCTTCTGGAAAAGATCAGTATCTTTGATATGCAGGCCGGCAAGTTTCAGGTTCACAATGAGAGCAGAGATCAGCCTTTTGCTCCATTTGGGATGTGTCTCAATCAGATGAAGCCATACCTTGATATTGGGCACATGGGCCGGGTTCACCTTCACCTTCCACTCATTCGTCGTTCCCCTCAATTCCGGACACTGAAACCCTAAATCAATCGTATGTTGTATAAAGAGGTCCACCAGGTCGCTATCATCACCCTTGAAGATGTCGCTGCCTATGTTTTCCAGGGCCTGGAGGGCAGCCTCCGGGAATTTTTGGATGCTTTGGCCCAGGGCTTCAAAGGTCTTGACAAGGAGATATTCGATGTCCTCTGTCTTCCTCACGTGGATAATCGCACTCAAGCAAAGATTCACCGCTCCCAGGGCTTCTTCATGTATGGATGAAAGCCCCTTGGTCTCCAGGATCTTAAGGAGGCTCCGGAGCTTCTTGATTGATCCCTCGTGGGCACGGGTTTCACGGTGTTCGATGCTGTCCGGCAATTGCCGGTAGGCGTTTACAATATCGGCAAAGTTGGGAAGTTCAAGGAGCTGGCTCAATTCCAACTCAAGATCACCGTTCTGATCGATCTGGCTCAGCCTCCCCATCAATGCACGGAGTTGCTCATGAGAGATGTTCTTGAACATCCCGTTGGCCTGTTCTTCTGTGTGAACAAGGGCTTCATCGAACCATGTTGCCGGGTCTTGCTGGTTGAGCCAGTATTGATAAGAGGTCTGAAGTGTCTTGCGTAGGAGGCGGTTAAAAACCGAGAAATCGAATTCATTTGCTCTGGATCGAGATACGATCCGCCCGATTCTCTTCAGTTGATAGTAACCACTGGCCAAAAGAAAGAATTGCTCATCAGACAAACTGGCCAGACGTTCAAATACCCCGGAAAGGGTAGACATGCCATCTTTTAGCCTGCCCGTTCCCTCGCTCAGGATCTTTTCGACAAAGGAGACGATATTGTCCAGGGCGTTGGCGTGCACCGACCGGTCGAATGAAAAGGCAAGGGCGTCAAACCATTCGTTCAAGATAATCTGAACCACCTGAGGCCCTTGTGGATGTTCATAATAGACGGAGAAGTTGCTCAAGGCGTAACGGCGCATCTCCTGCACCACATAGTCCCAATTCTTGAATGGATGATTCAATTCACACAGGAAGGCTTCTGTCTGGCGAACAAGACCGGGAAGATCCTTGACTACTTCTCGAAGAGGCAGGTACCTGGCATCAATGGTGATAGCACGGTCTGTGGCTTCCAGATTGACCTGAAGGGCCTTTGAACTCA
>JAFDKF010000144.1 GCA_019307135.1 Deltaproteobacteria bacterium
GGGAGAAGTATGTCTTGGCTTGGGTCGCTATTGCTTGTATCAGGACGTCGCTTTTTGCTAACTGTAAGTAATCCTGAAAATGCAGCTTCGCTCTTTAATCACGCTTATTTTGGGACTAGAAGTGGTGGCTTAATATCAGAGTTAAACTACGGCAAATCCTCATCGGGTACCGACTTCGTTGGGAAATTGAGATCTTTCATAAGGAGGTGAAAATGTTTCTCGGTTTTCAAGATGTTGCCACAACAACCTTCAAATCGGTTATGTCTTATGTGCACTGGGTGTACTGCGCCTACATTCTATTGCACTCTCATCCTCCTGGGCTGCCAGAACATACCACTTCACTGGCAGACAAGCAGCGCAAAATAAAAGAGATAATTGAAAGTAAAGAGAATGCTCGTGTCATCCAGTTGCTAACACAAATTAACGGGGGCCAGCGCTACAAAAATGAGCTACAAACGGCTCATCAGGCTCAATGATACCATAAAACCCTTATTCTATAAGCCCCAGAGACCGATTTACTAGTTTTTCGAGCAAAGTTTAAGTAATACGTATCCTTCGAGTGGCATAAAGACTTGAGGATCCGATGTTTTCCAGGATTTTTGCATTGGCCTTCTATAGTCATAAAGCCGTATCCATGGCTTGTCGCTGGCGATCTCACCGTTTGGTTTTATTTCTATGCCCAGAATCCTACTATAAGGATACTTTTTTGTAGTCAAAATGTAGTTGTCTCCAAGAGTATGATAGGCAACCCACTCTTGGTCTGGAGTTATGGCTGGAAGTTGTGGCGGTCGATATTCATGCTTAATTCTGTAGCATGGTAACTGATATGCGGAATAAACCCTTATCATAGCAGTCCCAGTATTGGCTTCCTGAACGACGCCTATGTCATATGTCTTTTCAAATTTGTGGGTTGGTGAATTTCTTGTTGCTGGAAGTGTAGCAGAGCATCCAGTCAATACAGCCATCAAAACAAGCAAACAACAAACCAATCTCTTCATAGCAGGCCCCCCATTTTTCCTTTTCGGAATTGCCTAACAATTTCCTCCCTTGTGCCTTTGCCTGTCAAATTCGCCACAACTCTCCCTGTTGCACAATAAGTGTCAGCAGCAGCGAATGGGTTCGCAGGGATCCGGTTATTGCCGCCGATCGGCGCACGATCCACATACATTTTTCAGAATTGAATGTGACTTCATTAGGACGATTTTTATTTGGTCCAAGCCCTGTTTCCAGCAAAAGTGGGTGGTATTTGGCCGACTATCTAACGTTAACGGCTACACCCAAAAAGCACAAAACCCCACCTGTGTTTATAAGACATGGGGTTTTTACGTTCGGTTCATGGTAACCTCTTGGTCAGGGCAAACGTATCATAGCGGAATTTCAGCGAAAACTACCACGAGCCTGCATTTTTGTCAAGCTTTTCTTTTACAGCTGCAAGGGGTAAGTAGGAGACAACGCTGGTAAAATATTGACATTTGCTCCTTCCAGCCCCCTGATTATTCTGATTCCGTTTTTGGCTATCTGAAATCAAATACGTCACTTTGAATCTCTTTCGCAAGGCTATCCATTCGGCCACGATCCACGCGGGCAATACGCGACGTTGGCACCCCAGTCCATTCACCCGCGGCGGAACCCCGGTGAAGCAGTTCGCCACGGGCGGACACTGCACGGCGTAAAGAGGGCAGGCTTTGTCACTTGACTCCCCCGGCCCCAGTCTCCTTAACCCCTGATCACTGCGTCCACCATCCGTCCTGCCTATATGTCCTCAGCCACGAAGCAGCGATGTGGGGCGCCAATAACTACTTTCGCTTCGGCTGCCTTCGCTTGGCGGGTCAACTCAAGAGCCCTATTAATGGGTGCCCCCAAAGCTTCCTCCAAAGCTCGCTGCAATATGCGGCACGGGATTTTGACTTGACACACAAACCTCCTTCCTTCAGCTTGCTTCTCTTTTTGGCAAAGAGGTAGGGGTCATTGAATAATGCAAAAGGGTGTGCCAACATCTATTTTTGTGTAGCTCTTTTTAACGGGCCGACTCTAGGAGAACGCTGAGATACGGTGGTTCTTCCGCCTGGACCTGGACGGCGAAAAGGAAATGGAGAAAAAGGAGCAACACAAGAGAAAAGGGAGATATGGACCTTCTGAGCCGTCCATATCTCCCCTGCATGCCTTTCAATGAAAAAAGGAGCTTTAACTCGATGACATTACGATTTCGATATTGTTGAGCACATCGACATGGGTGACCTTGTCAGAGGTGTAGATGTAAGACAAACCTCTCTGGAGCCTGGAGTAGAAACCGGCCCCTTTCCCCTTGATAGACAGAATATGTACGTTATTCCCCATACACAAATACCGTCAATTTAGCATAAACTCCCAAAATGCTTTTACAGTGGTAATCAACATGGTGGACTTTTGTTATTCCACCATTCTTCATCGCAGCATCAATACTCGCGTCACCAGTTGCTACCCACCCCAATATTGAAACAGCTTCAGAAGTTCCAACTTTGGAGTAACTAGTATTACTAGTAGCATGATGAGGCCCTTTGACGTCACTATATAAACCTCCAGTCGCTGGCGTCATGACCATCGCGCATCCTGTTAGCATAAATGCAGCAATCAAAAGTAGCGCTAAACAACTTTTGGAATTCTTAAACATACACATCTCCTTTCATTTCTTCGGCAGCAAAACTCAAAGGGACTCTCACAATTTGGATGGTCCTGAGATAATGCCGAATGTGTGGTTCGCCAACGTGCCGTTGGTTGTCGCCGCACAGACTTGAGACACCAAGCCTTCTTGACCTTCAAAAACAATAAAGCCAAGACCGTAACCGGTATTCTTTTGATCGGCGAAACCTACTCTCACAAAGACCACAAACCTTTAAATATATCCCCTCCTTTCTAAAGAGTATGAATTTTAAAAGCCTACCCCTATCCACAATTTGACCCTCTATAATATCGGATCTGTAAAGTCAAGATAAAAGGAACAAACAGCACGAGGTGTTGAATGCACAACTATTTATGTCGTCATGTATAGAAACCATCGGATTGGCCCATTCAAGGGGCCAACCTCATACCACCGGTTCTACCAGCGGTTGCTGATTTAGAAGGTCCCAATCTCAGGAGTTTTTCAGGAGTCACAGGTGCCAACAAAAGGTACGGCAAATGACTTTGGGTAACAGCTCGATGGAATGATCGGGTCAGAAATTCACAAATCCTTTGATGACGAGATAGATCTGGTATCGTTCGTCAAGCCCATCATCGTCGTCTTTTGGCCGATCCGGTGCGTAAGCAAACCCCAAACCTGGTGCTATGTGCATGAAACGGAGAAGCTTAAAGGAAAAATTAACCTCAAGCCCCATTGAATCGAGCCAACCACGGTCATCGCCTTCACCCTCATCATCCCACGTCCTTCCCCTTTCATAAAAAACCTCTGCAAAAAGCTGTTTGGCAAAAAAAGGCCCGGATCCTGAACCCTTAGATATATCCACGATGGGAAACCGGTAGGCGCAGGAGCCTTTGGCTACGCGGTCACCGGTTTGAAAGTTTTCTTCATAGCCCCTGAGTGTAATTGATCGTGGCATACCCAGAGATGTTGAGGATATGGGGCTGCCAAAACCGCCAAGTCCAAAGAGTCCCTGGGCTGTCCGGTCTCCGTGTCCAAATCCATAAGTACCCGAGAGCTTAAGCACATGGTTTTTCAGCCAGGGATTGGAAATGTACTCATGCCATTCTCCCAGGCTACGAGTTCGCGAAAGTTCCCCACCCAATCCCGGATCTGTTTTTTCTGTAGTCGCAGCGATGAAGCGACCGTCTTCTACAGAACTGCTGCGCTTGAACGCGGTCCCATCAAAATAGCTCAGCCGCGCCCAGATTGCGCCTTCGTTTTCCTCACTCAGGTTCTTAGTTGTGATTGTTCTTCCCTCATACTCGTCCCCGCTCTCTTCTATGAAATCTCGCTCCAAAAACTGATAACCAACCTGCAAAGAAACGGAGTGATCCCGCTTGATGAGGGGAATATCGACTGCAGCGCCAAACGATCTGACCTCTTCGGCATAGTCGTGAGTCGAGCCGTCTGGTTCCCTCACGAGATCGGGATAGATTTCCTGATCTTGACTGGCATACAGGTAAAACGCTGGGTATAGTCCTTGGTATGTATACTCAATACTGCCGAGTGGAGTCTCATATTCGGATTCAGCGCCTGCCAGGAGCCGAAGATTCTGGTAACCTGTGGGATCGGAAAAGAGGGCTCCTATCCCACCTTCCATACCATCTCGGCTGGCAGTCAGCCATGGGCCCCAGTAGTCAAACTGGATATTCTTGAAGGAGGAGTAAGCTTGTAGCTCAGTATCCATTTCCGATATCGTTCTTTTGGTTGCAGACTCTTTCTTTTCTCGCTCCCTCCCTTTCCAGGCGGTGCGGATGAAAGGGATTTTCTTGCCAGCCAGCCTCTGTGGGTCATAGGGGAGGAGCGTAAGGTAGTACCCCCTGCTGTCATACGCGACCGCTGCGATTTCCTTGCCGTGGGGTGCAAAGTCGGATGAAAATACTCCGCCTATTACATGTGTCAGTGGAGTCGGCACAGCTCCGCTGCCAGCCGTGATTTCGTACAGGTTATAGACACCGTTCTCATCACTGCTGAAGACGATACTTCCCCCGCCAGGATGCCAGGTGGGAAAAAGGAGTTGGTGCTGGCTTTTGTAGAGAACGTGACTGGCCCCTTCCCTCAGGTCAAAGACAAGGAGGGAAAAACCATCTTCGTCTCCCCGGACATAGGCTATGCGGTTGCCATCCGGTGAATACCGCGGACAACCAAAGCTTTGCTGCAAAAGAGCGCAAGCCAACACCCTTTCTTTATCTTGATCCCCTGCCCTGTCAAGGGGGACTTCCACAAGATAACTCTTGCTGGCACGCATGCTCACGGCAACCATGTTCTTGCCGTCCGGAGAGATATCAACAGCCCGGTATCGCCCTGAGTCTGTAACCAACGTGTCTGTCAGCGTCTCGGTGTCAAAACGCCTGACTTCATACCAGTAATTATTTTTCTGCTGGACCTCTAGTGCGGTGTAGTACAAATAGCGACTGTCCGGCGAGGCGCTCAGGCTTCCAAAGGCTGCGGTTGTACGAGCGTGCTCTATCTTCCGGGTCTTCTTCTCCTCAGGATCATAGACGTAGAGACTGTCTCGTGCTTCTTCTTCCTGTGCGCTGAAATAGATCTTGTTTCTCACAAAAACAGGCTCAAACACGATCATCTCTCGGTTTGTGAGTCTCGGGACCTTTGTTGGCGCCACTCTTGTTAGTTCTTCTACGTTTTTCTGTTGGATTTCTTTTTCGTGGCAAAGCATGTCCCAAGCAAGCCGCTTAAATCTCTTGCCTGTTGACTTGACAGAACGACTGTCGAAATTAAACATAAAGGCCTGGGCGATGCTTTGCGTGAGTTCGCCCACTGGTTCTTTTGCCGACGATCTCTCGTATATATATTGTGTGAGCTTCATGCCATATAGGTAAGCGCCAAGCCCATATGGCCAGTACGGAATGTCCAGGTCCCAACAGGAGTAGGGAAGCAGCTTCCCCTCCCGCACGGCAGAGCGAAAGATCATGTCCGGTATTGAAGCGTTGCCTCGCCCGGGAGGGGCAAATTCGGTTTCCGCCCAGATGGCGATCCCCTCCAGATACCAGGTTGGCGCCAATACCACAGGGGAGGCAGAAAAGTAGAACAGAAGCACCGAAAGAGGGTCGTCATTGACGGGTAGCATCTTGCCAAAGATACCGGAAAGGACCCGATTGTATCCGTACCGCATGTCCATGCTCAGGACATGTGTCAGCTCATGGTATACGGTTCTTCGCAGGTAGTTGCCCGGCTGAAAGATGCTGGAACCGGGCTCCGCGCCGGCCGCATATATGGCCATCCGGTTGTGGGGCATGGTAGTCGCCCAGCCGTTATGGGTATCAAATGCGTCAAGAAAGAGGACCTCGATTTTTTCTTGCGGATACCATTCAAAAATAGCTGTAAGTGTCTGATACGCCTCTTCGCATTGTTCGGCGAGATACGGAACGGCAGATCGCAGCGACTCCTGAAATATGATATGAAAATGCTCGGTCGTTGTTTCCTCTAATTTCTCGGTCGTTGGTACAAATCCTGCTTGATAATAGGCATGGCAATGATTCGATACTATGATTAGTATTGCGATAACCATTAACCTCAGCATCATACGTTCTACACCCTAGCAAAACGGAGTACTGGTCACGCTACCATCATGGTGCCACGAAAGCAAGTTCAACCAAAGCGAGAAGTTACACTATCTATCCGAATAGAAAGTTCTGGTATTCTTCCATCTAATAAGCTACAAGGGGCTTCGCGCCAATTGGAGTACTGGAGTACTGGAGTGATGGATTTAATGGTGTTAGATTTGCGCAAAAATCACGTGCTCTCTAAATCCGCAATCCTCAATCCTCTAGCTCCGTTGCTTCTGACTGCCCTGATAGTACTGACGTCGGCTGGGGCAAGTGCAAAGTCGGGTACCACCGCACCCAAAGTAGTGATACTCGAATTCCACGGCATGAAACAAGGCATTCTTGACGAAAACCTGGAGGGACTACCTCGCTTTCAGGAACTGATAAAGGGACCTAATAACAAGCAAGCATATGTCTATCTTCCCCAGGTTTTGACCACCATTCCGGCCGCATCCCAGCCAGCCGTGACCTCCATGTATACAGGGGTCTATCCCCAGCGCACGGGAGTCGTTTCCACTATCTGGTTTGACCGCAGCACAATGAAGGTGCGCACACTCATCTCGTACTCACAGCAACGAATCAACCACATCCTTGCGGCGAATGGAGTCAAAACCCTTTTTGACTACGTTGGTGAGGCGGGTAAACACTCCTTGACCGCCATGCTCATGCTCACAAATGGGGCGGACTGGTCGGTGAAATCCGGCGCTTTTTTTTGGGGTAACGCCTCTGTTCTGGGCTTTTTCCGCAACAAGCGCTTGTTCCCTGACCCTCGCCACGTGGATAACAGAACTATCAGTGGTTTTCTTACCGGCCGCGTCACTGCTTACAGGAAAAGCCTTGCGGGTATCCGCAAATATCACCACCTTGTCCCGGACGTGATGGCAGTGCAATTGCTGGGGATAGACCTGTTTTCCCACTTTCCGCCTCGGAATCTGGAAAAACGGGAAGCGTCCATGGATGCGATCCAGGCACACTATGCCCGGTCGGTTCTGGACCCGCTGGTAGGCAGGGTAATACGTGATCTAAAAAAGGCTGGCTGTTACGAGGATACCATCTTTGTGCTGGTCTCGGAGCACGGTTTTACGCGAATCAAAAAGCACATTTCCGACAACACCCTCGACCGCAGCCTGAGCGGGCATTTCAAGCTGCCCGGGTGGAAAACAAGCAACTGCGGGGCCGAGGCAGTGATCATGCCTGGGGCATGTACCAAGGAGATCTACCTGAAAAACCGGCGATCCGGGCACTGGATGGACCCGCCTCGACTGTTCGCTGACGTCAAGCCGGCTGTGGACCTGCTCCTCGCCAACCCGGATGTTCAGACCTGCATGAACACGCTTGTGATCCGCCAGTATCCGGGTGAACGGTACGAAGCAGTAGCGGAGCATGACCAGTGGTGGGTTTTCGACTGGCGAGCCTATCAGGCCAGCCCCGGAGACGACTTTGCGTTTTTCCGTGCCCTGCGTCCTTTAGGTGCACTGGCCGGGCGTTTTGAACTGGGGGAATACGTGGTACGTGGGCTGAGGCGGCAGTACTCAAGAGAGACAGCGCCTGATATCAAGCTGATAAACAAAAAGGGCTATTATTTCGAACGCGATTTTGACAAGTATGGCCACCACGGCAGTTACTACCCGGATGACTGCCTCGTATCCTTCTGGGTGGCCGGCCCCGGCCTGGCTCGGATCATCCCCGGTCGCCATACCCTTGATCGTACTGCTTCAACCCTGGATCTGGTTTCCATGGTGACCTACCTCCTGGATGTG
>JAFDKF010000282.1 GCA_019307135.1 Deltaproteobacteria bacterium
GCAGACCTTGTGATTATCTGCTTTGATGGATTTATTCCACTGGGGCTCAAGTCTGTGGAAAGAGGGGGAACCGTCCTTTTCTTTGCCGGCGCGCAAGAAGGCGCAACTATCCCCTCTACGATCAATGATCTTTTTTGGAGAACCGAAATAACGCTGACAAGCACTTATGCAGGCGCCCCTTACGACTGCTACACCGCCCTCAAGCTGATCAGGGCTGGAACAGTTCCGGTTGAAAAAACAGTGACACACAGGTTGGCCATGAAAGACGCACCAAGGGGTTTCCAGGCGGTTTGCTCCCCTGTGGAGCATGAGTGTGTTAAGGTTATTGTGGAACCACAAAGGTAGTTTCCGCCTGGAAACGGCCCTTTTCCGCAATCTCTGCGTCAATCTGCGGGATTGTTTGTGCGACATACTCACGGTATGCCTCCGCGCAATCCCTTGATTTCCTTGAGCTTGCAAAAAATTACTCGTTTCCAGATCGGAAACCCGATATTACTTACAGGAACTTTCAATTATTGAGGGAGAAATGAATTATGGGAAATACATCTTCGGAATTTGAAAAGGCGCTCCAGTTCGGTCGTCCGCCCAATATTGTCCGGTTGTTCCCCAATTCCAGGGCCCTGATTGTGAGCGGCAAGGTGATTGACCGGGCCATGATTGCAAAGGGAAAGGCCATGACAATTGCAGCCAACGGTCGGAATCACTTCGTGATTCGCGGAGCCCTCATAGCAGCACAGAGGGCAGATGCGGCCATTATCATTGAAATCGCCAAGTCCGAGGGCGGCACAAGTGCATACTGTGCGACTAATTTCTGGAATATGGCAAGACAGGTGGACGCGGTTATGAATGAATTGGGTATTACCATACCGGTGGCCATTCACGCCGACCATTACGGCATAAAGGGCGACCAGGATGTTGAAACGGGCAAATTGGAAATCCCTTCCATGCTTGATGCCGGCATCACGTCAATTGCCATTGATGCCTCACACCTGCCCGACGACGAAAACCTATTGGCAAATATTACTCTAAAGCCTTATGTGCCCGAGTGGGCCGGATATGAAACGGAAGTTGGCGAAATCAAAGGAAAAGAGGGCCTTTCAACGGTGGATGAGGCGCTCTTTTTAATACAGGGCCTTAACGCACATGATATCTTTCCTGACTGGATCGCCTTGAATAACGGCACAACCCACGGCATTGAAGCAAGCGACAAGGGTATCCAGGTGCCATTAACTACAGAAATCCATAACGCCTTAACCGAATACAAGGTGTCCGGTGCCCAGCACGGTACATCGGGCAACAATTCCGACCGTCTCCGAAATATTGTCCACCAGACCAATACAACCAAGGCCAATGTAGCGACCGCTCTCCAGATGATTACATGGGGAGTGAAGGTCAATGACTACGGCAATGCCCAATTGGACGAAAACGGCGAGTTCATCAAGATGGCGGACGCCGGGGTGACAGAAGAACTGTGGGCCGAGATGGTAGAGTATGCCAGGTCAAAAGACATTAAAGGCGGGAATTACAAGAAGCTCAACCTGCCCTTCGAAAACAAACTCTCAGGCCAGCCCAAGGATGTGCGTGAAAGGATGGCAAAAGGGGTAGAGGACTTCATTTATGAACTGTTGACCAACGTCTTTAATGCCAAGGATACAGCGCCTCTGGCCATTGAGACCATTCTCAAGGCCGGCTCTTACGACCTCGGCCCAAAAGCCGCGCGAATTGAAGACCCTGCCGAGTGGACAGAGGACAAAATCCGTGAGCGGGCAGCCAGTTTGAATGCGGACAAAAGATCGACAGGAGATTTTGATGACTGAAAAAAGTTCACACCTCTGGGTCAAGGATATCACAGAGAACGACAACATCAGTAGCTGTTACCTGGTCAAGGGGAAAAAAACAGGGACAACCCGGAAGGGCGATCCTTTTCTCAGCCTTGTTCTGGCCGACCGAACCGGAGAGGTAGAAGCCAGGATATGGGAAGGCGCTGATGAACTTTCCCCCCTGTTTTTTGAGGGAGACATTGTTGAAGTGGAAGGACATTCCAGTTCATATAGGGGAAAGCTCCAGATCACTCTTTCTAACCTAAAGGTCTCAAAGTTAGATGAGGATCCGGCCGTCTTTTTGGAATCGACCACCAACGATCCTTCAGAAATGATGAAATCCCTGAGAGGGCTGCTGACAGGTATAAAGAACGTTCATCTCAAGGCGCTCGTTGACAAGTTTTTGGGTGATCGACAGTTTATTTCTCTTTTCAAAAGGGCGCCGGCCGCCAAGAATTTCCACCACAACTATTTGGGCGGCCTGCTGGAACACACCCTTTC
>JAFDKF010000022.1 GCA_019307135.1 Deltaproteobacteria bacterium
GCAGTTTCAATAATAGCGCGATTTATCGAATAATTATGTCAAAGAGCAGACGCCACGAGTATTATCAACAAGTTGCCATAACCTGAACCGAAACAAACTTTAGACTCACGAGTATACTATCACCACGCTTGGAAAATGTGGAAGGAATATAAACAAAATAGTAGAATAGGATTCATCATAAAATGATATTTCAAGACCGGACCCTCATTCTTTCCATCGGCCTCCCAGTCGACGTCCCATCAGACCCATCTACCATATCGCACGATTATTGTTTCCTTGACACATAAATGTATTTGCCTTATGTTGACATAACCGGTCCAATATTGCCTTCTCATCATTGTTCTATCGTGTGTATGGGAATCGGATCGAGTACGGAAATTAGGAGATCTGTATTTGGGGGCCTGCTTGAAATCGGCCTTCCGCCTTAGCGGTGCGGTTTTATGGCTTCTTCCAAAGTTACACCTGACGAACTGTACGAAAGAAAAAAAAGGAGGATAGTCGCTATGGCAGAAGGAATCGTAAAGTGGTTCAGTGACCAAAAGGGATTTGGTTTTATTGAGCGCGAAGGCGATAAGGACGTGTTTGTTCATCACTCCGCCATCAGCGGGTCGGGATTCAAGACCCTTGCTGAAGGTGACCGGGTGACTTTTGACGTAGAAGAGGGTCCCAAAGGACCTTCGGCGAAGAACGTCGTTATACTTTAGCCTGGAACTGTTCGATCATCATGGGCATCTCGTCTACGTAAGGCGAGGTGCCTTTTTTTTGAATTAATAAATGACGGCTTCGTAAAAAGTCCAACTTCTGCGTTGCGCTGCATCCTTCGTCACTGCGGCGTACCATAAGTACGCCTCATTTCTCAGGATTTCCGCGCCTTGAATTTGGAGCTTTTTGCTTTGCCGTCTAATTCGGACTTTTTACGAAACCATCATAAATGTGTTAGCACCAGCCTGAGAACCAGAAAGGGGCAAACAATGGCACAGGCAAAGAATGGTGACACCGTTAAGGTTCACTACACGGTCAAATTTGACGATGGCACGGTATTTGAGACTACCATTGACCACGATCCTATAGAATTTACCATAGGCGAGAGTCGGAGAATCCCAGGCTTTGAACAAGCCGTAGTCGGGATGAGTCCCGGCGACTGGAAAACCACCAAAATCGCGGCGGATGAAGCGCATGGACCACATCGTGAGGAAATGGTACTGGAGGTACATCGAAACGAATTTCCTGCCCACCTGGAACCACAGGTTGGTCAGCGGATACAAGTGAGTCAACCAAATGGTGACAAATTTATAGTTACAGTAACCCATGCCTCCGAATCGAGCGTGACGTTAGACGCCAACCATCCTGTGGCTGGGAAGGACCTGACTTTTGACATACAGCTCATAGAGATCGTTTAGCTGTTTCGTTTGTGGCATTTTAAGCAAACCTATGAAACCAGAACTTAGGGCTTGGTCAAAAATAACTTGCCATTTTGGCATCTCAGCTTCAGGCCATCTTTGGCCGATTTTCATTCGCAAAATCCTCGAAATAGCTGGCTATTCCTGTGGTTTTGCTCAATCAGATCGGCCAATTCTAACCCAAATCTGAGCGCCAATTCTGCCAAGTTATTTTTGACCAAGCCCTTAGCTTCGCTCACAATTGGCCCGGCCCTGCCCGCCCTGGTGCGACAGCGAATCGAAAATGCTGATGCAAAGCAAACCCGGCCCGCCCTGGCGCGACAGAAGTTGGAGAATGCCACAGAGTGAAAAACGCGGTCTGGGCCAGGGTCTGGGCCAGGGAATAATGGAATGTTGGCCCGCCCTGGCGCGACCTGCTTAGATTAATCTACTAAGCCTATAATTCCGGTCTGGGCCAGGGAATACTGAAATATTGGGTTAAGACCCGCCTGCCTTGCAAGGTTGCGCCTGACGGCTTGAAAACATTACACTACGTGTCCATCATTCCACTATTCCCCGCCTGCCAACGCCTGGCACAGGATACGGTTTCAATGCCAGCGTGCGTGGCAATATTATGAAGTCTGCTTTAAGCCCAGCGTAAAGCAGTACAAATGCTCCATGGGGAATTTTATTGGATAATCAACAAGGGTGACGATACAAAAAATGGTTCTTAAGAAGAAGGAATGGGTAATCAAAAAATGGGCCCATGGTAAAGACTTGATAAGAAAATACCTGATAGAAAAGGAGGTGATAAAGCAAATAATTAGTGATCTGGAGGCCGGTATTCCTCCCGGAAAAGCAATCTATCGAGAACAAATGCGGAAACGGACTATGTTGTCTATAAGAGGAGGTAGAAAAATGAAGTTGCAAGCCGAATACATGAAGGAAGCTAACGGATCCATTAAGGTAACCATTAGGATAACAGACTCAGGGGATTTCCCAACAGTTAGTGTCTTTAAGTCGGCATCTGAGAATCCCTCGGATGAAACATGGAACATAGGACAGGGTACAGAAAGCACTATCAGCAATACCTTGCCCAATCCTGATGAGGCCAAACAATGGGTATCGGCTCAGGTTAACGCCCTCAAGGGAAAGCTGGATAATTGGCGAGGGATTTGGGTTCCTGAATCTGAGGAATTTGAGGTCTAATGTTTGAGGCATCTGAAAGAAAGACCAAATAGGGGGGGTCTCCGAGATGACACCAGAAGAATACAATGTGCTATATCTTGAAGTAAAGAAAGTAAGGGCCTTAGGAGATGTGCTACGTTGCAATCCGTCAAAATTACAGAATGATACCGTGGAAAGCATAGGAGGTCTTATATTCGATATATCCACCCATATATTGAAAAAAGTGCGGGAATGGGAGGGAGATAAAGGTTTAGCTATTGGGGCAACTGAAAGGTATGTAATTTAACCTCTCGCAATTTCTACAACTCCCCGGGGAAAAAATAGAGGGGGAAAGATAGCCAAAAAGAGAAGCTACAGATTGCCCGGATGACTTACTTGTTTACAAATAACGTCCCGGTTGGCTTTCCGATAGGATAAATCGGTAAACATTCATGACGAAGTTCAGACTCTTTACCAGCAACAGGTTAGAGATCCTGGCCGAAGCATTGTCGGAGGTGCTGAGGACACCTCTGGCATCACCGCTGGATGAAGAAATCATTGTTATCCAGAGCAAAGGTATGGAGCGCTGGGTGTCCACGGAACTTGCCCGTCACCATGGTATCTGCGCAAACATCAGATTTCCTTTTCCGAACGCCTTTGTGTACGAAGTTTTCGGAAAAGTCATTCAAGATCTTCCTGAACGTTCGCCCTTTGATCCCAAGATAATGACCTGGAAGATCATGGGCCTCCTTCCGTCCTGTGTTAGGCTGCCTGGCTTTGACAGCCTCGGGGGCTATCTCGGAGATGCGGTGGGGCATCTGAAGCTTTTCCAGGTGTCTGAGCGTATTGCCGATACCTTTGATCAGTACCTGCTTTTTCGCCCGGAAACGATTCTCGGATGGGAAAGGAACAAAGAAGACCACTGGCAGGCCGTGCTCTGGAGAGAATTAGTCAAAGAGGATGAAAAGGGTCATCGTGCTGGACTCGGAAAAGCCTTTCTTGAAGCGGTTGAGAAATCCTCAACCGAGATTAAAGGTCTCCCGGAGAGAATTTCGGTCTTCGGGATATCTGCCCTACCCCGGTTTCATATGCAGATCTTTGCTGCCCTATCGCGCTTCACGCAAGTGAACCTCTTTCTCATGAATCCCTGCAGGGAGTACTGGGGTGATATCGTCTCAGACCGGGAAATGAAAAGGACACTGGACAGAGAGCGAACTCAAGATGTTACCCCAGAAGAACTCCACCTGGAGAAAGGAAACAGCCTCCTGGCGTCCATGGGAGCATTGGGCAGGGATTTTTTTGATTTGGTAAACGAGTTTAACTCTGAGGAGATTTCCTCTTTTCAGGAACCTGGTGAGGATAATCTGCTCTTGTGCATTCAATCCGACATCTTAAATCTCCGGGACAGGGATCAGGGTTCGGACGGAAAAAAGCTTGTAGCCCAGGATGACACTTCAATCCGGATCCACTCATGCCACAGCCCCATGCGAGAAATAGAAGTGCTGCATGACCGGCTTCTTGAGATGTTTGAAAAGGATCCGAGCCTTTTGCCCAGGGACGTCCTGGTCATGACACCGGATATCGAAACCTACTGCCCTTATGTCCAGGCCGTATTTGATGTACCCGCTAATGACCCCAGAAGGATTCCTTTTAGCATTGCAGACCGAAGTGTCAGGAAAGAGAGCCAGATCATCGGTACCTTCCTATCAATTCTGGACCTTTGTGGCAGCCGTTTTGGTGCCCCCCAGGTTCTCGCTATTCTGGAATCGCGGGCGGTGCAGCGAAAATTCGGTTTATCGGAGGCAGATTTTGAGCTCATTCGGAAATGGGTGAACGATACACGAATAAGATGGGGAATCGACGAAAAAAGCCGAAGTGAACTGGACCTGCCTCCCTTCCCGGAGAATACCTGGAAAGCTGGCCTGGAAAGGCTTCTCCTGGGCTATGCCATGCCCGGCCACGACGAGAACATGTTCGGTGGTGTTCTTCCATACGACCATGTCGAGGGCAGTGAAGCTTCAGTGTTGGGAAAATTCCTGGAATTCGCAGACCGGCTTTTTGCCGACGTGACATCCCTCGATCAGCCAAGAACCTTGAATGAGTGGTCCAAGACCCTGACTGAGCTCCTTGAAGGACTTTTCTTGGCAGATGAAGATACGGAAAGTGAGACGCTGCTAATACGACGGACGCTCGAGGATTTGGGTGACACCAAGGAGATATCAGGTTTCGATGAAGAGATTGATATCCGTGTAATAAAGTCGCATCTGGGGAGTTACCTTGAAAAGGAAGGCTTCGGGTTTGGTTTTATTGCCGGTGGTGTTACTTTTTGTGCCATGTTGCCCATGCGAAGCATTCCCTTCAAGGTTATCTGTCTTGTGGGTATGAATGGGGATGCTTATCCGAGGCAGTCCAAACCATTGGGTTTTGATCTCATGGCAAAAAACCCAAAGCCGGGCGACCGCTCCCGTCGCCATGACGACAGATATCTCTTTCTGGAGGCGATCCTTTCAGCCAGGGAAAAATTGTATATCAGTTATGTGGGTCAAAGTATCCAGGATAACACCCTTATCCCGCCATCCGTCCTGGTTAGCGAACTCATGGATTATACCGAAGAAGGCTTCAAGATAGAAGGGGAGAAGATCCTGGACCACATTATCACAAAGCACCGTCTTCAGGCTTTCAGCCCCAAGTATTTTAAAAAGAACAAGAAATTATTCACCTATTCCGAGGCAAACTGCCAGGCAGCCGAGTGCATTCTGAAAACCCGGCAGGCTCCTGTACCGTTTATTTCCAAAGGACTTTCTGATCCGGAACAAGAATGGAAAACGGTTGACCTGGACCGGTTGTGCAGCTTTTTTGGCAATCCGGCAAAGTTTCTGCTCAACAGACGCCTTGGGATCTATCTTGAGGAAAGGGCCTCGATTCTGGAAGAGAGAGAAACTTTTGACGTCAAGGGCCTGGAAAAGTACCTGCTGGAGCAAACTTTGGTGGAAAGAAAGTTTTTGGGGCGAGAGCTTGAGGATTTCTTGCCCGTAGCAAAGGCTTCAGGGGGGCTCCCCCATGGGACCATAGGCGAGTGCATATACGACAGCTTAAGTCATGGGGTCAAAAGGTTTGTAGAAATGACTGAGCCTAACATGCAGGGAACAAAGCTTGAGCCGCTTGAGATAGACCTGAGCATATCACGTTTCAGGGTAACCGGGAGAATCGATGCTATATACCCGGAAAGGTTGATACAATACCGTTATGCCAATGTAAAGCCCAAAGACCGCCTCAAGGTATGGATTCATCACCTTGCACTCAATTGCCTCAAGGTTGATGATTATCCTCGGACCAGTATGCTGGTAGGCTTGCGCCCCACAGGCCCGGAACCGGTGTGGATAGCCTGGGAATATTCCCCGGTGGAAGACAGCGAAGAGATTCTTGGCAAGCTCCTGGAGAAGTACTGGGAGGGTCTCATAAGGCCTGTTCATTTTTTCCCGAAATCTTCCTGGGAATATGCCCAAATGGTTCTGGAACGAAACAAGTCTGAAGAAGAGGCTCTGCTCAAGGCCCGTACCACTTGGGCGGGAAGCGATTATCACCGAGGTGAGTGCGAAGACGCCTACTATCAACTCTGTTTTGGTAACACCGATCCACTCGATTCGGAATTTCAGCAGATTGGCATAGACGCCTTCGAACCGCTCTTAAGGCACCAGAAGGACATAAGAGCGTAGTGAGGTAAAGTGAGGTAAAATTTTGTGTCAAATTTTGTGTCAAATTTTGGCATCCTTCATTTTCGCCACAAAGTAGTTTACACCTATTGACCAGTGTTCAGGTTTCAGTGTTCAGGTTTCAGGTTTCAGTGTTTCTTGCACCTGACACCTGAAACCTGACACCCGACACCAAAAAGTATACCTGACACCTGACACCAAAAAGTACGAACAAAAGAATTTATCTCTTGGCACCCGCATTCTTGAAAACTGTAAACCGAGGAATGAAGGATGTCCAAATGTTTTTTCGAAAACTCGTCAAAGACTTTGATCTCTTAAACGCTCCCCTTGAAGGAACAAATCTGACCGAGGCCAGCGCCGGTACGGGAAAGACCTACACCATTACGGGGCTCTTTCTCAGGCTGGTCTTGGAGAAGAAACTTTCCGTAGAAGAGATACTCGTAGTCACTTTTACCGAAGCTGCCACAGAGGAGTTGAAAGACAGGATTCGCAGTAAGCTGAGGGAAGCCATAGAAGCATTCGCTACGGGTCACAGTCAAGATAACCTCCTCAATGAACTGGTGAAAAAATATAAGGATTCAAAGGCTGCAGTAAGGTGCCTCAAAGAGGCAGTGCGGGATTTTGATCAAGCCGCTATATTTACCATACACGGGTTTTGCAGAAGGATGCTCCATGAGAACGCTTTTGAAAGTGGCAGCCTTTTTGATACCGAACTGGTAACCGACCAGGAAAATCTCAAAAGGGAAATTGTTGATGATTTCTGGCGCAAACATTTCTACAACGCTTCTGCCCTTTTCATTCATTATACCCTTAACAGCAACGTCTGCCCGGACGGTCTCCTTTCTCTGCTTGGAAATAAAGTCGGCCAGCCATACCTGAAGGTTATTCCTCAAGTTCAAATCCCAAATTCTTCTTTGCAAGAACAGGAATTTCGTGAATCCTTCAACCAGGTTCGCCAGATATGGCGATCGGCAAAAGCCGACATAGAAGATATCCTTACAACCGATAAAGCTCTAAACAGAAACAAATACAGAAAGACCAGCATCCGGGGCTGGATTCAGAGTATGGACGATTATGTGGAGTCAGGGGGCAATAATCCAATCTTATTCACGAGTTTTAAGAAGTTTACCTCAAGCGAACTCGAAGGGGCAGTGAAGAAAAATTATTCGCCTCCAGCTCACCCGTTCTTTGAACTCTGTGAGAGGCTAAAAGAAAAACAGGAGGAGATCGAAAGGGCTTTCGAACAGCGCCTCCTCGGGCTGAGAGTGGAGTTATTCCGGTACATGCAATCTGAGCTTGCCAGGAGAAAAGCAGACAAGAACATCCAGTCTTTTGACGATCTTTTGCTCAGACTTCACCAAGCCCTATATGACAAGGGTGGAGAAAAGCTCGCAAAAGCCATGAGGATGAAATTCAAAGCTGCCTTGATAGATGAATTCCAGGACACGGATCCGGTTCAGTACGCCATTTTCAAGAAAGCTTTTGGTGACGAAAACAGCATCCTCTTTCTTATCGGCGACCCCAAGCAAGCTATATACAGTTTCCGCAGCGCTGATGTCTTTGCCTACATGGACGCAGCGACAACTGTAGAATCCCGGTACACCCTGGGGGAGAACTGGCGATCCGAGCCCGATTTGATCAGCGCAATAAATACCATGTTTGCCAATGCACACCTTCCCTTTGTGTACGACAAGATTCCGTTTCAACCGGCTGCGCCAGCAACAAAAAAGGAGCGCGAAGCTTTCAGGATAGATGGGAAATCCGAACCGCCTTTCCAGTTGTGGTTTGTAGATGCACAGAAAGCAACAGGACTCGACAAGCCGATTACCAAGACATTAGGACGGGAGCTGATTCCCACGGCTGTGGCGGCGGAAATCTCACGACTTCTCAATCTTGCCAGAAAGAATAAAACTCTCTTAGGGAAAAGAGCGCTAAGGGAAGAAGACATTGCCGTCCTGGTGCGGACAAATGCTGAGGCACGCCTAATGCAGCAAGCCCTCTCTGCGCTTAATGTCCCCAGCGTTCTCTACAGCACAGGCAACCTCTTCGATTCCCACGAAGCCATGGAAATGGAGAGGGTTTTGGCCGGCATTGCTGAGCCAAACCATGAGAAACTCCTCAAAGCTGCCCTGGCAACAGATATGATGGGCGTCAAAGGAGAAGGTCTGGACAGTTTCATGGAAGATGAGACTGGATGGGAAGAATGGCTTGTTAAATTCAAGGCATGGCACGATCTGTGGAACAAAAGCGGTTTTATCCGGATGTTCCGGTCCTTACTGCTAGAAGAAAAAATCCTGACGCGTCTCATGTCCTTTCCCGATGGAGAACGTCGCAATACGAACCTGCTGCATCTCTCGGAAGTCCTTCATCAGGCATCTACTGAAAGGGCTTTTGGCATGGCAGGACTCCTGAAGTGGCTTTCGGAACAGAGAGATCCAAATACACCGCGGTTAGAAAAACATCAGCTCCGTTTGGAAACGGATGAGAATGCGGTAAAACTCGTTACCATCCATAAGAGCAAGGGCCTTGAGTATCCTGTGGTATTTTGTCCCTTTGCATGGGGCGGCTCAAGGATGAGGAATCCAGCAGACCCTTTTACGTTTCACGATGAAGGCGACAACATGCGGCCAACCCTTGATCTTGGCTCTGAAGAGATGGATGAAAACCGTGTGCTTGCGGAAAAGGAACAGCTAGCAGAGAACGTGAGGCTACTCTATGTGGCTTTAACACGGGCAAAGAATCGCTGTTACCTCGTCTGGGGGCGTTTCAATGAGGCTGAGAGCTCGGCCCCGGTGTATCTCTTTCATCAACCGGAGTCATGGGAAGGCGATGTTTTAAGTGCAATCGAAGAAAGGTTTATTGGTTTGAGTGATGAGGATGTTCTTGCGGACCTGGAGACGGTTGTATCAAAGAGTGGCGGCACTATAAGCCTCTCTGAAATGCCGATGGAAGCAGGGAAAGCATATTCACCATCTGTGGCCAAGAGAGTAAAACTTACCTGCCGGAAATTTTCAGGACAAATAGATCGTTCCTGGCGCATATCAAGCTTTTCGTCTCTGGTATCCGGCCAGCGGCACGGTCCGGAGATAGCCGATCGTGATGCAATAAGCCTTCTTCCTGACCGGTATGACGAAAGGATTCTGGAACAATCAGCCATCGAACAAGAGCCTGCGGGTATCTTTTCCTTTCCCAGAGGCACAAAGGCAGGAACACTTGTGCACGACATATTCGAGCACCTGGATTTCGCGCAAGAAGATACTTCCTTGATGGAAAAACTGGTAGCAGATAAACTTGTGGAATACGGTTTTGAGCCCAAGTGGCAAGAAACGCTCTGTGATATGATTCAAAAAGTCCTTTCCGTTCCCCTTGATCCGGCCCAAAAAGATTTTACCTTGTCGCGCATCCAGAACAAGGATCGGCTCAACGAGTTAGAGTTTTATTTTCCATTGAAATCAATCTCACCGAAAGAGTTGAAAAGTCTATTTGCAAAACACGCCGGTCGTGAACTTCCAGCCGAGTTTCCTGTGCGTATTGAACAGTTGGATTTTGCGCCAGTTAGGGGATTCATGAAGGGATTCATGGATATGGTTTTTCAGTTCGAGGGCCGTTACTACCTGGTGGACTGGAAATCAAATTTTCTTGGTACCAGAGTGGATGATTATGGCCAGGAAGCCTTGGCAGTGGCCATGGAAAAGGAGCTTTATTTTCTTCAGTATTACATATATGTGCTGGCCCTGAACCAATACCTGCACCTTCGGCTGCCTGGTTACAAGTATGAGACGCATTTTGGAGGGATCTATTACATATTCCTTCGCGGAGTGGATCCGGGCAGGGGGCCAGAGTTCGGCATTTACAGGGACAGGCCCCCTGTAGCGTTCATAAACGAATTATGCAAAAACCTGATACCTAGGTTGAGCGGTTCAACGTTCACGGTTCCGGGTTGAAGAACCCTAAGTCTCTGATATCAAAAGGACAATGCCTCAATAGGGATGACACGCATGTTTCACCCAACAGGTGAAAGAGCCTAATATGGCTATTGTGCTATAAAGTGAGGGATGTCAATATATTATAACCTTTGAACCTTGAACCCTGAACCTTGAACCGATCACTTTAGGTGATAAACAAGGAATGAAGCCCTGTCGCCTGGTGACGTGCAGTCATGGAGTGTTGGAGTACTTCAATACTCCATCACTTTTACCCCCTTAGATATGACTTTTTCAGCACCAATATTTCCACCTAACCTGAAGTGGTCGGCATAAAGCCGACCCTACGTAGGGGCGGGTTTATCCCGCCCGGCAGCCCGGTAGGCATATTTCAATAACTACCTTATTTAACGGGGCAAGTACTCCAATTGGGGCGAAGCCCCTAAGTTCGCAGAAATGGTCACATCGTGAAAAAGGAAGATCTAACTCGTCTTTACGATAGCGGGATACTCTCTGACCTTGACATGCATTTTGCCAGTTTTATTGGGAGGCTTGCTGGAACCCGCGTTCCGGAACTGTTGCTTGCAGCAGCGATAGTGAGCAGTTACACAAGACAGGGCCACATCTGTCTTGACCTTTCCAGATTGGAAGGAAAGCAATTGCTGGAGGGAGAAGATGGGCAGGAGCCTGTTGTCTGCCCCAAGTTGGGCGCGTGGCTCAAAAAGCTCAGAAAAAGCCCTGTGGTTGGAAAACCGGGTGAATACAAACCCCTGATCCTCGATGACAGATCAAGGTTGTACCTTCACCGATACTGGGATTATCAACAAGAACTGGCGAATCTGATCAGGAGACGGGTTAGTGATGGTGATGAGAGTATTGATGAGACACTTCTAAAAGAAGGATTAGAACGGCTTTTTGGTACCGGCAAGACCGAGGACCTGGACTGGCAGAAAGTTGCTGCTTTTACCTCGGTGGTCAAAAAATTCTGCGTTATTTCCGGAGGCCCCGGAACAGGCAAAACCACAACAGTTGCAAAGATACTAATACTGATTATTGAACAGGCCAGCCCCGTTAGAGACCTGCCGGATAATAATCGTTCAGGGATATTACGATCTAAAGTCTCTAACGGGGCCAGCCCAAGAAAGCTCCGAATAGCCCTTGCTGCCCCTACGGGCAAGGCTGCCGCCAGATTGCAAGAGGCAATCAAGTGTGCCAAAGGTGAGGTAAATTGTTCACAGAGTATCAAGGAGGCAATACCGGAGGAGGCTTCAACCATACACCGGCTGCTTGGAAGCATTCCAGAGTCACCTTATTTTCGTCACAACGCCCAAAATAGGCTGCCGGTTGATGTTGTTGTGGTGGATGAGGCTTCAATGGTAGACTTGGCTTTGATGTCCAAGCTTATCCAGGCACTTCCCCCGCAGGCCCGAATGATACTTTTGGGAGACAAAGACCAGCTCGCTTCAGTGGAGGCAGGCGCCGTCCTTGGGGATATATGTGATACTGGCAATGTGCACAGCTTTTCAAGGCGTTTCTGCGAAAGTGTCAAAAAGGTTACCGGATATGAGATTCGTACACAGTTGAATGGCGAAGCAGAGTTGGGGATTCAAGGCTGTATTGTCCAGCTTCAGAAAAGTTTTCGCTTTGGGAGTGACAGCGGTATCGGTGCGGTGAGCCGTGCAGTAAACGCCGGGGATGATGATCTTGCGGTAACACTTCTGAGGGAGGGGAAATATGGGGATATTAAGTGGCGAGACTTGCCCCAATCTACTGGTTTGCCCCTGGCCATGAAGGACATGGTTGTAAGAGAATTTGCAGATTACTTGCAGGCTGGTGATGTCTGGGAAGTTTTTCAGCTATTCGACCGATTCCGGATTCTGTGTGCCCTTAGAAAAGGCCCTTACGGGGTGATCAATCTAAATGCATTGGTCGAGCAAATCCTCACAGAGGAAGGACTTATAGATCCTGGCAAAAGCTGGTATCCTGGCCGTCCGATCTTGATTACGAGCAATGACTATAATCTTCGGCTGTTCAATGGTGATGTGGGGATAGTTCTGCCGGATTGTGCAGCAAATAATGATCTTCGCGTATTTGTTCCGGGTGCAGACGGCACTGTAAGAAAGTTCCATCCGCTCAGGCTGCCCGAACACGAAACGGTGTATGCCATGACCGTTCATAAGAGCCAGGGATCAGAATTTGATAGAGTGCTCCTGCTTTTGCCTGACAAGGATTTTCCGCTATTGACTCGAGAGCTTGCATACACGGGCCTCACTCGCGCTAAGGAAAGCGTTGAGATATGGGGGAATGAGGATGTGTTTCGTGCTGCAGTTTGCAGACGTATTGAGCGGATGTCTGGACTGCGTGATGCGCTGTGGGAGTCCGAATTCCTCGACGCATGTAAGGCTTCTAATGAGTCTGCATCAAACCTTTAGTCCTCTCTCCACTATCGATATTTTCCCTTCCATAAAGAGAGGTACTACCGCACTGACGATTCTGAAAGCCGAACATCGCGGCACAGAGGACACCCATGAACTCCATCGGTACTGGGTCAAGGACCTCACGATCACCTTTGATAGTGAACTATTGGAAACTCTCAGTATTCCAGACACAGCTTTGAAATGTGTTCTTCCGGCTGAATGGGATATTTGCCATCAAAGCAGGCCAGGCAAAAGCTGTTCTGTTCGAGTCCGATGGCTTCAAGCATGCCGGGCAGGCTGAGATAGCACAGGCTGTCCAGGCCAACGAAGGTTTTCACCTCGTCCACGGTGTGCTGTGAGGCGATCAACTCGCCTTTCGTTGGAAAGTCAATACCGTAGTAGCAGGGATAACGGTGGGGCGGACAACTCACCACCATATGCACCTCCTTGGCCCCTGCTTCCCGCAAGGTCTTGATGCGCATCTTGCTCGTGGTACCACGTATGATCGAGTCTTCGACAATCACCACACGTTTCTGATTCAGGATCTCTCGAACAGGATTCAGTTTGACCTTCACCCCGAAATCCCGCATGGATTGAGTAGGCTCGATAAAGGTCCTTCCCACGTAATGGTTCCGGATGACCCCCATCTCCAGAGGTATGCCGGACTCATGACAGAAGCCGATAGCCGCATAGTTTCCGGAATCCGGGAAGGGCATGGCAAAATCGGCGTCAAGGGGATACTCCTGGGCCAGCCTCCTTCCGAGCCTCTTTCTGACGGCGTACACATTCTGGCCAAAAATATTGCTATCAGGCCTGGCAAAATAGATGAATTCGAATATACAGAAAGTCTTTCTCCGCTCGGCAAAGGGCTTAATTGACCTTAACCCGTCTTGATCAATAATCAGTATTTCTCCTGGATCAATATCCCTGATATACTGAGCCTCTATCAGATCGAGGGCGCACGTCTCAGAGGCAACAATATAACCGCTATTGAGCATCCCCAGGCAAAGCGGACGGAATCCATTGGGGTCCCTGAAAGCCATAAGTTTATCTTCGGTCATCATGACACAAGAATATGCCCCTTGAATCTCAGACACCGCCTTGACCATGGCTTCTTCCATGCCGCCTTGTATGTTCCGGGCGAGCAGGTGCATGATAATCTCGCTGTCCATGGTGGTCTGAAAAATGGAACCTCTCTTTTCAACGTCTACCCTCAGCTTTCCGGCATTGGTGAGGTTTCCGTTGTGGGCAATGGCAATGGTTTTGCCTGCATGGGAAACCACGAATGGCTGGGCATTCTTTAAAATGGAAGAACCTGTGGTGGAGTATCTAACATGACCAATGGCTATGTGGCCATGGAGGCCATTCAAGATGAGTTCGTTGAAGACCTCAGGGACAAGCCCCATCCCCTTATGTTCTCGGATCGACTTTCCCGTAGAGGTCACGATCCCGGCACTTTCCTGTCCCCTGTGCTGGAGGGCATATAGCCCAAAATAGGTCAACTTTGCAGCATCATCGTGTCCGAACACACCGAAAACACCGCAGGATTCTCTTGGTCCGTAGTCATTAGTCATTAGTCATTTGTTACTCGTTATTCGTTACTCGTTGCTGGTTGCTGGTTACGGGTGTAAATCAAAAGTGTTGGTTATTGAGTTCAATTGCCAGGTTTCAGTGTTCAGTATTCAGGTTTCAGCTCTTCAAGTTTCTCGATCCTGACACCCGAAACCTGACACCTTTTCCCCAAAGCTAAATACTCAGCAGACGGACATGAATTTTCTCATTGCCAACAGCCGTGATTTACACCCGCTGGTTACTGGTTACTAGACTCTGGATACTGGTCATTTGCCATTGACGATTGATGATTGACGATTGAATATTGGCTCTTTCATCAGTCATCGGTCATCGGTCACTCGAGTTTCGAGTTTCAAGTTTTCGTTTACTCGTTACTGCCTACCGCCTACTGCTCACTGACCACTGACCACTGCCTACTGACCACTCTCTTTATGGAACTCCTGAAGCGATCGCACCGTTAACCTTTGCTTCCTCATGGCCTCAATACCCATGGCCATTGCGCAGGCACCGGCGAGCGTGGTGGCATAGGGGATGCCGTAGCTCAGGACTGTCCGGCGAATCAGACGGGAACCTCCAGCACTTTCTTTGCCTGAAGGCGTATTAATCACCAACTGGATCTCACGGTTTTTGATATGATCAATCACATTGGGACGTCCCTCGGCAATCTTTTTTACTGGCCGGCCTGGAATGCCAGCATCTTTCAACTGACGACATGTGCCCTTGGTAGCAAGCAAATCAAACCCCATCTCATACAGTTGATGCACTATCGGATGGATCCCGTCCTTGTCTGCATCCCTCACACTCACAAATACGGTGCCTCCTGTGGGCAAGTACTGACCGGCCGCCAGTTGAGACTTGGCAAAGGCCCTGCCAAAATCAGTATCTATGCCCATGACCTCACCGGTCGATTTCATCTCAGGGCCGAGTACGACGTCTACGTCCGGAAAGCGATCAAAAGGGAACACGGCTTCCTTGACCGAAATGTGATCCGGTTCCACCTCACGGGTGAACCCCAAATCCCTCAAGGTCTGGCCCAGCATGACCTTGGTCGCCAGCTTCGCCAGCGGGACCCCTGTGGCCTTACTCACAAAGGGAATAGTCCGTGATGCCCTGGGATTGACTTCCAGCATAAAGATCTCTTCGTCCTTTACGGCAAACTGAATGTTTATCAAGCCGACCACGCCCAGTTCGCTTGCCAGGGCACGGGTATGGGCCTTGATCTGCTCCAGAAGAAAAGGGGGCAGGCCTTGAGCTGGGAGCACACAGGCGCTGTCGCCGGAATGAACGCCTGCCTCTTCAATGTGCTCCATGATCCCGCCAATCACAGTGGTCTGCCCGTCGGAAATCGCATCCACGTCAATCTCGATAGCATCTTCAAGGAATTTGTCAATCAGGATCGGGTGGTCCGGAGAAGCAAGCCGGGCTTTTCGAGTAAAGGAATCCAAAGACGGCCTGTCATAGACAATCTTCATGGCCCGGCCGCCAAGGACATAGGAAGGCCGCACGATGATCGGATACCCAATGGCCTCTGCCACGCTCACAGCTTCTGCCACACTCATGGCTGTGCCGTTGTCGGGTTGCCTCAACCCCAGTTTGCTGAGGACATTTTTGAAAAGCTCCCGGTCTTCGGCCATGGCAATGCTTTGCGTTGGCGTGCCGAGGATAGGGACCCGTGCTTCTGCCAGGGGGGCGGAAAGATTGAGCGGTGTTTGGCCACCGAATTGCACAATCACGCCTGAAGGCTTTTCGGTTTCCACAATACTCAGCAGATCCTCTTTTGTGAGGGGCTCAAAGTAAAGCTTGTCGGAAGTGTCATAGTCTGTGCTTACCGTCTCGGGGTTGCTGTTGACCATGATGCTCTCAACACCCTCTTCCTTCAGGGCAAAGGAGGCCTGCACGCAGCAATAGTCAAATTCAATCCCTTGGCCGATGCGATTTGGCCCGCCACCCAGTATCATGACCTTGCGTTTGCTGGAAACCCGGGCCTCGTTCTCCTCTTCATAGGTGGAATAATAATAGGGCGTGCGGGCCTCAAACTCGGCCGCACAGGTGTCTACCAGTTTGTATACAGGGTGCACGCCAATCCGCTTCCGAAAAGCGCGGATCTCATCCTCATCCGTTTCAAGGAGGTGGGCCAACTGCACATCGGAAAATCCGTAGGTCTTGCTCTTCTTCAAAAGGTCTTCATGCAACGGATGACCAGCCTTCGAAATTTCCTCCTCAAGGTCGATGATCCGGGCCATCTGGTGCAGGAACCAGGGGTCTATGCCGGTGAGCCCATGGACGGTCTCCACATCCATCCCGGCCTTCATACCGTACCGGATATAGAAAAGACGTTCGGAATTGGGCTGAATGAGTTTTTCTCTGATTTCCTCGGCCGAAGGGACGGTCCTGTCCTGTACCAATCGCCCTCTGCCGTCTGCCCCCAGACCGAATCGTCCTATCTCCAGAGAACGAAGCCCTTTTTGGAGGGCCTCCTTAAAGGTCCGGCCAATCGCCATGGTCTCGCCCACGGATTTCATGGATGTCGTCAGATAATCTTCGGTTTCCGGAAACTTCTCAAAGGTCCACCGCGGGATCTTTACTACGCAGTAGTCAATGGTGGGCTCAAAGGAAGCTAAGGTTTCCCCGGTTATGTCGTTTGGAAGCTCATCCAGGGTATAACCCACGGCCAGCTTGGCAGCAATCTTGGCAATGGGAAAGCCCGTGGCCTTGGAGGCAAGGGCGGAACTTCTCGAGACTCTCGGATTCATCTCGATCACGACCATCTCGCCGTCTTCCGGATTGACGGCAAACTGGATGTTTGAACCACCTGTTTCCACGCCAATCTCACGGATCACCGCGATGGCGGCATCCCGCATCACCTGATATTCCCTGTCGGTCAGAGTCTGAGCCGGGGCCACGGTCACGCTATCCCCGGTATGGATGCCCATGGGGTCCAGGTTTTCAATGGAGCAGATGATCACTACGTTGTCATTTCCGTCCCGCATGACCTCCAGTTCGAATTCCTTCCACCCGATCACCGATTCCTCCAGCATAATTTGATGAATCAAGCTGGCATCGAGCCCCCAGGCCGTCAGCCTTTCAAGGTCCTCGCGATTGTAAGCCACGCCGCCGCCAGTGCCTCCCAGCGTGAAGCTGGGACGGACGATAATCGGATAGCCGATCCGGTCTGCAATCTCTCGGGCGCTCTCCATGTCACGGGCAATGCCGCTTTCAGGCACGCGGAGTCCAATACGCGCCATGGCCGCCCGAAACAGATCCCGGTCTTCAGCTTTCTTGATGACCTCGGCAGAGGCCCCGATCATTTCCACCTTGAACTGTTCCAGCACCCCCATATCAGCCACCTGAACTGCCGTGTTCAGAGCGGTTTGCCCGCCAACGGTCGGCAGAATCGCCCGGGGCCTTTCTTTCTCGATGATCATTGCAACCATCTCCGGGGTGACCGGTTCGATGTACGTATGATCGGCCATCTCAGGATCTGTCATGATGGTGGCAGGATTGCTGTTCACCAGCACAATCTCATAGCCTTCTTCCTTCAATGCCTTGCACGCCTGGGTCCCTGAGTAGTCAAACTCGCAGGCCTGGCTAATAATAATCGGTCCGGAACCGATGATCATGATCTTTGATATGTCGCTTCGTTTGGGCATGGGTTAGTCATTTGTCATTTGTCAATAACGGAGTGCCTAAAGTGAACTAAAGTGAGCTAAAGTGCCTAAAGTTAAAAGAACAAAAGGAATCTTAGAAAAAGTTGCTTCACTATACAAGGCGGATCAACTTTAGGTCACTTTAGACACTTTAGATACTGGTCACTTTCTCTTTTGTTCCGCATTCCGCACTCCACATTCGTCTGATTCCGCATTCCGAAATCGAAGCTCATCCGCCAATCGTCAATCATCAATCATCAATCGTTATTCCCACTCAATGGTACTCGGTGGTTTGGAGCTGATGTCATAGACGACGCGATTAACGCCTCTCACCTCATTGATAATGCGGTTGGATATCCTTCCAAGGAGTGAATGGGGGAGCCTGGCCCAGTCAGCAGTCATGGCGTCTGTGCTGGTCACCGCCCGAATGGCCACAATGTGTTCATAAGTCCTCTGATCTCCCATGATCCCTACGCTTTTCAGCGGGAGAAGCACAGCAAAGGACTGCCACAGTTTTTTGTAGAGGCCGCTCTCTCTGATCTCTTCAAGCAAAATGGCATCCACCTTCCGCAAGATGGAAAGCCTTGCCTGGGTGACGTCACCGATGATTCGAACCGCCAGACCCGGGCCCGGAAACGGTTGTCTCCAAATGAGATCCTCAGGGAGCCCGAGCTCTTTTCCGAGAATACGTACTTCATCCTTGAAAAGGTGCTTCAGAGGCTCAATGAGTTTGAGCCTCATCTTCCTCGGAAGCCCACCTACATTATGGTGTGATTTGATCACAGCGCTGGGGCCTCCGAAGGCAGACCTCGACTCGATAATGTCAGGATAAAGGGTCCCCTGGGCCAGGAACTCCACCCCTTGAAGCTTGCGAGCCTCGTTCTCAAAGGTCTCGATAAATGTGCGCCCAATAATCTTTCTCTTCTTTTCAGGGTCCACAACCCTCTTCAATCCCTTCAGAAACTCCCTCCTGGCGTTGACAAATTTCAAATTCACCTTGAAGTGTTTCTTGAAAAGTTCCTTGACCTGTGCTGTCTCACCCTGCCTCAAAAGGCCATTATCCACAAAGATGCACGTCAACTGGTTACCAATAGCCTGATGGACCAGCAGGGCAGTCACCGAAGAATCCACACCCCCGCTTAGCCCCAGGATTACGTTATTGTCTCCCACCACCGACGTTATCTCACGGGTCGTCTCTCTCACAAAGGATTTCATCGTCCAGGTCTTCCTGCACCCACAGATTCGGAATAGGAAGTTCTTAAGCATCCTTTTCCCTTTGGGCGTATGAGCGACTTCTGGGTGAAACTGGAGTGCGTAAAACCTCTTTGCGGAATTTTCTGTGGCCGCCACCCTGGTGGTGGGCGTCGACGCTGTGGCCCTGAAACCTCTGGGCAGCCTTCCAACGTTGTCTCCATGGCTCATCCAGCATTTGGTCTTTTTTTCGATTCCGTCGAAAATGCCCGCCGCATCTTTTATGTGAAGTTCGGCAAACCCGTATTCTCTCTTTTCAGCCTTTCTTACCTGGCCTCCCAAGGCATCAACCATGTATTGCATCCCGTAGCAGATGCCAAGGACTGGAGTACCTAAGTCAAAGATGGCTGGGTCCACCCTTGGACTGTTTTCTTCATAGATGCTTCCCGGACCTCCAGATAGGATAATGCCTTCAGGGGCGAGGGCCTTAATCTGGTCAAGGCTGATCGACGGAGGTTCTATCTCACAGTAGACATGGTGCTCACGCACCAGTCTGGCAATGAGCTGGTTATACTGGGAACCAAAGTCAATAATTAAGATCATCACAAAGCCTCTTAGTGGAATTCAATGACATTGTTAAGGTCCTCTCGCCCGCTCCTTTCAGTCGCTCGAGATCTCAGAGAGATCAGAGAAAAAAGACTTTGTCTGATTTTTTGACCCCAGTTAAATAGGCTAGGCATTTAACGGGGCAGGGAGGAAAAATCAGACAAAACTCTCAGCCACTGGCATGGCATTCATAATCCGGCAAATGCCCTCCTTGGACACCACCACAAGCACTTACCGCATCTGCCTTGCGAAAATCTTCCGCATGAGCGGGATGGCAATTTGAGATGAATTCCCCTCTCAGGAATTCAGCTCAAAAACTCTGAGTCTCTGTGGGCTCTGTGAGAGACAAAAATGTCCGGTTATCACTTACGCCCATCCTGCCTCCCTGTTTTCATCAGCTCAATGAACTCATCAAACAGATATCCCGCATCATGAGGGCCGGGAGAGGCCTCCGGATGATACTGCACCGAGAGAATGGGCAGAGTTCGATGTCTCATACCCTCCAGGGTCTGGTCGTTCAGGTTGATGTGGGTGATTTCAATCTCCGAATTTTTGATGGAGTCGATATCCACACAAAAGCCGTGGTTCTGGGCGGTAATCTCCACCTTGCCTGTCAAAAGATTCTTTACCGGGTGGTTTGCCCCACGGTGACCGAATTTCAACTTATAAGTCTTGCCGCCAAAAGCAAGACCCAGAAGTTGATGGCCCAGGCAAATTCCAAAGATGGGATAGTCTGGAATCAGGCGCTTGATGGTATCAACGGCATAGGTAATTGGCTCTGGGTCCCCGGGGCCATTGGAAAGCACGATGCCATCGGGATTCATGGCCCTGATTTCCTCAGCGCTGGTATGAGCTGGAACAACCGTCACATTGCACCCCCTTTGGGCAAGGCTTCGGGCTATATTGAACTTCATGCCGCAATCGAGTGCCACGACCTTGAAGCGGGCCCGTTTTTCCTGGGGCCACCCGTAGGGTTTGTGGCAGGTGACGTCTTTGACCAGGTCCCGACCCACAAGCCCCCGGGAGGCCCTGGCTTTTTCCACCAGGGAACCAGGATCAAAATCATTTGTTGAAATGACCCCCTTCATTGCCCCTGCCAGCCTGATATGTCGCGTCAGCGCCCTGGTATCCACCCCTTCAATGCCAACAATTCCTTGCTGATTCAGATAATCGGCCAGGGTCTGTTCAGATCGCCAATTGCTCGGCAGTGGCTCATATTCTCGAACAACGAATCCCTCAACCTGAATCCTTGCTGATTCGATATCTTCAGAATTGATCCCATAGTTGCCGATGAGGGGATACGTCATGGTGACAATCTGGCCCTTATAAGAAGGATCTGTCAGGACTTCCTGGTAGCCCGTCATGCTTGTATTGAAGACGACCTCACCCGATACCTCTCCCTCACCGGCAAAGGTGTTGCCATGAAATACGGTTCCGTCCTCTAAGACCAATAATGCTTTCATCGTACCCGATCAGCGGATTCTCTCGCCCGCTCGCTCCGGTCGCTAGAGCTCACAGAGATCGCTGAGATGACAACTTTTTTTGCCCGATTTTTTGACCCCGGTTAAATAGGATACTACATTTAACAGGGCAGGGAGGGAAAAATCAGGCCAAACCATCGCCCCGCCAAGGCGGGGGAACCAGTCAGGCGCAAATAAGGAATGCTATCTTCGGCGTCACCATCGATATCTACCGCGTTAGCGGTAAGGCAGTTTAAGCTGAATTACCCTCTCAGTAATTCAGCTTAAGAAACCCTGCGCCTCTGTGCCCTCTGCGAGAGACAGAAGTACTACTTGCCTTTCGTCACCATCGCATACGCACTTTTACGCCACGCTGGTGCAGCCCGTCCTTGATCTGCCGGATTGTGTATGTCCCATAGTGGACAATAGAGGCCACGAGAGCCGCATCTGCCTTCCCTTTTGTCAGCACATCATAGATATGATTGATGTTCCCGGCACCGCCCGAGGCGATGACCGGAATGTTCACGTTTTCAGATATGAGGGGAGTCAAGGCCATTTCATAGCCCTGCTGAGAACCATCTGCATCAATGGAATTCAGACATATCTCGCCTGCACCTAATTTCTCCCCCTCCTTGGCCCACTCAAGGGCGTCGATGCCCACATAAGTCCTGCCGCCGTGGATGACAATCTCATAGCCTGATGGGATCTTGTCAGATGCTTCCACCTTTTTTACATCCATCCCGAGAACAATGCACTGGCTCCCAAAAGCCCGGGCACCGTCAGCGATGATCTTGGGATTCTTGACCGCGGCAGTGTTCACACTCACCTTTTCCGCACCGGCCAGAAGCACGCGGCGCACATCTTCAAGGGTCCTGATCCCTCCACCCACGGAGAAGGGGATAAAGATCTCCTCGGCCACACGGCGTACCACATCGATCATAATATCCCGGTGGTCGCTTGAAGCCGTGATGTCGTAAAAGACGATCTCGTCTGCCCCCTGTTCATAATAGAACCTGGCCATCTCCACAGGATCGCCGATGTCTATATTCTCTTTGAACTTTATGCCCTTGGTTGTCTTCCCGTCTCTCACATCGAGACAGGGTATGATTCTTTTACTCAGCATATAGAAGAATGCCTAAAGTGCCTAAAGTGAGCTAAAGTGCCTAAAGTTAAGGACTTGAAGGAACTGTTTTATTACTCATTTTATCTTTCAACTTCAGGCACTTTCCGAAAAAGAGGAAGCATCCCCCAAGCAGTGAACGTGCCCAAAGCCTCCATCCCAGGTGCAAAAGTTCTCCAGGATCCTCAACCCTGCCGTGCCGCTTTTTTCCGGATGGAACTGCATGGCGATCAGGTTCTTATAACCAATAACAGAGGGAAACTCTATACCGTAGCCCGTGGTCCCAACCACATATTCATCCGAGGCAGGCAGAGGATAATAAGCATGAACAAAATAGAACTCATCGGTTGGCATGATCCCTTCCAGAACCGGATGCCTTTTCCGCAAATTTACGCCGTTCCAGCCCATGTGGGGTATTTTCAGCCGCTCATTTCCTTCAGAAAAAAGCGGCAGGGGAAACTGTTTAACACTCCCCGGAATAAGCCCCAGACACCGGGCATCATTCTCTTCGCTATTGTCCAGTATGATCTGTGCGCCCAGACAAATCCCAAGGATCGGTTTGCCGGCCTCAAAATATTGCTTCAACACCTTATCTAAACCAAGGTGCCTCAGATCGGCCATTGCCTTTCCAGCCGCCCCCACGCCCGGAAATATGACCCTTTCAGAGTTCAAGATCTCTTCCTGACGTTGAGTGACCAGGCAGGCAAAGCCCAATTTCTCCACGGCGCGCTTCACACTCATCAGGTTTCCAGCCTTGTAATCAATGATCGCAATCATCGGGTTGTCTTGTACCACCGATAGGGGTTCTTTCAATGAAAATTTTCAACCTGTGCAATTGATCTGTATTTCTCGTCAATCACGAAAACACGAAAGCACGCTTTTTGGGCAGATCACTCCTGGATTCCCGCTCCCCGCCTTCGCGGGGACAAGCTTGCCCCTGCGGAAGCAGGGGCGGGAATGACGATTGTGCCGAGTTCCCCGTCATGCCCGCGTAGGCGGGCATCCAGAAAACTCACAGGATTGTCGACTTGCCCGGACTTACTGAGAAGATACTTCGTGTTTTCCTGATAAGTTTTCTCTGTCGTCTATTTTGTGGATTACAGAACGGTATTGGGAAGGCACCCAATTTCCGAAACGTTTGTGTGGATCGTCAGATTTCACCCATGTAAAGCGGAAATCTTTCGCACAAATCCCTGACAGATTCGTTCACCCGGCAAAGAACGGCTTGATCGTTTGGCTGATTTAGGACCTCAACAATCATGGCGCCAATGGTAGCCATTTCTCGTTCTTTCATGCCGCGCGTTGTCACCGCCGGGGTGCCGATGCGGATACCGCTTGTCACAAAAGCACCGCGTTTTTCAAAGGGTACGGTATTCTTGTTGACCGTAATGCCTGCTTCCTCCAACGCCTTTTCAGCATCTCTGCCACTTATCCCCAGATCACTGAGATCGACCATCAGGAGATGGTTGTCCGTTCCGCCGGACACTAGTTTGAGGCCAGCGCCCATCAAATGTTGGGCCAGTGCCGCGGCATTGGCCACTGTCTGGCGCTGGTAGGCCTTGAAGCTTTCTGACATGGCCAGTTTGAAGGCCACTGCCTTTGCGGCTATGACGTGCATTAGCGGGCCGCCTTGAATTCCAGGAAATATCTCACTGTCAAGCCTCTTGCCATGTTCCTCCTGTGCCAGGATAAATCCACCGCGGGGCCCCCTCAGCGTCTTGTGAGTCGTGGAGGTGACCACGTCTGCGTGAGGGATCGGCGAGGGATGCACACCCGCTGCTATGAGCCCTGCAATATGCGCCATGTCAGCCATGAGATAGGCATCAATTGAACGGGCGATGCGGGCAAAGGCCTCAAAGTCAACGGTCCTCGGATATGCGCTGGCGCCGGCCACGATCATCTTCGGCCGATGCTTTTTGGCAATACCCTCAACCTCTTCATAGTCGATCGTTTCTGTCTGTTGGTCCACGCCGTAGGACACAAAATTAAAAAAACGGCCGGAAAAACTCACAGAACTACCATGGGAGAGGTGGCCCCCGTGAGACAGATCCATGCCCAAAATCTTGTCTCCCGGCTTCAGCAAGGCAAAATAAACAGCCATATTTGCCTGGGTGCCTGAATGGGGCTGCACATTGGCATAAGGTGCGCCAAAAAGCTTTTTCGCGCGTTCAATAGCGAGCCTCTCTGCCATGTCCACATATTGGCATCCGCCGTAGAACCGGCGGTCTGGATAGCCTTCCGCATATTTGTTCGCAAGAACACTCGCCTGTGTGGCCATGACGGCACGACTGGTTATATTCTCCGAAGCGATCAGTTCGAGTTTGCGGGTTTGCCGTTCCAGCTCCAACTTGATGGTATCAGCGATTTCAGGGTCGGCTTTTTCTATGATATCTTGATAGGTCTGAAACATGTGTTTCACGTCTCGCAATTTCTACAATTTATTGAAATTCCTACGACTTTCCTCGAGTAGTTAAGTAGTCAAGTAGTCAAGTTGTAAGGTAGTTGAAACAATCAACTACTCGACCACTCGACCAATTGCGGAGCAAAGCGGAGCTAAGTTCTTACACAAGGGGCTCATTTTCCACAAGGTTCCAGATCCCGCAAGGGCAAGCCCCTGCGCAGAATCCGCATCCGATGCATTTGTCGGGATCCACCACCATCTCAAAGTCCTCGTTGCCGTTTTCCTTTTTGCGAATGGCTCCTTGAGGACAGATGGCAATACAGATCCCGCAGTCCCGACAGGTGCCGCAAGAAGTGCATTGTTCGGCACATTCTTGAATGTCATCAAACCGCATCAACCGGGGATCAAAGTATTCCAGTTTGACGCGCGAATAATCGATCACCTGCCGTGTGTCCCCTCGAGGCTCCTTGCCCGCCAAAATATCATTGATGGCGTGGGCTGCCTTTCGACCAGCCCCGATGGCATCGGTCAGAAAGCCTAATTTGACTGCATCTCCAATCGCAAAGATCTGGGGATCCGTCGTTTGATAGAACTCGTTCACCACGATGAAACCCCGCTCCGTAGTGACCGTCTCCGGGAGAAAATCCACATCAGGCTGATGTCCAGTGGCTATGATGACTGTATCTGCCGGAATGACTTCTCCTGTGGTGAGTTCCACACCCTCTTCCGTAACTGCTTTGGTAAAGCACGGCCAGCAAAATTTCGCCCCAATGGCCTTTGCTGCCTCCTTCTCTTCGCCGGAAGCTGGGGGCCTTCGATAATGAATCAGTGTAACCTCTTCGGCTCCCATACGATGCGCCTCGGTGGCCACGTCACAGCCCACATTCCCTGCCCCGATGATCACCACACGTCTTCCCACTTTGCCTTGGTCTTGCTTGCTTTGCCGCAAGAAATCAATGGCCGGAATTATCCTTTCCTTTCCTGGCACGGGCAGTATGCGAGGTTTGTGTGCCCCCACCGCAATGACCACAAAATCGTAGTCCACTTTCAACTGTTCGAGATCTTCTCTGGAGAGACGCTGCTGAAGATGGACGTGTGGAAGCGCGCTGCGAACTCGTTCCAGTTCACTGCGAATAATCTCTTCCGGAATACGGCTCTTCGGAATCACGGATGTGATCTTCCCTCCCAGGGTCTTCTCCATGTCAAAGACAACTGCCTCATGACCTTTCTGGCGGAGCTGCCAGGCTACGGAGATACCGGCCGGACCGCCACCAACTATGGCGGTACGCTTTCCCGTCAAAGATGGCAATTGCGGCAACTTTGCATCAAGACTCGCCTTGCCCAGTTGCTTCACATCCATCGGGGCCATATTGGCAGTTTGCCGGGTACAGGCCTGCATACACAGATTCGGGCACAGGTAACCGCACACAGTAGCAGGAAAAGGCGTGTACGCCAAAGCCATGTCCACGGCTTCGTCTACGCGACCTTCACGAATCAGTCGCCAACGTTCATGAACCGGCATGCCGGTGGGGCAACTCGCTTCACAAGGGGGCACAGATTTCCGATTTTCCCAGACAGGGACAAAGCGACGAAGCTCCCGGGTGGTAATCACAGGGATGGGATTTCGGTCAAGAGTGGTCAGATCCCCAAATAACCCTCCGGTGCCCAACTCCTTTGCCCACACATCCTGGCGGAAGGCAGCCATGGAGCGTCTTGGCTTGATACCTTTCTCGAGGTGACTCCGTGCCACCAAGAGTTGCCATTGCTCTCGGAGCGAAAGCTGACCGATGATATCTGACCGATCAATCTTTTCGAGAAAGACTCGCAGGTTCTTGACCAGCCACTCCCAATCTTGATCCTCAACCGGGACGAGCCTGGCATCCACATGGCTGAACCCCTTGTGTGGGCCCCGGAAGAAAATTCTCCCTCCCACCATGCCAACACAGGGATGGTAGCCTAAAATGTTGGCCGGATCTTGTGCCTCATAACCGCAAACGACCGCAATACCTCCTGCCATGAACTCAGCAAAGTAGTCCCCCACAGATCCCAAAGCCCAAAGTTCGGGAGGATCAAAACGGGGGTTGTGCTTGGTCATGGTCATTGCCCGTGCGCCGACATTGCCAGCAATGTAGATCTTTCCCTGGGCCATGGCATTGGCCACGCCATTGGTGGCATGCCCATGGACGATGATCTCTGCACCTGCATTGAGCCAACCCACATCATCGGAAGCCGGCGCCATGATTTCAATGCGCGTGTTCGGAAATCCCATGGATCCGACACGCTGTCCAGGAGAGCCGTGAATTTCCAGATAAACCGGATCAGTTCCGGCTCGCCACAACCTGCCTCCAATGCCGTGTTGGCCGTAGGCCTTTACTTTCAAGAAGTGGCGTCCATTGCCCACCGCTTGCTGGATTCGCTCTTCTAAGACCCGAGATTCGAGCCGGCGGCCCTCTTCCTTGCCTGGAATCCAATGTGATTCTCTATGTTCCATATGTATCTATAGTCTTTCAGAAATCAAGCATCTGCCTCATTCTCACACCACATACCTGATTTCAAGACGTTCTGCCGCAGCCTTATCGTTTATCCCAATAGCATCGGACATGCCGATGGGTAAGGAGGTGGAACGGCCAAGCGGCGCCATGATTTTTTTTAGCTCAGTGTCAAAGGAAAGAAAAACATCCACAACGCGCTCCGCCACCAGCTCCGGGTCCAGACGTCGGTAAAGGCGAGGGTCCTGGGACGTGATGCCCTTGGGACAGAGCCCGATATTACAGATGTTGCATCTGTCGGATTCCGAGCCGAGACAACCGGCAGCCGCCTGCATGATGTATTTGCCTACCTGGACGCCACTTGCTCCCAGCATGATAAGTGCTGCTGCGTTAGCTGCCAAATTGCCGCTCTTTCCCACACCCCCTCCGGCAAAGAGGGGAATCTCATTCTGCTTGCCAACCTTCACCAGATTCAGATAGCAGTCTCGGATATTGCTTGCTATGGGATGCCCCATGTGATTCATGGACACGTTGTATGCAGCCCCTGTGCCGCCGTCCTCTCCGTCAATGGCCAGGCCTGCCGCATAGGGGTTACGAGTCAGGTTGTTGAGTACCGCCAGGGCCGTGGTGGTTCCCGAAATCTTCGGGTAGACCGGCACCCGAAAACCCCAGGCCATGCACATGGACTGGATCATCTTGGCCACCGATTCTTCAATCGAATACTTGGTCTGGTGCGTGGGCGGACTGGGCAGGCTCACCCCCGGCGGCACCCCCCGGATCGCTGCAATGAGTTTGTCTACCTTGTGCCACATGAGCAAACCGCCGTCACCCGGCTTGGCTCCCTGGCCATATTTGATTTCGATCGCGCAGGGATCTTCCTTTATTTCAGGTATGTCACGAATGATCTCGTCCCAGCCAAAATAGCCACTGGCAATCTGGAGAATGACATACTTTAAGAACCGCGAACGCAAAAGTCGCGGCGGACAGCCGCCCTCTCCGGTAGATACGCATACCGGCATACCGAGCTCTTCATTCAGGTAGGCCACCCCCATCTGGAGCCCTTCCCACATATTTGGGGAAACGGCCCCAAAAGACATTGCTCCAATGATCAAGGGGTAGATCTCCCGCACAGGCGGTATCCATCCCTCTTCCCGGACGAGTTTAAGGTTCTCTTCGGGGGGAAGAATCCGTCCCAGCAGGGTGCGAAGCTCGAATTCATGGCGTCCTGCATCCAGAGCAGGATCAGTCAACATGGATATCCGAATGAACTTGATCTGATCCAGAATCCCGCCGGGGACATTTCTGCGTCCTCCACGCCGGCGTGGCTGGCCGCCCCGATTGATGTGATATCTCAGCTTGTCCGCTTCATCGCTTCTGTAGGGCATGATGCAATCGTTGGGACAGACCAAGTTGCACATGGCGCATCCTACACAAGAATAAGCCGGGTCCGTTTTTTGTCGAATGCCATGATACACCTGATAGACGTTTGATGGCGTCTCCTTCAGCCCAACAGAGGTTTTAACCACCCGTTTGCGGTAAACACCCAGCTCAATGGCGTGGACTGGGCACACGGCTGTACAATGCCCGCAGAGCGTGCATTTGTCCTTATCCCAGTGAATCTGCCATGGCAGATCCTTGACGCTCAGTGTGGAAGGGGCAATTCTTCCGTCTGACGACATATGTTTACCTCCCGACGGTCTGGTCGTATGAATACGGTGTCCAAATACATGGGTTGAAAATCCTTGCTCTTATCCCGATCAGGAACGGCTGCGTCTAAGCCACACATCTCCGAACAGATGGCATAGAGGCCGGGCTTGCCTCCCACCACGCCCGGTCGGAGTTTTTTTCGGTCCTGCACGAGAAAAAGAGTTTTGTCCGGAAGACAGCCCATCACACAATTCGGCCCATCAATGACAAGCCTCCGACAGGAATGCTTAAGATGTTTTAAAAAATGGCCATCCGGGTGGTGCTCCAGGTCTTCATCTCTAAGAGGCGTAATCACATGCTTGTAAGCCTCGATCCCTAATCTCAGGCGGGTCAGCATGAAGTGAAGAATATGGGTGAAGACCTCTGAATCGGATTGGTAGCCAACGTACCCCGGAAAGCCGCGAGACATGAGAAATTCCCGAATGGGAACAAAGGCCGTATTTTCTCCATTGGTCATTGTAGCCACCCCTTGGATAAAGAAGGGGTGGCAAGCGTACAGGTTGATCGCGTAGTTGGTGTTTTGCCTGCCCTGGGCCATCATCACCCGGGCTTTGAGTTCCTTACGGTCGAGCCGGAGATATTCTGCCACTGTCAGGGGATCACCAATCTCCTTGATCATGATCACATCCGGCCAAAAGCTGAATACAATCATATCACGGTGTTCTTCTCCCATGTGTCTGAGTTGAAGTCGCATCTTCATCAGGCGTTGCTGAATTTCGTTTTCACTCAGTCCCTCCCAGGTTTCCGGGTATTCGTAGGCCCGGATCAGGTACATGTCTCGCCTTGGCACGCCCGGAGGCGGGGTTTTGGGGACTTTGATGGAGAGCTTATATTTCGTCATAAAGCCCACTTCCATCATGAATTGATCAAGGCGCTTCATTCCTGAATTAGTAAATATACCAGACAGGATGGGCGCGCCGTTCAGTTCTTCAAAATGACCCCCCAAACCACTCAAAAAAAGACCCAGACCGGAACCATCGTTGCCTTCTTTCATAACATCCAAGGCGTGGACGGCTGTCATGGGAGATAGCGGTTTTTCACTCGTTACTGCAAACAAACGGCACATCTTGTTATGTTATCCTTGTTTTGCCAGTTTGCTCACCTTCGCCAAGATTGCTTCGGCGAGTTCCGCCGTCCTGAAACAAAATTAAGGATGCCCTGTGCGGGAGCACAGGGAGGCTTCACTATACTTTTTAATAGCAAGCTTCGTGCCGACGAGATATATACAACTATTTCAGGATGTTAATTACAAGACACGACTTGCGCGGCCCGAGAAGGGGACAATTTTGTGGGATTCTTTATAGGAAACCAACGTTTTTGTTTGTTCAAACTGCCTATGGATGGACAAATTCCGGGGCTGGAGTTGAAAAACAGGCCAGAAGG
>JAFDKF010000283.1 GCA_019307135.1 Deltaproteobacteria bacterium
CGCAAACGCAGTCATCTGAAAGCCATCAAATAAGGATAATTTCTTAAATGGATCCGGATACCATATGCCAAAAATTGCTTCTCAAGGTCGTCCTAAAAGAGCCGCACCCAAATAGAAAGCCCTGATATTACTCTCCACATTAAGCCTGCAATTAAGAGACTATAGGCCAGAGAAAGGGTTGTAATTAATGAAGCATTCTTAATGCCTAGTTCACGGATAAGCATCCAAAAGGCTATTACGCAAGGGATCTGGATGCTCGAGGCCACTCCAAAGGTATAGAGCTGGATGGGACTTAAAAAGTCATTGAGATTTGCTCCTAACACAGCCACAAGCATTCCCGGTGTGAGATCCTTTTGAATGAACCCGTAAGCAAGGGGAACGACAGTTTCAGCAGGAAGGTTCAGCCAATCAACCGTCAAAGGTTCAAAGGGTTTGATTATAAATTGAGTAAGGCCAATTTCAATTAAAAGCCCATAAAGGGCCCCGCCTGCTGCCAGGAGAGGGATCACGATATAGACAAAATCCTGCATGCGAACCCAGCCCTTGACGACAACATTATTTAAAAGTGGTCTGCGATAGGATGGCATCTCCATGATTAATGGTTGTGGAATTGTTTTCAAAATCTTTTTCAACAAAAAAGCGTATATCAGTAAGGAGACTGCAATACTAAAATACACCGAGAGGGCAAGAGAAACCCCGCCATAAAAACCCACAATTCCCATTATTATGGCAGTCCTAGAAGAGCAGGGGATGCAAGCAAAAAGGAAGGCGGACTGTATCCTCTCTTTCTCAGATGAGAGAATCCTCATAACCCTTATGGCAGGAACGCTGCATCCCAGTCCGAGAACCGCGGGGATGAAAGCCTGACCCGAAAGACCCAGCTTTCTCATGGGTCTTTCAAGGCTTAGAATAAATCTTGAAAGAAGCCCGATATCTTCAAGTAGCCCTAAGAAGATGTAAAATAAAAACACATACGGGAGAGCTATAGCGACACCTGCGGCAAGACCATATAGTCCTTGAGCAACCATTGAGGACAGAAGCCCTGAACTGCGAGTGGGCAATAGATTTATTAAATATTTCTCAGCTCCCGCCATCAGTAACTCTTGAAGCCATCCTCCGGCAAAAAGCAGGACAGCGAAAACAAAACCAAAAAAAATAAAAGTAATAAAGGGCCCAATTAAGGGATTCAGAAGTACTTCGTCAAGCCGGTCTCCAAAGCTACGGACTCTACCCTTTGGAGTAATTGTGGTTACAAGCCGGGCAATAAAGGATGCTTCACCATACCTTGTAATGCTTATGTCTCTTGAGACGTTTGGATGAAGCGTGAGGACATCAGCAGCTTTATCGAGAGCTGTTTTGTCTTTGAGATATTTGAAGAAATTTTTGTCATTTTCCAATATCCTTATGGCAATGAACCTTTTCGATAGAGTCAGAGTTTCCGCCAGCCCCTCGGATATAATCTCTATGGCTCTTTCTATATGGTCATCATAACTAACAATAAAGGGGCAACAAGAAAGTTCATTTACACGAAGAATTTTTGATGAAAGTTCTTTAATTCCTTTCTTTGTTATAGGATTTATTTGTATGACTGGTACTCCCACAGTGCTTTCAAGCTTTTTGGTATCTATTTGAATTCCTTTCTTTTGTGCTTCTTCGATAAAGTTCAGAGCAACTATGGTTGGAATGCCCGCCTCAAACATTTGAAACACGAGATAAAGGCCCCTTTCCAAGCCGGTAGTATCAACCAGAACGATAGCGCCATCAATATCTTCTCCAAAAATGACAATTGCCGTAACTTTTTCCTCAGCGCTGGCATCGGAGATGCTATATATGCCTGGAGTATCTATAAGCTCCACCAGAGATTCTTGCAGCTTTATTTTAGCTTTCGTAATTTCGATAGTGGTGCCGGGGTAATTTGATACGATAACCCTGGCTCCTGCCAGAGAATTCAGAAGGCTGGACTTCCCTGTATTAGGCTGGCCAACAAGGGCGAGTTTAGTACTTTGCATCTTGCCTGACAGCTACAAGGTTTTTTGCAATTTCTTTTGCCAGAGCAATTCTTCGGCCTCTAATGTTAAAAATGATAGCATCCGGAACCTCCTCTTCTATCTTTAGCCTGCTCCCCGGGGCAAGGCCAAGGCCAATTAACCTCCCAAATATTCTTTTGTCTGGAATTTCTACAGCGATTATTAAAATATAATGCCTATTGACTTAGCTGCCAAAACTCATTCGGGTGGCGGAGGGTCGACGTATGATTTCGTTGTATGTGACGGTTTGGGTGGTCACACAGGCCCGAACCAGCCGATCAAA
>JAFDKF010000284.1:0-344 GCA_019307135.1 Deltaproteobacteria bacterium
CATCGCACACTTTTCGGGGTCGAGCCCGGCCGCCAGCCAGTCGGTTGTCATCTCGAAAATCCGGTCTTTAAGGATCGAAGTATCCTTGAAATCCGCGGTCAGGGCGTGCCAGTCAACGATACAGCAGTACATCCGGTAATCGTCCTGGAGCCGAACCCAGTTCCGCAGAGCCCCTTCCAGATTGCCGATATGCAGCGACCCGGTCGGTTGCATTCCGGAGAGGATGGTCTGTTTCTTCACTGTTTTCGCGGCATTCTCGGTCACACTGCACCCTTGCAAAACTCTAACAGATTATCAGGTTATCCAAAAGACGCCACCAAATCAACTAAAAAGGGGTGTACTGG
>JAFDKF010000284.1:359-2664 GCA_019307135.1 Deltaproteobacteria bacterium
GTTTCTTCACTGTTTTCGCGGCATTCTCGGTCACACTGCACCCTTGCAAAACTCTAACAGATTATCAGGTTATCCAAAAGACGCCACCAAATCAACTAAAAAGGGGTGTACTGGTGGCTCGGTAAGTACTTAATGTAAGTTGGTGGGGCATAGGTGGTTCGGTATCGCTACAAACATGGCAAAATCGTAAGGTGTTGTGAAATAAGGGAATGAGGTGTCGACACGGATGGCCGTCGCTTGGCAAGGAATGCGAAGTGGTGCTCTGCGTGGCTAGGCAACAGGCTCACACTAGAACCATATTGTTGGTGACTCCACCGTTGATATGTGATAGCATCCCTTCGTGATATGAGTTATTATTGGGAGCGCATGAGGATCGCAAGAGCCCGGAGACTGGGCGATGAGGAACGCCATCATGTGAGATATGTCCTCGCCGCGCGACAAGTAGAACAGTAGTGACTTTCAAGGGTTAGGATGGCAGAGGTAATCCGGGCAAATATTAATCCGCAGTTGTTGGTGTGGGCACGCTTCTCGGCCGGAATATCTATCGAACTAGCCGCTAAGAAGCTGAATGTCAGATCTTCGAGATTGGGTGAGTGGGAAGACGGCAGCGTACAGCCCACAATTCGGCAGCTAAGGAACTGCGCGAACGTGTATCGCAGACCACTGGCCGCCTTCTTTTTCGTAGAGCCGCCCGAGAGTGAACCCGAAATCCGAGATTTTAGGCACATACCATCACCCGAGGACGACGCAAAAGGTTACCTTGTTCGATTCGAAATCCGGCGCGCGCGCCAAACGCGCGAGAGATTTCTACAACTCACAGAACAGCGCGATTCAGACGTAGCGCACGTCGCCCTCCACACCCGGAGCAACGCGAACCCGGAGAAGCTGGGTGGTAAAGTCCGCGAGATATTGGATCTGACTATCGAAGAACAGTTTTCTTGGCGGAACTCGCACCAAGCCTTGCGGGCCTGGATAGGACTGATCGAGCGGCAGAACGTGTTGGTAATGCAATGCAGTCGCATCCCAAGTAGTGTCATGAGAGGCTTCTCACTCTATTACAAGACTATTCCTGTGATAATGCTGAACGGAGGCGAAAAACCAAACGGCCGCATCTTCACACTGTTGCATGAGTTCGCTCACTTGATGCTAAGAAACGCCGGTTTGTGCGATACGGTTGAATACAGAGGCGTCTCGTCCTCCAATCAAAGCGTGGAGCGATTTTGCAATCGCCTATCCGCCTCAGCACTCGTGCCCGCGAAATTATTAGTCACTCATTTCCTGAATAATATGCGCGGGCCGGTTGATACATGGATAGATACAATTCTCGATGCGGCGGCCAATAAGTTTAATGTGAGTCAGCAAGTGATCCTAGGTCGCCTACGCGATCTGGAATACATTGACTCTGTGGCGTATTTTGAGCGTCTAAAAGAGATGCAAGCGGCATTTCGCAGACGAGAAGATGCCGAGGGCTCTACGAAAGAGGCACCTGTCTATTATCCGACGCAAGTACGAAACTGTGGTTACGTATTTACAAGTACTGTTGTAAGGGCTCACAATCGGGGGGTCTTGAGTGCCCTTGATGTTTGCAGGTATCTCGATATCAAACTGAAGAGCCTACCGGGCATTGAGCGGGCTGTGACGGGGGGTAAATGAAGTATAGTATAGATACGAGCGCTCTCATTAACTTATCACGCTACCCCAAAGACATATTCAAGGGCCTCTGGATTGATTTTGACAAGCTCTGCGCCAGCCATGTAGTTGTGTCGTCGGACGCTGTGGTGGATGAACTTGCTGTACGCGAAGGTGATGAACTGCTGGAGTGGTGCAAGCAGAGGGACAATTTTCTCTATCCTTTAGATATCCCCATGCAAGAGGCATTGACAGAAGTAAATAGTCGGTGCAACCTTGTCGATCACGAGAATCATAGGTCGGAGGGTGACCCTTTTGTGGTAGCAATTGCATACCTCAACGACCTGTCGGTTATTTCGGATGAGAAACCTCGCAAGCACCCGGCTGCCCGAATGAAAATACCTGATGCGTGTCAGGAGATGGGACTTAGGCACTTGTCCCTGTTCGATTTCATCAGATCAGAAGGGTGGACCTACTAGACAGAGTTCCTCATGCTAATCTGTCAATGACAAAGTCGTGATCGATCCCCTCACACCCGCTTGCTCATGATCACCGAGCGGTAGTTGGTTACGTCCCAGTCGACATACTCGATAAACCGGTACCCCAACCGTTCGTACCAGTTGATCAGGTGCGTCGCCTGCTCGGCGGTGTCGAGCGCCAGTTCCGACGCACCGTC
>JAFDKF010000285.1 GCA_019307135.1 Deltaproteobacteria bacterium
TTTTGAAAAATGATCATAGTATTTTTGTCTGAATTTTCTCACTGTTGCACCAAACTAATGGCTATCGGGATTTCTTTTTCAATTATCGCTACTTACTAAATTATGTCAACCTGATACATTGATCTCAAATCCACCACCTAAGAGGAAACAGTTGAAGGCTGTTGCGTGTGAGGAAGTATTTTTCGGGCCCATGCACTGCATTTCCGTCTCAGGCAGCGCGGTTTTCACCGAGATGACAGGGCATTTTTCATATGCAAGGACGACACTGAGCGGTAATCTCAGTCACTAGACATGCCTCCCCCTTAGGCGACGGTATCCTTAAAAAACCCATCTCCCTGTCATCTTAGTGAAAACGGCTTTGGCCGGTCCTACCAACTATCCCGACGGGGCGTGAACCAACCCGGCGATCTTTGCCCGTATCGACACCAACCACGCATAAGCAGGGTGTCCGGCATTGAGTCGTAACGACAACTGTCGAGACCGTCCGATGACCCTGGCTGGGATGTTGATCAGATAAAACCTCATCGCTTTCATCCGTTTGTGTACCCATTTGCCTCCCAAAACCAGTGACTTAAAAGCAGCATTCAGATTGAAGGCCAGGATCATGATCCACCACCATGCCGCATTCTCACCAAAATCTCCACTCGGCAGCGTCCCTCCTGCCAGGTCTTCCTTCATCACACTGTGGGCCTGTTCACTCCTGCCGCACCGCTTGTAATGCCATTCAATCAGTTCCTGCCCGTCCCAGTCCATGTTTGTGACAATCCCGAACACCTTGTACCTTACGTTATCCCTGACCATGGTCTGGAAGGGCAATTCCCTGTCATCTTGCTCCATCCCCGGCAGCATAAGTTGATCCTGCATCGGCTCCCGAATCGCCAAGTATCTATACTCAGGCCCATTCTTGCTACACCCAATGGCATTGGGCACAAAACACACCTCCGCCCACTGCCGCGTCGTCTCCGTCATCTTGCCGGATCGCTCCCGATTCGTCAGCACTGCCCAATCCTCGTCTCCAATCTCCCCCACCGCTTTCTTGAATTCCGGAGTCACATTACTGCTAACCGTAAATTCAATCCGGGCACACCATTTATTGTCTTCTCTGTCACAATACTTCAACAGCTCATGCTGATATCCCGCCGTATCAGAGCGCATCCTAACCTTTTTAACTCCCTTGGGAAGACAGGCAATCGCCTCCTCAAGCACTCGCTTCTGCTCAAAGCCCGCCGGAACATTGCCGTCTCGAAATTCCGTATGCAACACCAGACCCTGCTCAGCCCACCATGTATTGAAAGGTTGGTAGGCCCGATATCCCTTATAGCACCACAGCGCATCGGCCTTATCAGTTTCCACCAGCGTCGCATCCATGTCCAGCGTGGCCGTTTGCGCTGTCTGGTTGTTTTGCACAAAGCCAACCATATCCTTATTGACCTTGCATAGAGCCTTAAGCGCCTCATTGGACTCAGGGATAAATGCCTTGCCCGGCTTTTTCAACAGCTCCTGATCACGGTTGTGAAACTCAGCTAAATACCGAAATACCGATGAACTCGACGGCACGCTCCGGGTTTTCTCTTTCCTCCACCGCTTCTTTAATCCCCTGCGGCCCTTTCGGCTCAACCCGTGACTCAACGCCTTTTTCAGCAGTCGGCAAAAACCTTTATCTGATTCAAGTCTGTCGACGTCCTCCACACATTCCCCGCCCACCAGATTCAGCATTACCAGCGACAGAACGGTCTCGACATCCGTCCAGCCCTGTCCCCCTTTCCGCGCTCTTACATGCTGCTCAATGTTCCTCACCATCCCGGATCGGCAGGCAAGGTCAAAGTAGGCTCCGATTCCAGCTATCCCTGTCATTTCCCCGCCCCGTTTGTCTTCTTTGTACTTGAATGCAAGCTCGCCTTGTGTCATCATGTAGCTTCACCTCGTTGATGATAGATTTGTCTTGCCAAAACCATTCTATCTGCTTGTTCCAACAAGCTCAACGAGGTTTTTCATTTTTTTTGACGGTGAATCAGGGTTGATGTGCATCAATTATTGTTGATAACGCTACTAAAAATCCAAATACCGGCACCAGATTGGTTCATCCCGGAATTACGCATAACCAAGGGACATTTAGAATTATACAAACAATCCGGCATGAATGAAATCCGGGCCAAGGTCGCCGAAGAAAGAACTAAAACGTAATAGCTCAATATTATTAAAAAGCATTATTCATTGGCTCCATTACATTAAAGAGTGAAATATACTAACGGCAGATACAAATATTTATTAACATTATTATGCTAATAGTAGATATAAAGCTCG
>JAFDKF010000286.1 GCA_019307135.1 Deltaproteobacteria bacterium
AAAAACAATTCGCCAATTAGCATGATTTTCGGTCTAATCGGAGAAGAAAGCTTACGAAAATCAAATCCACATTTCCCTATTTTAGGGGCTTCATAGGCCAAGCGGGAATTGCTGGTTACGCGGTATTGATTCAACCATCTCACAAGGAAGAATTTCAGTGTCAATTCTGTTGAGTGCGTATTTCCCAGAAGGGATAGTTTTCGTTGCGGACAAAAATGCGACGATTACCTATGAAGCTTTGGGAAGAAAGCATGTCGAACCCACCGCCACGAAAGTGCTCGCATGGCCATTTCAAAAGGCGGTTGTTGGGTTCGTGGGTCTAGGAATGCTGGGAGGCAGACTTACAATGGATCAGTGGATGCAAATCTTCATTGCTGAAACAAGGGAATTTGATGACATAGACAAGGTAGCGTATAGGCTGCGAGATCGAATTCAGGAAGATTTCGACAAGGACTATCCTGCGTCTACTGACATCACAAACAAGCATTTGGCCATCCACTTCGGAGGATTTGCCACAAAAGATGGTGTTCAAACCCCGGTCATGTATCACATTTGGAACCATGGAGAAATAGATCCACAGACTGGATATCCACCTGCGGAGAGGGGCTTCAAGATATTGGAGGACATTGAGAGGGATTTCAGATTACAGTCAATGTCGAACGACTATCCTACAAGTGTTCGGGACTGGCTTGAGAATGAGATCAGAACTGGAAAATACCAGTGGTACAACAACGGTGCCAACTTGGGGGCATTCAATACCTTCAAAGGTATTATATGGCACTCGCTTAAAGCCCTGCAAGATGCTGGCTTTGTTCCACGGTCTTCGGCATTGGACCAAAGAATTGCTTTCTGCAAGATGGCAGTTGAGGTATTTGGGTCATTCTTTACGCACTACTACCCGCCAGAAGAACGAGCAGTTGGCGGCGGAGTTGATGCCGTCTATATCCCATGGCCAAAGTAGGATATGCCGCCCAACAAGTTGGTACCTGACCGCCCTATCATGCGCCGAATTCGAGGCCAGTTTCGTCTTTGTGAGGAGTCTTGTACAGACGAAACGTCGCAAAGCCGCACGGCGGGTGAGCTCCGGCCGGTCAGTGCCTGGCACTTTGAAAATTACTTGATCATAACAGTCCTGGTTGCTTTTTATATAAAGAGGAGATGAAGCTATGAAAAAAGTTTACCACTCTTTTTCGAGTATAGCCTTATTTTTAATCACTTTGGTCGTTATATACCTTGTTCAAAATGCTGAGGCTGAGAATTCTATTTACCATAATTCGGAAAATCACTTCTCTTTTAAAATACCGGATGGGTGGATGGAAGTACCCCAGAATGTACTTGATGAATCTATAGGGGCTTTGGAATATCAAGCAAATAGAGCTAATATGAGTTTACCCGATATTCAGCGGCCCGTTGTTATCTTCCAATTAAAAAATCAACACTGGCCTAGTGTTCCATTTCCATATTTTCAGGTTGGAATCAGTCGGGAGGGGAAAGCTCCTAAGGATGAGTTTAAGAAATTTATGACTTCAGAAGAGACGGCAGGATTGATAATAAATAAAGGTGCTTCTGATGCACTAAAAAGAATTCCTCCCAACATGATCAGTAATATGAAAATAAACAAACCCGTCTTTGATGATAAGCGAAATCTTTGGAACTGTGCGGTTAGCATTTATTCAATTTTAGCAGTGGGTTATCAAGCCTGTGGATCATAAGTGCAAAGCTGTGTCACTAAGGGGTAGACAACAGGTATGATTCGTGTCACTATTTGGTAGATCAGAATATTCTAATGGATGTGGAGGAGCTACCAAATGGGCAAGTATAAGATCAAGGTTAAAGTAGAACTGGTCGAATGCACTGAGGCTAATAAAAAGCATGATCCTTCAAAGCAAGAGGACGGCAGCTTTACCATGACAATCAGTGAACAAGATGCGGTAAGTATTGACAATTGTGAGAAGGCAGTTTTGCGAACAGCTTACCCCACAATTCGCGAAGCCATCTCGAAGCATTTGTCGGAGATATCAAAAAAAAAGTTTTTGAAAGAGCAGAATCAGAAGAAGTAACAGCTAATTCCCACCCGTATAGGGTTGACGGAGAGGCAGGTAGGTTTGAGTTTACAGCGCACAGCGCCTTATATGAAGGTAAGATTGAATACAATACGGCCCGCGACCTATTTACTGCATTAGGCCCCAAGGAGTTTTACAGAACGATCGGTTTCAAGGAAATCGCTATGATTTATGGCGATACCGAACAATCATATCGAAAAACAACGGATTTGATCAATCGGGTTCGCCA
>JAFDKF010000287.1 GCA_019307135.1 Deltaproteobacteria bacterium
ACGCACAGGCCTGATCCAGGAATCTCATCAGATAGGTAAATTTATAGGTCATTGGCTGTTGAGAAATCCCGATGTAGGCAAAAAGAACTGCCGCGCCAGCGGCTTACTTGAACCTGGGGGTCTAGCGAGCATGGGAGCCTGAACATAACGGAATGACTGCAACCTCGAAAAAGCTTGCCCTGTTGAAGTTGCATTGCAGGGGTAGTCTGGTGTGCCGAACGTCTCAGATCTAACGTGAGGCCGATGTTTTTCGGGAAGGAACGGGTAAGAGCACCGAAGGAACACCGCGGGGTAAGGGTCCAAGCACCCATGCAAGGATTGCAGAGATAACGTTGGGAAGGGCCATCTCCCAGCAGGGACTGGCAACAACCTGCAAAGACCAACCGCAATAGGGACAACCGAAGGCGGGTGGAGGGTTTTGGCCCGCCCGCCTCGCCTGAGCGCTCGCGATGGCGGGCAGGTCTGGCCCATGAGCCTGTATGAGCGATGAAGGAGGGGTAATGCCTTCCGACGTGATACGAGATATCACGCCATAAGGGGTAACACCTACTTGTGGGTAAAGGGGCTCTCGGCACTTGGCGGGCACTAAAGCGGCACAGCCCAGGACTCCGAACCTGAAAAGCTGGTTACCGCCGTGATGTGTCGAGCCGATGGGTAAACCATTAATGGCAGGGGCGTATGCGTGCCAGCGCTTAAGTTTCGGCATTAGTAGGGAAGGCCCAACGGGGAAAGCCAGGGTCGCCAACCGTATCCGGGTACTGTTTTCAAGGCGAATGCCGCAAATCCGGCTGTGCGGGATGACACGGGGGGCTTACGGAAACGTGGACTATGGAGGAGGCTAAACGGGCACGGAAAGCGGAAACGCCGAAACAGCCAAGCCGACACCTAAGGTAAAGCGCGCCGTATTTCTATCCCAAGTGGGGGGAGCGCCGGGTAACCGGTGCTTCTACCCGGAAGCGGACGGGGAAAGCCGTATTGCACAACACAAACATCCAGCCCCGCCGCTGATCTCACCGTTCGCCCCAACAGAATAGTTCTCCAAGCAGTAATAATTTGTTGCATATTGCAATTTTGTGTATTATAATTGCAGCATCAATGTTTGGGAGGATTTTACTATGGGTACTGCAGTGAGAATCTCTGATAATTTGGTCCAAGAGGCCAAATTATTCAGTAAGGTGGATAACCGATCCGTAACCGGGCAAATCGAACACTGGGCAAGAATTGGCAAATGTGCTGAAGAAAACCCTGACTTGACGTATAGTTTGATAAAGGAGATCTTGATTGGCCTTGAAGAGTTAGAGCATGGGGAATCTTCAGAGTACACATTTGGATAGACGACAATGAAAGTCATACAATCTCGCTCTTTTGAAAAAAAAGTCAAAAGGTTCAGAAAACAAGACAAAAAGATATTGGACAAGCAAGTCCATAAGATACTGGATAATCCTGGTATTGGCCAGGAGAAAAAAGGTGACCTTCGAGGAGTTTTTATCCACAAATTCAAGATCCAAACTATCCAGTACCTGTTGTCCTATCGGTTTGTTGGTGATGCCCTGGAATTAATAATGATCGGACCTCACGAGAATTATTACAGAGACTTGAAAACATATTTGAAGAGCAGATAGTTGACAAGGGCGAACCAGTCACTGGAGCCGACGTCGGTAAACCGCCGCGGCTCAGTTCCGTTAGGCAGGTGCCTGCTTCCGACACAGGTGGGTTTGGGGATTTGTGAAAAGTAGGGCTTGTTATTTTCACAAAAGCTGCATACTTTTCGAGATAAGGATCTACCTCGACTCGCGCAGTTTACAGCTTCCCTTGTATAGGAAACACCAAAGTCTGAGCGATGAAAAAGTGGACGGTTCAAGACCGATACGGCAACACAATTTATTTGACTGAAGAGCGTTGGCATCATATTTTGGAATCGCGTCCTGAATTGGAATTGCATTTTGACGAGTTTCTATAGACTGTACGGACAGGACGGCGCAAGCAAGATGCGTTCATACCCAACGAATATCGTTATTTCAAGCAGTTTGATGTCTTACTGCCACAGAATAATCACCTCATTGTCGTTGCCATCTTCAAAACGCAACTAGACGAGGTGGGCAATTACCTTCCTAATGCCCCGTCTCATAAATTCCGTATTCCAAATTGGCAAAATAACATGTTGTCAACTTGGTTACATTTAATCCACTTATCAGAGACGGGGAAATCCGAAATTCGAATATCGAAACTCGAAACAAATTCCAATGACCAAAATCTTAAAATTCCAAAACAC
>JAFDKF010000145.1 GCA_019307135.1 Deltaproteobacteria bacterium
GCCCTGATGAGCAATAATCTGCCGATAAAACATTTCATACGCAGCAGAAATGGAAATTCCCAGTTCTTTAAGAATGGTCTCAGCCTTTTCTTTTATTTCCGGCGTAAGTCTTGCATGTGTCATTGCCGTTTTTGCCATTTCCCTTCCCCTCCCTTTTTGTATTGTACTTTTTTTGTATACCATAATGATACACATCGGTAATCGGTTTGTCAAGATACTTTTTTCCCAACTGCATCGTAATAGAGGACGTTGCCACTATTCCACTATTTGTCCTAAATTCCAGAAGGATCCTCTTCTCCCGGATAGCCGAATTTCCATTTGGGGTCGGACCACGCCAACCAACTGATATTACATAAAAAAGGCCTCAAAAATGAGCCATTTTCGGCCTTAGAACCGCCTTTTTGACCCCAAAATTGAGCTTCTAAGTGGAATGGGGGACTACGTTTTTCCTGCATTTTCTGTACCTGGTTTCCGCTCATACGTTCAGAGGATAGGGGCACTCTATTCGATGGGTTACTTCCCATCCTGTTTTAGATAAAAGTCTGTGGTAATCAAATATTGTGATTGACTTATCGGGTTTCTCTTTTAAGGCGGGTATGGATTCAAAATCGCGCTCTCCGAGGCGTAGGCTCTACGAGCCGGAGGCCAGTCGGCATTCAGGAAGGCCACCCTGGTCGTTTCTTTGGTGTTTTGGTGGGCCCGCAGGAAGAAGCCTTCAAGAAACCTCTCATACTTCTCCTTTGTATAGGATGAAATGGAAGGCGTTTTCTCATTTGCCTTTTCTCTGTAAGCCTTTTCTTTTTTGATGTAATATGGCGGGTCAAAAAAGATCAGATCCACCCTCTTAGTTATGGGCCAAACCCCATCCCGGGAGTCCCAATGGTGATATTGGATATCCGCTCGATTATCCCTCGTTGCAATATCAAAGGATTGACATTTTCGCTCAAAGAGAAGGCACACATCAGGGACGACACCCCCGCCGGCCATGGGATCAAGGACAACATCCCCCGGATTTGTGAAATAGAACAATGTGCGGGCAATTAGCTGAGCCGGTATCCTCCCGGGCCAATCGTCTCCGAAGCGTTCATCACCCCCCAGTTAAATACGCTTCGCCCCAGTTAAATAGAAAAACAAAGGCATTTAACAGGGCAAGCTGTCCTTCGGAATTTAACGGGGTAAACCGGTGAAATACGCTTTGCTTGTCATTTACATGCCCCAGTTAAACAGAAGAAACAGAGCGGTTTCACCCCGATGGAATAAAGGGAAAAAACAGATTCCATTGGGCAGGCGGGGTAAAAATTTCACGGGGTAAACATTCATTAAAATTCCATTGATCCCAGGTGCGCAGCCCCCAGTGAAATACGTTTCACTGTCGCTTTCGCGAATTTCACGGGGCAGGCCCCAGCCAAGCTCTTTGAACTTTTCCTGGTCAGTCTTTCCTTCCAAACCTAAGGCCCAAGCCAGGGCAAGATCCATGTGATAATGCCTTGCAATATAATCCATGTCATGGCCCTGGGAGAGCAGATTGTGCATATCACTAATTTTGGTATTTTGCACATTTCTTGAAATTACACTTCGATCTAATCCCACCACCTTCACGATCATTTCCTGGGTCCATCCAAGCCGGTTCAGCCGGAGGATAACGGTGTTTCGGCCTGCCTTCTGCCGTGCTCTTATATCCGAGATCCAGGTATTGACAGTTTGCTGGATAACCCCTAATTTTCCTGCCAGAGCTTCTTCCGTCCACTTACATTCAAGATCCGATGCGGCAATCTCCCGGGCGATTCGCTTCTTATCCTTGGAATTTAATCGGTCTCCATGTCTGATGTTACATTTTGCCGCCTCAAGCAAAAGCGTTACCTTGCTTGTTTCGTAATCAAGGGGTACTTTCTTCCATTCAATGGCCTTAATCTTTTTGAATCCACATTCTTTGAATGCAAGCCAGCGGTGGATGCCATCCAAAATTAACGTAGCTTCTATTTTTTCATCCGAAAATCCCCCCTTCCCCCCTTTACTAAAGGAGGGTGATGAAAGGACCAATCAGGGACGTTCTTAACAAATTAACTTACTCCAATATTGACTCCCTATTTTTTCATATGTTTCCGAGTAATCCTGACCCCATTGTAATTTATCTTGATGGCAACACCAGATGTCCCGCCAAAGGCACCCCACAAATAATAGTTTACCCATAACTGATAGCTGACAGCGATAGGTTATGTCCTAGGGTCTGTATGACACCTAAATTGAGCGGTTTTTTTGAACTTTGTTGTAGGCGCAGGCTTTAGCCTGCGTTTATCAAGACCAGTTGGGTGAACATGAAATTGCCCCAACCTACGCAACCTAAAGGTTGCGGCTACAAAAATCGCTCAATTTAGGTGACAATAACAGCGCAGCGCCGGGCACGATACCCTTCAACAGGTGTGAATGTCAGGAACTTTTTTAATCAAGAAAATCTCCCTCCGTGGTGGGAAGGGGCGGTACGTTACAGTAGACATACAAGCTCCTCTTCCATTTGGATAGATAAGACGAGGGCAACGGCAACCAGGGTGCGCGTCTTTTCGGCCCACTCTGGCGGTTTCCTAATCGAATTGACACATAGCCTGTTCTAAAGTAGTATGAAATTTAGTTCGCTTCGCTCACAATTGGAATAGTGGGCACGAAGTGCAATGTTTTCAAGCCGTCAGGCGCAACCTGTGCGCTATGATGGAAGAATGGAAAAATGGGTTTAAGAGTTGGCTTTGCCCCAAGCCACAAGGGCAGGCAGATCTGACCATGTATTTGAACAAAACCATAGAGCCGGGTGGCACTACCTTGTTACAAAGGACAGCTTGGTCGAAAAAACTGGCAAATGAAACATGCCTTTTCGCCTGTGTTTTTGGTTCCTTTGCCAGGGGAGAGGCTGGGTCGCGATTGAGGCTGCAATTTTCGGAAAAGGAGGATTAGGTTGCGTTTTTTCAACACAGCAGGACCGGTGAGATGCAAGAAACACTACTGTTTGCCTCCACTGGAGCGATTCGACCTGGGTGAGATGCTGGTACTAATCGAACAGGAAAAATATTTTGTGCTTCACGCCCCCAGGCAGACTGGAAAGACATCATGTCTTTTGGCACTAATGGAGAACCTTAACCATACTGGCAAATACCGATGTCTGTATTTTAACGTGGAGATCGCTCAGTCCGCCAGAGAAGACGTGAAAAGAGGGATGAGGGCTGTTTCCTCAAAGTATTGTGCTTTGTGGTGTGCGGGATGTACGGGACTACCGAATCCATTCGGCAAAAGAAAAGGCTATCATCACGGGCGGCAGTGCTTTCAATATTAAGGCGAAGTCTTTACGCTTAGGAGATTTTACACGGGAAGAAACAGACGTGCTGTACCTCCAGCACACCGAAGAAACGGGACAGCAGTTCGAAGCGGAAGCCCTAGGCAGAGTCTGGGAACTGACGGAGGGTCAGCCCTGGCTGGTGAACGCCCTGGGATATGAAGCCTGTTTTGAGACGAAACCAAGTCGGGACCGGACACGGGTAATCACGGCAGAAATGATCGATGAAGCCAAGGAAAGCATCATCTTGAGACGGGATACCCACATTGATCAGCTGGCTGACAAGCTTCGTGAGGATCGCGTCCGGCAGGTCATTGAACCGATTCTGGGAGGCTTTGAGCAACCTGAGGAGATCCCAACAGACGATCTTTATTATGTCAGGGATCTTGGACTCATTAAAATCGATGGCCACCTTCGGATTGCCAACCGGATTTACCAGGAAGTGATCCCCCGAGAACTCACCTTCAGCACGCAGGTGACGATTACCGAAGAGACGTCATGGTATCTCCTTCCCGATGGGAGGCTGGACATGAACAAGCTGCTTGCTTCCTTTCAGGGCTTTTTCCGGGAACATTCAGAACACTGGGTGGAACGGTTTCAATACAAGGAGGCCGGGCCTCAACTTCTCTTGCAGGCATTCTTGCAAAGGATAGTGAATAAGGGGGGGAGCGTTGGGCGGGAATACGGCCTTGGCCGGATGCGGACAGATCTTTTGGTTATTTGGCCTCACGAGGAAGGGGCACAGAAGGTCGTCCTGGAACTCAAGATTCTTCACAAAAGCCTGGAACAGACCATCACCCAAGGATTGAAACAGACTGCTGCCTATATGGACCGTGCAGGCACTGAAGAAGGCCACCTGGTGATATTCGACCGCCAGAAAGACCGTACCTGGGACGAAAAGATCTTCCATCGGGGAGAAAGCTTTAACGACAAAAGAATCCAGGTGTGGGGGATGTAGTGAATTGAAGCGCTGCGTTTCAGACAGGATTTACCGCAGTTAAATAGAAATGGCCCTTTCAACCCTGTTCCAAATCCTTAAGAAAAATAGCGGATTGACCCGCCGACAGGCGTGCCAGCTCGGAGGAGTGTTAGGGCTCTTTCTTCCTGCCTTAAGACCATTTCGGGCAAGACATGTCTTTGCAAAAACCCGCAGAATTTTTGAAAAGGGGGAACCCATGAATCTGCCTGCACCCATCCTTGATGGAGATGTCTCTCTGGAAAAGACCATCAAACAAAGAAGAACTGTAAGGTCCTTTGCCGATAAACCCCTTACGGTCGGTCAGCTATCCCAAATTCTGTGGGCTGCCCAGGGCATTACAGACGACAGAGGGCTAAAAAGAGCCGCGCCATCCGGGGGTGCCCTCTACCCCATAGACGTTTACGCTGTTGTGGGAAAGAATGGCGTCCGGGAGTTGGCCCAAGGCGTGTACCATTATGATCCCCCTCATCATTCAATCGGGAAAATAGTCGACACAGACGCAAGAGAGGATGTTGCCGTAGCTTCCCTGAGACAGATGTGGATGGCCACCGCACCTGTGATCTTGGTGCTTACGGCTGAATTCAGCCGAATCACCATCAAGTACGGCCAGCGGGGCAAGAGATATGCCATGATCGAGGTTGGCCACATTGGCCAAAATATCTTTTTGCAATGTCAAGCTCTGGGTCTATGTGCTGGTATCGTAGGGGCCTTTTACGACAAGGAAGTGGCCAGGGCAGTCAACACCCAAAAAAATCACGAGCCTCTCATCATCATGCCCGTGGGCTGGAAGGCATGATTTGAACGCCAAGCATATTTGTGATATAGATGTAGACCGAATTTAGGAATATTGGACATTCCATCATCCCATATGATAGGCGTTCACAGGTTCAGGGTTACCTTTCTTTCGTTGTCCTTGCTTGCAGGCCGGTAAGTACTTGACCTGCCCGCTCGTGCCTTAACTCGCATTTGTTTCTTCAACCATGCCCTGAACAGCACCAACAACCTGTTCTTTCCATATATTCCAGGTCTCGCATGGCAGGCGGGTGTAACCACGAACGGCAGCACGAATGTGTCCAGCATAATCATACACGTCCATGAAACTCAACGGTTCATTTCTTCGGTGAACCCTGAACCTGTGAACCCTGAACCCGTGAACGGTTACCCCATATGAAAGGAGATGCATCATGGATACAATTAAGGTAATGGTCAATGGACTCCCTGGCAACATGTCCACCAAAGCAGCCGAACAGATCCTGCAAGACAGAAGCCTGAAGCTCATCCCATACGCCCTGACCGGGCCTGAGATTGAAGCCAGCGAAACGCAAATCGGTTCTGAAGCTGTCAGGTTGATCAAGCCGGACAAGAGACAACAGATGATAGAATCTATCAAAAGGGCCGAAGGAATGGTTATCTGTGTGGACTACACCCATCCGAGTGCCGTCAACGATAATGCTGCTTTTTACTGTGAAAACGGCCTCCCTTTTGTCATGGGCACCACCGGCGGTGACAGGACTAGCCTGGTGGAGACAGTACAAAAGTCTGACATACCCGCTGTGATTGCACCCAACATGGCCAAACAGATTGTGGCCTTCCAGGCAATGATGGAATATGCTGCTGAGACCTTTCCTGATGTCTTCAAAGGATATGGCCTGGAGGTTAAGGAAAGCCACCAGCAAGGAAAGGCAGATACCAGTGGTACGGCCAAGGCCATGATTGGCTATTTTAACCGGTTGGGCACCCCCTTTACCAAGGATCAGATCAGGATGGAGCGGGACCCGGAGGTTCAGCGGTCCGAATGGGGTATCCCAGAGGCGTATTTAAGCGGGCATGGGTGGCATAATTATTCACTCCGCTCAGAGGATGGTACTGTCTTCTTTCAATTCACCCATAATGTCAATGGCCGGGATATATATGCCAGGGGAACTGTGGACGCCATTCATTATCTGGCCAAAAAGATCGACCAGGGCACTAAGGGACATGTATTCACCATGATCGATGTTCTAAAAGGGGCGTAGAATGCGTGATGTCATAGCCCTTGTGATGGCTGGCGGCAAGGGGGAACGCCTCTATCCTTTGACACTGGATCGGTCAAAGCCCGCAGTTCCGTTTGGGGGTATTTATAGAATCATAGATATCACCCTGAGCAACTGCATTAATTCCGACATCTACAAGATCATCATCTTGCCCCAGTACAAGGCGCAGTCACTCGTGGAGCACTTAGAAGCGGGGTGGAACATATTCAGCTATGCCCTGGGCCACTATATGAAGATCGTGCCTCCCCAGATGCGCGTGGGTGAAAACTGGTACCGCGGCACAGCCGATTCGGTCCGACAAAACCTGTACCTCATAGAACGCGAAGCACCCGAACACCTGCTCATCCTCTCAGGCGACCATGTCTACAAGATGGACTACGCCAATTTCAAGGCCTACCATGAAGAAAAAGGTGCGGACATCACCATCTCGGCGATCGAGGTCCCTATAGCCGATGCCCACCGTTTCGGGATCGTGGAAGCCGCGGAAGACTACGCGATTACCGGCTTCCAGGAAAAACCTGCATCTCCTAAACCGATGCCCGGAGATTCTCGTTATGCCCTCGCCTCCATGGGGGTCTATCTCTTCAAGACCCAGGTTTTATTAGATCTATTGAAGTCCTCTGACAAAGACGATTTTGGCAAGGACATCATTCCCATGGCACTGGAAAGGTATTCCCTCTATGCCTTTCCGTATAAGAAAGAGAATCGAATTGAGGATCTTGTGTACACAATCAAGGAGGACGGAAGCCGTGTGCGCGTCCTTGAGTCTTGCATAAGGGATTCCTCCTACTGGCGGGATGTTGGTGATCTGGATGCTTACTGGAATGCGAACATGGACCTGACGGGTGTGACCCCCAACTTCAATCTATACGGTACCAAGTGGCCGCTCAGGACATTCCAAAAGCAGTACCCACCTGTCAAGACGATCTTCAGGGATGAGGCTTCAAACAGGACCGGGATGGCCCTGGACTCGATCGTGTCTCACGGCTCTATTATCAGTGGTGTCGTCAAGAATTCGGTACTGTCCTATAATGTGATTATTAGGAGCTGGTCACAAGTGGGGGAGTCTGTGATCATGTCTGATGTAGAAATCGGCAGACATTGCAAGATCATGAAGGCCATTATCGACAAAGCCAATCGCGTACCACCGTATACTGAAATCGGATACCACCCTGAAAAAGACCGAAAGAGGTTTATGGTGACACCTCGTGGCATCGTGGTTGTGCCAAGAGGAACCTTTGAATAGAACCTGGGTTGAGCGGTTCAACGTTCACGGTTCCCGGTTGAAGAGCTCTAACTGGCTGTTAGCAAAAAGATGACGCGTCAATAGGGACGAATGTTATGTTTCACCCAATGGGTGAAAGAGGCTAATCTGAGCATTGTGTTATAAAGTTAAGGATATCAGTA
>JAFDKF010000146.1 GCA_019307135.1 Deltaproteobacteria bacterium
TCCTTATGCCCCCAATGGGGCTTTCCCGGAGGAAGAGCCTATTTTATTTCTCGCCGGAACGGTAGAACCTTTCCGGGTCCACCACTAAAAGTGGTGGCTTAATATCAGAGTTAATCAATGCGTAACCAGATTTACTTATAAAATATAAATCAATGAAATCCCTCTTTGCCCCTCGAGTTGCTACAGCATCTATCTTCATTGCAGCAATGTCTAGAATATCAGCTATATTCAATGACAAATATTTTAACGGAGGGCGAATCAAAGGATATTCATAAACAAAAAGACTGAATTGTATCCCCTCAAATTTACCTAAAACTGTCCCTTTATCTGCCTGCTCTTTCTGAAATGACCCTAATTTTGCAGGCAACGGCTCTCTCATCACCGTATTCCAGGATTCGTTTCAGAACATACACCCTGCGTTTTTGCAAGTCTATCTTTTCAAATTCTACATCCCAAAAGTACTTATTTAAGAATCTAGGTAGTTTTTTCATTTCATTCCCTGCGGAAATGCGATTAGCCGTTAATATGTACCTTCCCCTCCCCATGCTTGAGAGAAAATTCTACTAAATAGTTGTTCTCTGTCAGCGGTCCGTTGCCCAAATAACAACAATCGGAACTTCACTTCCACAGGATAGGTAAGACCTTCCAGTCGCACATAGCCGGAATAAGGACAGGGCTCTAGTGAGGTTCCATGGGTCCGCTACAACACTCAATTGCTCGGGCTGTGAGGTAGTGGGAAAACATGGCTGAGAATTCCGGAGTGGAAGCAGACTCTATTGTTTGTTCAGTATCTCCCTTATCTTCTGTGACAAATCCCCAATACTGAAGGGTTTCTGAATGAAACCGTTGCATCCTCGTTCCAATATCTCTGTTGCCTGACGATTGATGCTGTATCCACTTGAAAGGATGGCCGTTATATCCGGGTTAATCCGTTTGAGGATGTCGTAAGTCTCTCCGCTACCCATGTCGGGCATGATCATGTCCAGAATGACCAGGGCAATGTCGTTGCTGTTTGCCTTATAGATTTCTACCGCTTCTCTCCCGCTCCCGGCCAGAAAGACCTTGTAGCCCATTTCTTTGAGCATCTGCTTGCCAACATCAAGAATCGTATCCTCATCATCTACAAGGAGAACAGTCTCCGTACCCTTCAAGATGTCGTCAGCCGGCTTCCTTTCCTCTGTTGCAACCTCCTTTTCCGAAGCCGGCAGGTAGATGTTAAAGGTCGTTCCTTCACCCTTTTTACTGTAGACATTGATGATGCCGCCATGGTTCTTGATGATCCCATAAGCAGAGGCAAGGCCTAAGCCTGTTCCACGCCCCATCTCTTTGGTGGTAAAAAACGGGTCGAATATCCTTTGCCGGGTAGTTTCTCCCATACCCACTCCGGTGTCTGTTACAGACATCTTTACATAATTGCCAGGATTCACGCCAAAGGGCTTGGTGTAGTTTGCGTCAAGGACAACATTGCTTGTTTCAATATAGAGGTTTCCCCCGCGGGGCATAGCGTGCCAGGCATTGACATAGAGGTTCAACAAGACCTGCTCAATCTGCCCCCGATCTACCTCGACCGGCGTGATGTTCTCTTGGTGTTTTCTGTGAATATTTATCTCTTTTTTGGTGCGGCCGAACATCTCTGAACTATTCTCGACTAGCTCGTTCAGATCAGTCGATTTGACCTCGTACTTGCCGCCCATGGCAAAACCTAAAAGTTGTTTGGTAAGGCCTGCCCCCGTTTGAACCATAGCCTCTATTCCCTTGAGGCGTTCAAAATGAGGATGGTCAGGGCCGGTATTCAGTAACATCAAGGATGCATACCCCTGGATACCCATGAGCACGTTATTGAAGTCATGAGCAATGCCGCCGGCTAAGGTACCAACCGCCTCCAGCTTTTGGGCTTGTTGGAGTTGGGCTTCAAGTTTCTTTTTTTCTTTTTCCGCCTGCTTGCGATCGGAGATGTCACGAGCAATTGCCAGGGCCATTCGTTGCCCCTTGCTCTTGAAGAAGTTGCCAGTGATCTCCACAGGTATAGGCGTCCCATTTTTTCTACGCTGGTTCACTTCGAATGTTAGCTTCTCCGCCAGCCCATCCCGAACCTTCAGAAAAGCTTCATATCCCCTCTGATTGGCGTCGATGTCCTTGTTGCTCAGTTTCAACAATTCCTCTTTGCTGTAGCCCAGCGATTCACAAGCTGCTTCATTCACATCAACAAACCTCCCGGTCTCATCGGACACAAATATAGCGTCTTTGGCCGTCTCAAACACCGCACGGTATTTTTCCCAGGACTCCCGAAACACTTCCTGCACGTGCTTGAGTTCGAGGTAAGCTCTTTCTAACTCCTTTACCCTTTGTTCCAATTCCTCGTAGGTGGGTTTGTGAGCCATCAGAACGTCCTCCCGTTTCCATTTAACCCTCAAAGGCCTTTTTTGTCTCATTTAGGTTGAGCCTTGTCAACTCCAATTTTTCGCTGTGAGCCGTTTGCTCGCCTTGCATACCACCTCACCCTTGAAAGATGTCCCCCTAATTTTCCCTTCTTCCCAAGGCCCTATATATTCACGTCCCGGAGAAGTGCCTGCCTGGCACAGTAAATGCATGCTGACTGTTTCGGGAAGGGAGGGCTAAAACAGGAGCGTCACTGACAATCATTATGGTCAGGCCGCCTGAGAATACGGCAATGCCTGTCTTAATGGAACCGCATCTCCAGGCCGATCTCTAATGCCTAAGAAGATCATGAGTACATACTACGGAACTACGGAAGAGCTAATGAGCACCATGGGGCGCCGGGAAGAGAGCTGTGACACAGAAGAATTGCGACGTTGGGACGAAGATCTTGTCGAAGACTTCGGCCGTTGGCTTAGTCGTCTTGCCAAGATGCTTGGCCTCTTGCTCGTTGGTGTTCTTGTCGCACTCGTTATCAGATGGCTATAGAGAAGATATTTCCTCCTATGCAATTTTTGCCTTGCCCTGATCCTATTTCTGCCCGGACACACAACTAAAAACCCTCCTCTTCTCCGCCTTTTCCACCACTGCACACTTAGCCTGCACAAAAACAACTTGCCAATTCGGCGTCTCGGCTTCAGGCTATCTTTCACCGACAGCATTTTGCTTCAGGGAGCTTCAATGTGCTTCAGGCATGACGCCTTATACGGCAGAAAAACAGACATGCCAGATGCGGTTCTGTCAGCTCCATCGACAGACCTTGTAAAAACCGATTGAAATTCGATTTGAGCATATGTAATATCTCCATCACAAGGAGGCATTCAATCTACGGGCCTGTGTGTCCTGTGTGAGACAAGATTACTCCCATGATCAATGACAAGATAACACAGCAAACTCTGCTTTGTCGGCTATTAGAAGATCATCGCATTCAGTGTCTCATATGCCGACGCCGCTGTAAAATCGCTCCGGGAGATACAGGATATTGCAAGACGAGAAGACATATAGACGGCAAGCTCTATTCCTTGATCTACGGCAGGGTATCGTCCATGCGAATATCTCCCATAGAGATAAAACCGCTCTTCCACTTTTATCCGGGGAGCCGATGGTTGTCGCTGGGTAGCCTGGGGTGCAACTTCCTGTGTCCTGGGTGTCAGAACTGGGAGATCGCCGGTTCATTTGAGCCATGACCGTAGCTTCCCCTATCGTTTTCGTCGTAGGGTTATTTGAATGAGAATTTCACCACTTTTGGTTTTGCCAATCTTTCAAAGTCCTTGTAAGCTAATCTAATCAGCTCCGAGTGTGAGCCTGCGTTAAAAGCAATCTCTCCATCTTCGGCCAAACTGCTCGCCACAAAGACGTCCATTCCATAAAGATTCCCAAAGGGCGGCATCGCACCAATTTCGCAGTCGGGAAAGATGTCTTTAAACTCCTCCTCACTGGCGAGCTCAACCGAACTCGCTCCAGCGGCTTTCTTCAGCAGGTCGAGGTCTACTTTATAGGAAGCAGGCAGAACAGCCATGGCCATCCTCCCATCGATTTTGACCATCACTGTTTTGGCCAATTCCTTCCCTGGAATGTGCGCAGACGCTGCGATCTCCTGAGCCGTGTAGACCGGCGAGTGACTGATGGTCACGTACTTGATGTGATAGCTGTCAAGATATTCCTTCAACTTTTTCACTGGCATTGCGACCTCCCTTTTTAAACATACGTTTTTTTCTATGGATAACTTTCTCTGACTCCGTGTCCGATACCCGTGTCCGTGTCCGTGCTCTGGTTTCAATCCTCGTAGCCGTTCACGGGTTCAGAGTTCACCGTTTCAGAAGTCAGAGATCAGAGATCAGAAGTCAGACCCAGACCTCCGACCTCTGATCTCTGACCTCTATTCTTTTAACTGAACCCTGAATCTCTGAACCCGTGAACGGTTACAAAACCTCGGCGGATTCGTACATACAGCTTATAAAAGCTCGTGCAGCTTTTGCAGAACGTCAGCGTATTCGTCGCCACGAAAGCAGAACCGGAGTTCACGGAATCGTTTCCGGAGCGCCTTGACCTGATCAGCGACATTGGTGTCATTTATCACTACGTCATGGATCAGTGCCGCCAGGGCGCGGAAATCGTCTTCTTCCATGCCGAAGCGAGTCATCTCCGATACGCCCATCCTGAGAGCCCCGGAGGCAGTAAACCCCTCTTCGTCTGTGTTCGCCTGGTAGTTGCAGATGATGTTGTTAGCTTCGAGTCGCCTGGCAATTTCCGGCCCGCGGCTGTAGCCCACATTTACTACCACCTGGTGGGTTTCGGTGAAATCGATGGCCGGGTCTCCGGCCACGTTCAGTCCACTGTCGTTTAGCGCCCGAGCGAATGCCCTGGCATTGGCGATGACCTTGGGCTGGTATTGGTCCTTGAAGTGATTCATTTCGTAACTGGCCATGAGCAGGCCGAGCAGCGTGCCGAGGTGGTGGTTGGAGACCGATCCGGGGAAGGCCCGGCGAAGCAGAGCCTGCCAAAGGTCGTAACGTTCTTCGTGCTCCTGAAATCGGCTGCCCACGACGCCGCGTTGCGTCCCGAAGTACGTCTTGTGCGTCGATCCGGTGACCAGGTCGGCCCCTTCTGTAAAGGGCTGCTGGAAGTGCAGGCCGATGAGCCCCAGCACGTGGGCCATGTCGTACATTACCACAGCATCGATGTCCTGGGCGTCGAGGAACTTACGGATATCGGCGACCGGCTCCTTGTGCAGGACCATGCTCTTTCCGAAGATGATCAGCTCCGGCCGGTACTGATCGATCAGTTCCAGCGTGACTGGTACATCTATCTTGTGACGGTTGTCGGCCAGCACAGGGAAATTTACCACGGCCGGACGCTCCGTACGCGGGTCCCGGGCCACGTAGTCCCTCAGTGCGCCCATGGGCTGGGCGCTCAGGTGGCCACCCTTACCGATATGGTTGTTCATCACCTGGCGAATCCGCCGTGGCTCAGCCTTGCGGTCGGTGCGATTGATGTAATCGACCATGGCGCTGAAAACAGCCGTGTTGGCCATCTGCCCGCTGATGAGGCGCGTTTCCACATTCTCGCAGCCAAGGAATTCCTGCATTTCTTTTTCAAGCATCCGCTCGACCTCGCCGATGAACTCGGTGCCCTGGTAATAGAAGATCTCGGCGTCGTAGAGTGCTATTGCCCTCTTGTGCTCGGCGTAGCGAAAGGCCGGGTCCATCACTGACAGCAGCCGGGCCATGGGTGAAATCGTCATCTCCGACGGAATGAGGTTGATGCACTCCCGCTGTCGCCAGTACGTGTTTTCCACTGCCTTTTCCAGCAGCCTCAGGGCCTTGGCAGGCCCATCGCCGGCCAGCCGTTCCTCTTTTCGTATTTCGTGATCGAAGATAATCGGCCGTGCATACGGCGGGGCATCGGACCGCATGTGGAACGGCACCACCACGGCATCAACCGCTTTGCCGCGAATCTCGATGGTGAGCTTGTCGTCCTGGACGATGTCGCTGTCGATATAGCCAAGACAGATGGAGCGCAACTGCCGCTCGTCGGTCTGCGCGGAGTCCAGCCCCTGGCCGTCTACGGTCCACATGGGGACCATTGTGCCGCTGGTCACAAAGCCGACGTGCTTGTCGCCCTTGAATACCTTGGACCCCTCACGAGCGACCCCCCGCCCTGCCACGGCGATCGACTTGACCACACGGGGCAGGTCATGGATGAGCGAGTAATCACGGGAGATGATCTTCTTCAACGCCTCATGCTGCGCGGCCAGTTCCGCACGGCCCACGAAACCCCCTTTCAGGGGCGAAAAGCTCACAGCGAACTTCGCCAAAGGACAGGCCATCATGGGGATCTCCTTGCCTTCGGGGTCTTCACCTAACTCGTGGCTGTAGAGCGGCAGGGCGGCTTCCAGGCGGAGCGTATCCCGTGCGCCAAGGCCGATAGGCATTGCCCCCCTGGCTACGATCCGGTCCCACAGCATCGGGCCGTCGTTTCGGTTGGCAAAGAGCTCAAAACACAATGGCTCACCCGTGTAGCCGGTGCGGGCCACTCTTATCCTGGCACCGGAAATCGTCACGATGCTCACGGCGTTTCGCATCGGCTCCGGGAGCGGACCGGACTCTATGATCTCTTCCAGAATTTGACGTGACATCGGCCCCTGGAGCGAAAGCATGACGATCTCTTTGGTGCGGTCGATCAGTTCAACGTCGTCGAAATCCTTTAAAAGTGACTGGAAGTGATTCCAGTCTTTGTCGCGGTTAACCGCGTTGACCACCAACAAATATTCGTCTTCGACAAAGCGATAAAGATACGCGTCGTCCACAGCCCCGCCTGTTTCGGTGGGGATGATGGTGTACTGAGCACCCGTCTCTCTGATGTCTAAGGCTTCAGCGTTGTTGCTCAAGACGTGCTGGAGAAATCTCAGGGCACCGGCACCCCGGACGATAAACCGGCCCATGTGGGAGACGTCAAAAAGCCCAGCCCTCTTGCGGGTGGCCAGATGCTCCTCCACGATGCCAGTGGGGTAGAAGATGGGCATCTCCCAGCCGCAGAATTCCACTATCTTGGCACCCAGGGCCACGTGCCGATCATATAAAACGGTTCGTTGAAGTTCGCTCATCAATGATGTCCTTTCGTAACCGTTCACGGGTTCAGGGTTCAACGGTGAACTCTTGAACCTGTGAACGCTTATGTCCTTTTTTTATCAGAGTCCTGGATGTATCAGCCTTGAGAAGATTCGTCAACAGCTTGGTGTGTTCAGAAAATCGAGCTTGACCGCATTATCAGCCACTTTTCGAGTTCATATTTTGTGGACAGTAGGTTCAGATGCTGGATGCTGGATGCTGGTAACCGAATGCTAATTCAAGACGGATCATCCAGTATGCAGAAACCAGCATCGAACATCAGGCTGTCAAAAATTCCAAATTTTGGTCAAATTTCAATGTGGTATTTGCATGCGGATGTAGTATGTGATAACCGATAAACCTTTCACAAGTATCCAGCATCCAGCATCCAGCATCCAGTATCAGGTTATAGAAAGATCCAAAAGTTTCGACCTGTGCGGTTGGACAGTTTGCCCGGGTGATACCTTCCGACAGAACGAGGATATACTGGTTACAATGCTCTGCGTTGTAACCCTACCGCTGGACGCTCTGCGTCCAATACGTATAGCTACTTAGGGGGCGCAGAGCGCCTGTCGGTATACGTTCCCACGCAGAGCATGGGAACGAGAATAACTCACGTTTTATTTCGTGTTTTCGTACTTTCGTGTTTTTCGTAGAAAAGGGAGGAATGGTCATGAAAGAAATCAGTGAGTTGAATCTGCCCGATGATATTCGCTATGCAGAAGATCATGAATGGGCCAGGCTTGAGGGCGATAAGTTAAGGGTCGGCCTTGACGACTATGCCCAGGATCAGCTCGGAGATATTGTTTTTGTGGAACTGCCCCAGGTTGGTGATACCTTTAAACAGGGGGAAGAATTCGCAACCGTGGAATCAGTCAAAGCAGTTTGCGAATGTTACTTGCCGGTCGGCGGACAAATTATTGCTGTAAACACGGCCCTTGAAGAATCGCCCGAACTGGTAAACAAAAGCCCATACGGCGATGGATGGTTCGTTGAGGTCAATCCCAGCGATCTATCTGAAATGGACGCTCTCATGACCAATGAAGCTTGCCTGGAAAAGCTGAAAGGAGCAGAGTAAATGCTTTACTTACCTCATACCGGTGAAGATATTGCTTCAATGCTTCAGGTTGTGGGGGTTGACGATCTTGACGGCCTTTTCTCGACAGTCCCCGAGGATTGCCGCTGCAAGGGCGATCTCAATCTGCCGGAGCAGTTGAGCGAGTGGGAATTGAACGATCATATGGAGGCCCTTTCCCACAGCATGGCCGTCTCCCCGGAATACAGGGTGTTCGCGGGAGCAGGTAGTTATGAGCATTTTATTCCTGCGTCGGTGTCTTATCTTTTGGGTCGCTCCGAGTTTGTGACATCCTATACCCCCTACCAGCCGGAAATGAGCCAGGGAACGCTCCAGGCGATTTATGAGTATCAGACCCTTGCTGCCCGGCTTCTGGGCATGGAAATAACAACTGCATCCCATTATGATGGTGCCACGGCCCTGGCAGAATCACTGCTCATGGCCATTCGTGTAACGAGACGAAGAAAAGTCGCCACTTCAAGCCTGATTCATCCCGTATATCGTCAAGTAGTAAAGACCTATTTTGAGCCCACCGGTTATGAAGTTGTGGAACTTGGCTATCTGAAAAACGGTGTAACCGATCTTGCCGAGCTTGATGATATGGACGATCTTGCAGCCGTGGCGGTTCAGTCACCCAATTTTTTCGGATGTATTGAGAACCTTCAGGCCGTTGGGGAAAAGGCCCATGATAAAGAGGCGCTCTTTATTGCTTCCTTTACAGAGGCCCTTGCTTACGGGCTCCTAAAGAACCCCGGAAGCCAGGGGGCCGACATTGCATGCGGAGAAGGTCAAAGCCTCGGTATTCCCCGCTCCTTTGGCGGACCAGCACTCGGGATGCTCGCAAGCATAAAGAAATTCATGCGCAGCTTGCCCGGTCGCCTTGTTGGCCAAACCAAAGACCTGGACGGAAAAAGAGGCTTTGTTCTGACCCTTGCCACCAGGGAGCAGCATATTCGCCGGGAAAAAGCGACTTCCAACATCTGCACCAACAACAGCCTCTGTGCGCTGGCGGCCGCCATGTATATGGCCTCTGTGGGGGGTACGGGGATACGGGAACTTGCCCGACTCAACCATGACAAGGCCGAATATCTTAAGAAAGAACTCAAAAAAGCGGGATTTACCATTACCTTTGACAGCCCCACGTTCAATGAATTCGTCGTGGAATTCCCTGATGGCTTTGAGGCCACCTACAAGCGCCTTCTGGAGAAAAAGATCGTACCAGGCATTTCTCTGGCACCATACTATCCTGAGCTTGCCAACCACTACCTTTTGTGTGTAACGGAAACCATGTCCAGGGACGACATGGATATCCTGGTTAGGGAGATTAAATCATGAAGGAATCTGTAGGTACCACAGGCCTGATACTAAATGAGTCGCTGCTTTGGGAAAAAGGAAAAAAGGGAAGATGCGGATTTTCCCTTCCCCGGCGTGATGTTGAATCGTTCCCTCTGCACCAGGAACTCACAGGAGAAGGCCCTGATTTTCCGGATCTGAGCGAAATTGATGTGGTACGCCACTACACCAGGCTCTCCCAGTGGAATTTTGGGGTGGATACCGGCATGTACCCGTTGGGTTCATGCACCATGAAGTACAGTCCGAAGACCAATGAAAAACAGGCAAGCCTTCCGGGATTTGCCGGGGCCCATCCCCTGCTTCCTGCCACTTTGTCCCAGGGGGCGCTCAAGATGATGTTTGAACTTGAGCAATATCTTGCCGAAATTACCGGTATGGACGCAACCACGCTTCAGCCTGCGGCAGGAGCCCATGGAGAGCTTACGGGAATTCTCCTTATTTACGCCTTTCACAAAAAGAAGGGGGCACAGCGTTCAAAGATCATTGTCCCGGATACTGCGCACGGCACAAATCCTGCCAGTGTAGCCCTCTGCGGTTACCGTCCTGTGCTTGTGAGATCCAATGAACAGGGAATCCTTTCCGTGGAGGCCGTCGCCGAGGTCATGGACGAAGACACGGCCGGAATCATGGTAACTAACCCTAACACTCTCGGTCTTTTTGAAGAAAACAGTCAGAAAATAGCCGAAATCGTCCACGCCAAGGGCGGGCTGGTCTATTGTGACGGGGCAAATATGAATGCTGTCATGGGTATAGTACAAATGGGCAAAATCGGGGTTGACGTGATGCACCTGAATCTGCACAAGACCTTCTCGACGCCACACGGGGGAGGAGGACCAGGTTCGGGTCCTGTGTGTGTCAAAAGCGAACTTGAACCATTTCTGCCTGTTCCCCGCGTGATCAAGGAAAACGGCAGATATGTCCTTGCTGAAGATTATCCTGAATCCGTAGGCAAGGTTGCAGCCTTTCATGGGAGTTTTGGTGTCATGATAAAGGCGTACAGTTATATTCGCACCATGGGGCCAAAGAATCTGAAAAAGGCCAGCCAGCTTGCTGTGTTAAACGCAAATTATATCAAGGAAAGGCTAAAAGGGATACTGCATCTTGCCTACGACAGACCGTGTATGCATGAATGCGTTTTTTCAGATGAACATCAAAAGGCCGGCAAAGTGACGACCCTGGATATGGCCAAGCGACTTATGGATTACGGATTTCATCCGCCCACTGTTTATTTCCCGCTGGTGGTAAACGGTGCGATCATGGTCGAACCTACTGAGACAGAGTCAAAAGAAGAGATCGATCAGTTCATTGAAGCATTCAAAGCCGTTGTAAACGAGGCCAGGCAAGACCCTGACCGGCTGCATGACGCACCGAAACGCTGCAAAGTAAAAAGACTGGATGAAGTAGCAGCAGCGCGGAAGCCATGTCTTGCGGGATAACTGGATGCTGGATGCTGGATGCTGGATACTGGATGCTGGATACTCGACACTGGATTATGCATAGTGGTTGAAAAAGCACATCTTGTAGGCCTGAGCCATGGGGTGAATACCAACTACGACAAAAGATGGCTCTGCATTGAGCTCCCTGCCACAGGGTACAGGGAGGCATGGAATCTTCAGAGTCAGCTTGTGGCTGCAAGAAAAGACAAAATCATTGACACAAATGCTGTCTTGTTATTGGAACATCCCCCTGTTTTCACCCTTGGTCGCAGGGGCGGGTTGAACAACCTGGCGGTGTCCGCGGATTTTCTGGAAAAAGCAGGAATTCCCGTAATCCAGGTGGAGCGCGGCGGCAGCATTACTTTTCACGGCCCTGGCCAGCTCGTTATGTATCCGATCATTGATCTACGAGTAGCCAGGCTGGCAGTAAGCGATTACGTTGAAAATCTCGAAGAAGTCATGATTCGGGCCGCTCTGGACTGGGAAATTAAGACTGAGAGGAATCCGATTAACAGGGGAATATGGGTCGGCAATAACAAACTGGGGAGTGTCGGAATCGCAATTCGCCGGGGAATCTGCTTTCACGGCATGGCATTTAACGTGAATCTCTCACTGAAGCCTTTCGGCTGGATAAATCCCTGCGGTCTTCAGGATATAGGGACCACATCAATGGAGCGGGAGCTTTCCTGTAAAGTATCCATGAATCAAGTACGCGAGAGCGTTAAACGTCACGTCGAGGCGGTTTTCGGGGTTGAGCTTGTGATGACAAGCCTATTAGAATTGCAGGATCTTTTGAAAAGCTAACCGTTCAGTGATTTGTTTTATCTCTCACAGAGTTCACAGAGGCACAGAGGTTTTGAGTTGAATTGCTGAGAGGGCAATTCAACTCAAACTGCCATCCCGCTATCGCAGCGATTTTATCGGGGTAGTTTATTTTACATCTGGTGCACGCCGGCCCCCGAGAGGAACTCCGCTGTCCTGCATGCTTATTTGGAAGCGTCAGGAAAAAGTCTAAAGGTCAT
>JAFDKF010000288.1 GCA_019307135.1 Deltaproteobacteria bacterium
TTTGAATTTTGGATTGGGGATTGCGGATTTAGATGGCACATCGTCTGCCGAAGGCGGATTGGATTTCATCATTTTCGTCAGGAAAGTGATGAACAAGAAAATCCCAGAGATCCTGTAGATCCTGTCTGACAACCTGCGAAAATTTACCCAAAAGTGCTTTGAGCTGAAATGGGTAAGAATGACACCGTACTGGTGCAGGAGAGTCGGGCGTACAGCGAAAAATTACCCAAAAGTGCTTTGAGGTGAAATGGGTAAGATTTGTGCCGGGCCGCAACTGATGGGTGATTCCCCATCCGGCCGCCAGGAAACCTTTAAATGACAAATGAAGATGTGACCCCGGGCCCCTTCAAATAACCACTGCAACCATCTTCCTTCGAAAACTTTAAAAGAAATTCTCTTTTATGGCAGCGATGGGTTAAATGCCAAACATAACCGGGAATATAATGTCGATTAGCCCGTGCCATTTCTCACACGGTTGCTGGTTACCATTCCAATGCCCCCTTGTTAAACACTCCATTTTGGGGTCAAAAATGCGGTTTTAAGGCCCAAAATGCCCTGTTTTTGGAGCGTTTTCCATAACATTTCAACTGGTTAGCTTGGTCCGACCCCAAAGTTAAAGGAGCTGTCCCGAAATGCGAAAGAAGTATCAAAAACAGATGTCCATCATGATAATTTCCGTTGACCATCCGCACGCAGAGAAATTGGAACATATCAGCCGAATTCTTGATAGGAACCCTATCATCTATGAAATGGCGTTGCAAGACCTTACTGTGAACGTGAGCAATCCGGGAACTGGAGCGGAGGGGATGACGGCCGAGCAAATTGTGCGTGCGGCGATCATCAAGCAAATGGAGGACTACAGCTACGAAAACCTTGCTTTTCATATTGTTGACCCCATTTGCTATAGGCAGTTTTGTCGAATCGGCATCAGGGATAAAGGGTTCGGGAAGTCGGCGCTTTGTAGTAATATCAAAGCATTGTCGCCTGAAACGTGGGAAGGCATAAATCGAGTCATCCTTGGGGATGCCGAAGATAAGGATATTGAAAAGGGACGAGAAGTCCGGATTGACTGCACGGTTGTCTCTTCCAATATACATGACCCTTTAGACTCAAATCTTCTGTGGGATTCGGTTCGAGTTCTTGCACGAATGGTTGATCAGGCTAAGAGTCGATTTGATGATTTAGGTATTCAATTTACTGACCATACTAGGCGGGCCAAACGAAGGATGCTGGCCATTTTAAATGCCAAGAGTGAAAAGGCTCGTAAAAAGCCATACGCGGATCTTATTAAAGTGACCCGTAAGACTGTCGGTTATGCACAAAGTGCTGCGTCATTGCTTGAAGGATATGTTCCCACAAATGCAGCTCTTATGACAACGGCGCAAGCAATGGCCGAAGAGCTGAAGAAATACATCGAATTAGCTTGGCGAGTTATTGAGCAAACGGAACGTAGGGTTATACACGACGAGTCTGTTCCTGCCTCAGAGAAAGTTGTCTCTATCTTTGAGCCCCACACTGATATCATTGTTAAGGATCGTCGAGAAACACATTATGGCCACAAAATCTGTCTGACCGGCGGGGTGTCTAACCTTATTGTTGATTGTGTGATCGTAGACGGCAATCCTGCTGACTCCACTTTGACTGGCCAGATGATTGATCGTCAGAATGATATTATGGTCGTTACCCGCTCAAGGTAGCCCTGGATGGCGGATTTGCTTCAAAGAAGAATCTAGAATCGGTCAAAGGAAAGGGAGTGAAAGATGTTTGCTTTTCCAAAAAGCGAGGTCTTGAGATAGAAGATATGTGTCGCAGTGAGTGGGTTTATAAGAGGCTGCGTAGATTCCGGGCCGGTGTTGAGTCAGGTATATCATGGCTCAAGAGATGTTTTGGCTTAAGCAGATGTATCTGGAAAGGCTTTCGCTCTTTCAAGAGCTATGTATGGGCTTCTATTGTCTCAGCGAATCTATTGACGCTTGCCAGAAAAGAAATGGCATAGCTCACGTTTCACCGAATTCAATGACGCAAGAGACAGGACAACAGGACAGGTGTGTCCAAATTTGGTCCCGGAGTACTCAAGTGAAGCGCTACCAGTCCACGAGTCAATTTTGACGCACCCTTATTACAACTCGTGAGTCTAAAGTTTGTTTCGGTTCAGGTTATGGCAACTTGTTGATAATACTCGTGGCGTCTGCTCTTTGACATAATTATTCGATAAATCGCGCTATTATTGAAACTGCG
>JAFDKF010000147.1 GCA_019307135.1 Deltaproteobacteria bacterium
TGAATTGATTTTTTCCATGCTTGGAGAGGCGGCCACGACTGAGATAACGCGGGTGGATGATGCAAAGGGTTTTCAGGAAAGCAAGCGTGCTGCTCACAAGGGTGGAGAGGTTGCAGGGAAGGCGAGAAAAGATCTGGAACGAAAGACCCGCAAGAAGGTTGTCTCCCCAGAGAACTATCTGGACATTCCTCAGAAAAAACGGAAACAGTTGAATGAAAAGGGGTAAGACGCCATGATGGACAATCCGCAAAACAAACAAAGCGCAGAGGCTCCTCAACTCATCCCGCCCCACGGCGGTTACCGCGATCTGCAATCCTATCAGATGGCGGAGATTGTTTATGACGCAACAGTGGTGTTTTGCGACCGGTTTATTTCCAGGCGCTCGCGTACCCATGACCAGATGGTGCAGGCGGCGCGGAGCGGCAAACAAAATCACGCCTGCGGCGTGACCGAAGGCTGCATGGCCTCCGGCACCTCCAAAAAGTTCGAACTCAAGCTCATCGGGGTTGCGCGGGCGAGCCTTGAGGAGCTTCTGCTGGATTTTCAGGATTATCTGCGCCAGAAGGGGCTGGCTCTTTGGGGCAAAGACCATGCAAAGGCACGGGCAGTTCGCAGGCTTTGTTATCAAAAAGAGAAAATAAGTCACATAAGTGACCTAGCCATACTGCGGAAGATATCAGCAAAGGGAGGTAAACCATGACCGTCGAGAAAGGCGAACGGACCTATCAGTGCAAAGCTTTGACGGACCTGTGGACGGGCTCAGTTGATAGGAAGGCTAAGAGACTCGTCACCACTGGCCTGCTTGGCTCTATCCGCTGGTGGTTCGAAGTGTTGGTGCGAGGACTGCGTGGGGGGGCCTGCGATGCAAGCGATACGAAGTGCGAGGATCGGAACCATTGTGTTGTTTGTGAGTTCTTCGGCTGCACCGGATGGGGGCGGAAGTCTCGCTTCGATGTGTTGGATGAGAATAACCAGCCCAAGGCGATTCAAATCAAAAAGGACACGACGTTCTGCCTCCGCTTTACGCCGCTCCGGCCAATCCGACGCGAGGAATGGGCACTCTTGGACGCGACTCTTCACTTAATCGCCGAATATGGGGCGATCGGCGGCAGGACGGTATTGAAGCCCTCAGACGAGCCTAACCGGGCGGGCGAGGAGCATCACAAAGATTTTGGGTTGATGGAAATAATCCAGGCTCCGCAATTCAACCGTATAGTACTTGATGCTTTGAAAAAGTATGTATCTCAATGGCGGAAGGTGGCTGATGGAGATTTCGCATGGGCTTCTATAGAGAATTTTTGGTACGTGAATGGAAAGCACCTTGGCCGCACAACAGCCAGTGACAGCTCATTCAACATAGTGCTCCGTCGGAAAGAAAGTAAAGCGTGCCGAGAGTGTGGGGGTATTCACAATCCTCCGCGAAAGTGCCCAAAGACAAAGCGATACCCTTCGCGCTACAGCGAACTGTTGGTCAATAACAATAAAATCGAACGATGGCTTGCAGGCTCACAACAGGAGAGCAAGAAGGTATTCAGTTTCAAGAATCCTGCGCGGACCTTTGGCTTCGTGAAACCGGGGTTGATCGATTTCACCGCAATGAAGCAAAAACTGGAAAATCCAAACGTATGGGGAAAGAACGGCTGGGATTTCCTCACGGGTGATGAAATCATTAACCAACTCTTCGTCGACAAGGAGGACCGCCCATGACTTTTGACTACTACGCATCTCTAGGTAAGCAGCAAACTTACCCAAATAGAGTAAATGAATCCGGTCTTGCTTCGGGCTTTGCGGACGGCTGCACGGTGTGGTCATGCCAAAGTAAGCCGCAAGGGGCACCGGACCCCAAGAACGAAGCGCGTCGGTGCTACATGAAACGGGCGGCAGAACTGGAAAATATCCAGCTACCGGCTGATCTCATGTTGGAGCCTGATTTCTCCCGCTTGCCCGATTCCTCCTGGCTCGGGATCGAGGTTCGCTTCACATTGGAGACGCCCTGGCACTCCAAGGACGACCGGCCGTTTCACGTGCTGGACAACCCGGTGCGCAAGGACCGGGTCTTTGGTGTACCTTACATGTCAGCGGCCTCGTGGAAGGGGCTCTTGCGCTGGGCCTGCCGCATGCAGGCGGATTTGTTCGGTCATCTGAAATCACATGACATGAAGATGGATGACTGGAAAGAGCCTGATTGGATCGTGCATCTCTTCGGCAACGAAAAGGACGAGAATGAGCGCTTCCGGCATGGTGCCCTGGTCTTCTATCCGACCTGGTTCAATAAGATCGGCTTTGAGGTGATCAATCCCCATAGCCGCGCCCGCCGAGCCGGGAGGCAGCCCGTTTACTACGAGGTCGTCCCGGCCGAAACCAAAGGCCGATTACGACTGCTCTATGCGCCCTTGCCCGGAGCTATTGAAGTCGATGAGGTAAAGCCCCCCGACGTTATCGATAGCCTCATCGACTCTATAGCGGCGCTTCTCGAAAAGTATGGCATCTCTGCCAAGCGCACCGCCGGATGGGGCGCGGCCAAGATCAAACAATGGGACGGATTCTCAAAGGCCCCAAACGGGGATAGAAAGACTGCGCCGCGATCCATGAAAAAAGCCAAAATCAAGAGTTTCGAGGAACTCAAGGTTTTGAAAAGTGAATTGTCTCACCCAGAATTCTCCTTCTCTTTACGGAACGCGGAAAACTTCAAGAAGGAGGCGAGAAGCGCGCTTGCCCCGGAGGGAGGTGGCCGATGACCGGATTTCAATTGCCCGACAAGCTGCGGCAACACCGCCCCTTGCTTCTGGCCCTGGAGGCTATCGGGTGGCTGCACATGACCGGCAAGGCCAAGGTCGATTTACTGCTATGGCATGGTGGTCAAAAGGACAACTATGACTACAAGGCGTGGCATGAACTGGAGACCCCGCCATTTCCCTGGGATGACCTACTGAAATGGGTAAGGGACAATTACTCAGACAATTTGGAAGATAAGGTCGTATGGCCCCAAACGCTTACTGAGTTCATCACCAAACACGCAGACGGTAAATCTCAGGGGAACCTCGTTGGCCTGCTGCAGGCTGGACACGCCATGGCGTCGGGTATTGAGAAAAACCTTCCCAAGGATACTTCTAAATACCTCGGCCAGGATGCCACCCATATGTGGTTATCCACGGCCTTCGGCCAACCAGCGCGCAACCTTCTGGCCGATCCACCTGAATTGCTGACCGAAACAGGTTGGAAACGGCTGCTTGTGCAGATCGAAGGACTACTCACCGAGCTGAAGAAACTTGGGAGTGGCACTTCATCTGAAACTGGCATCGAAGACTGGTGGCGATGGCGCGAAAACGCCGTCGGGCGGGGAAAATGGTTATGCAAGGCGTTTTCAAGCACGTTGGCCGAAACGAGACTACCGAACAACGACGTCACGCTTTTTGACCAATCCTATGTCGCGGCTGCGCTGTTCAAGAGTGCTGCGGCCGGAGCGATTCTGGAAGGCAAATCATTCCCTTGGACCAACAACAGCTTAAAACAGCAGACCCGCTGGCGGCTCTTGACCATCGGGATCGGGGTAGACCACTTTGAGGCTCGGTCGGTGAAAATCGGCGACTGGACCGGGGCACGGCTGGCGCTGGACGAGTTTTTCTTCAAGGTCCGCAGGTTCGTCGAGGTTGACCTTGCAGTGGGTTCTCTGCTCTATGCAGACGGAGAAGTTCATGCCTTTTCGTTTCCTGGGGAGCGATTCGACCACCAAAGCCAAGGGAGCGATCTGCAAATCGCTGATTGGGAAAAGTGCTTGGCGCAAAAGATCGATGGCTACGCTCGTAAAGCCAATCTCGAAACGCCTCCTTATTGCAGGATCAGTGAGCCATCACGCGCTCTTGTCGGGATGACAGCAGAAATCCGAAAGGCACGTGAGACCATGGCTGTGCCGCTGCATTGCGACTGGGCAATATCTGGAGAGGATTTATCGGGCGGCCATGTTTGCCCGGTCTGCCTGGTGCGTGGCAACGGCGACAACAGTAGCAAACAAACTCCTTGCAAGGTTTGCAAGGATCGTCGGACAGGCAGACTTGACAAATGGCTGAGCGGAGAAATTGAAACAGACTCTATCTGGATCAGCGAGCTGGCCGACGCCAATGACCGTGTTGCCCTGGTCACCATGAGTCTGGATATCGAACCCTGGCTGGACGGAACCCGTCTCGATTCTCTCAGGACGCAGGCGATTCCGGAATGGAACGAACATTCAAGATTGAAACAAAGCCCCATAAGGTCTGATAAGCCTTACGAGAGCATGTTGAGTCATACTCAGAAAAAACTCAACGCTAAAAATTTTCCTAGAACCGATAACGTATTCACGAAACTCCACGCCGGATTTGGGAAGGCCAACAATTGGGAGGAATTCTTTTTCGACATCGTCGAAGACCGCGCTGACGCACCGAAATGGGATGCTCTCGACAATGACGAACGCGCCGCCAAATGGCTCACTCACCAACTCTTTCGGAAACTCGCCTCGCCAGGGCGTATCTATCGCTTTCAGCGGCAGGCCAAAGATTTCTTTAAGTCGTTGCTTACCGAATTCCGTGTTTTGGTAGCCGCAGACCGAAATCGCTGGCGCACCCGGCGATTGGTCATCAAGCGGGGTAATGGTTCTTCCGGTCCGTGGGAAGACCGTCAGGTTTACAACGGACGTCATAGTGACGCTCCCGTCAGCCTGTTGTATAGGGAACAATCGAAGGATTTCCTTACCATCTGCAACTTATCTCGGCTCCTGAAACCGGAGCAAGGCAAGGATAGTCTAAGCGGATTTACGGTGGAGTTGAAAGCCGAAGACAGAGAATACAAAAAAAAGACTGAAAAATTGAAAGTGAGGCTGGTGTCCGATGAGGTGGGAGAGTTGGGGTGCTACCACCCGGTTATCCCCCTTGATCTTTCCCCTGTGCGTTTTCGGGTCCTTGTGCCCTTAGAAACGGCATCTGCATGCGTGGATCGGGCGGTCCGCGCATGGAATGATCAATTTGCCCGTGTCTGGGATCGCCTGCCGCTGCAGGTTGGGGTAGTGGCTTTTCCAAGAAAGAGCCCGTTTCAGGCTGTTATTGAAGCTATACGGAATATTGAAGCAGATTTAACTGCGAACAGGGACACTCCTGAAACCCGGCGGATTGATCACAGCGAAACGCGGGAAGGGGTTGTCGCTCTCAGTCTTGTTTGTCCTGACGGACAAAATGCGCTGAGGACCGTGCAGGTTAAGCTCCCTGATGGCAGAGAAGACGTGTTCTATCCATACCTTGCCGTGGAAGATAGACAAGTGCGGTTTCCACATGATTTCCAGCATCCCAATGGGCAGACCTACCGGCACGCCAAGGACCTGCGAAGCGGGGACAGTATTTTCGTTTATCCCCCGTTGGTCGCCACCATATTCATGGACGACACGGCCAGGCGATTCGAAGCCGTGGAAGGAAGGAAGCACCGGCTTATGGAGTGGAAGCGGATGCGTGATCTCTGGAAGTTGATAAAAGATATTGCTCCAAGTCAGACCGCACTCCGCGGCGCGTGGTCCGAAGTGGTCGAACGGCGCGAGGCCTGGCAGGGACCCAACAGGACCCGGATTGAAGGTGGACAAGAAGCCTGGCTTGATCTCGTGCGAGCAGTATTCCACAAACGATTGAGAGCTCGGGGCGCTTGTCTGGAGACTCTGGTGGAGGCTGCACGGGACGGTCTCCTGGATTGGAGCCTGGAATGGCACATGAGCGTATTGAAAAAACAAGTATCCGGAGGTGACAGATGACAACAGATAATAGAAGTTTTGAAACATTTCCGCTCGCCGGCATGGCGCTCGATCCTATCCATGTGGGCACGGGCGGAAGCCGTTTGGGGCGCGTGGACAACACCATCGTGCGTGACCCGGTCACACGGATACCGAAAATCCCGGGTTCGAGCCTGGCGGGGGTCATGCGAGCCTATGCGGCCATGCATTATGAAGACTCTCGACAAGAAAAAAACAGGCCCAAACCATATTACCCCGATTGTGCCGGGCAAGGCGGCGGTGACTCTGGGCATTGCGGCCAAGCCGGTTGCCGGGTTTGCACCGTATTTGGTTTCGCCACGGGCAAGGATTCCGGCGGCGGATTCGCGGGTCTGGCTGCGTTCAGTGATATGCACGTGCTGCTTTTTCCCGTCGCGTCGCAGTTGGGGCCGCAATGGATAACCTGCCCCGTGGCATTGCGGCAAGCCAGCAGCATAGGATTGACACACCTTGACGACCTTCCGGATCAGAATGCCCTTTACCGCAAGAGCGAAGGGCAAGCTGTTGAATCATTGAATATCGGCTGGCTTTTCCTACCTCTGAAAACAGACTGGGGAAACGTGAAGGATGTTGATTCGAAACTTCGCAACATCGGTCTTCCCAAGTACATCGCCGACCGTCTGGGAGTCGTTTCCGACAAGCTCTTCACCCACATTGTAAACAGCAATCTGGAGGTGCGCACTTCAGTTGCTATCGACCCGGGCACTGGTGCAGCCGAAGAAGGAGCATTGTTCACCTACGAGGCCTTGCCTCGAGGAACAGTACTTGTTTGGGAAGTAACCTGTCGAAATCCAAAGCACTTCAAGATCAATCAAAACCCTGTCACGGCTGTCGATTCCCCCCACAAAGTAAAGGCAGTTGTTGCCTGTACTGACTCTTATCTGGAACATCTGGGCATCGGCGGCATGGGGAGCCGGGGTATGGGACGGCTTCGCGTGTTGAAAGCCCAGAATTCTTCCGCGATAGACAAGACGGAAAAGGAGGCCTCGTGATGACGGACGCCCCAACCTTTGAAAACTTGGATCTTGCTTGTGCCAAAGCAGGTAAGGACATCGCAACAAAGCCGTCCAAGGAACTGGAGCAGCTTGTTACGGATGCTCTCGCGATCTTGGAAGAGCAAGGCGTCTATGCTCTCTTTCTCTTTCTCAAAACACGCAATGGGAAGGGAACAACCGAGAAACTCCTCGAGTTTTTGAAAAAGACGCCGCGCCAGGTTCCTTTGCTCTCAGGTAACGCTGATCTCTTTACCTCGCTTCAGGAACTGGCCAACGACCTTGACAAACTGCTTCTCGCTCATGATCTTGTCCGGCAATCTCTCGTCTATGCCCGCTATCACGCGCGGCTGCGGGAGGAGAGCGAGGTGCGGACATGACATGGACGCTGCATAAGTGGGTCTGGCGACTTGAAGCACCGCTTTTTATCGGCATGCCCCCGGCAGGGACATTGAATCGTTGCCGTCTTTACGTACCGGCTAGGGCGCTTCATGGTGCTGTGACTGCTGAAATAGCCCGATCAAGAAACGGTGACAGCTTTCCTGACTACGGCAAACTCGGATGGGAAATCGGGCTCAACTGTCGTTTCACTTATCTCTACCCAGCCGAAAAAAGTGGTGACAACTACGTGGTCTGGCTGCCTAAGTATTTGAAAGACAAAGGGTTGTGCTGGTGCTCTCCGAACGGCTTGGAATATCTGTCTGAGCGTATCTTCCGGCATCGCCTGCTCGACTCCCGGCCGGGCACGGCAATTGCGCCGGAAACTGACTCGGCGTCCGAAGGCACACTGAGGGAGACGGAATGTATCAACCCTTATTGGCGTGATTTACGTAGCTGTATGGCGAAACCGAATCCCATGTTCTTCCTG
>JAFDKF010000289.1 GCA_019307135.1 Deltaproteobacteria bacterium
GGGCTTTTTAGGCGTCAACTTATTGATACTGGATACTGGATACTGGATACTGGATAAAATGTTAGAAATCAGTCTGTTATCCAGGATCGAGCATCCAGCATCTGCCACAAGTGAAATCATAGCATTCTCATTTTCAGCCGTCGTAGCCATAGGCTACTATGGCGAAGTCGGCTCATAATAGAGCCCGTAACCCCAAAATGTTTTTCTTAAGGACTATACTTATCGTTGTGGAGCAAAAATAAAGATGAATGCCAAACCGAATAACGTATAACCAATAACGAATAACGAATAACGATGATGGAGGAGTGAAGTGAAATCTGATCGAGAAATCACCGGGAAGATTGAGAGCGTGGAACAGAAAGACAGACTCGACCAAGTTTGTATCAACACCATCCGCATGCTTGCTGTAGACGCCGTGGAAAAAGCCCGTTCAGGGCATCCAGGCATGCCGATGGAGGCCGCAGACATCGGATACGTCCTGTGGACCCGGTTTTTGAAACACAACCCGGCCAATCCTGAATGGCCAAGCCGGGACAGGTTTGTGCTTTCGGCCGGCCATGGGTCGATGCTCCTTTATGCCCTTCTTTATCTGGCGGGCTACGATGTCTCCCTTGAGGATATCCGCCAATTCCGCCAGTGGAACAGCATCACCCCGGGCCATCCCGAATACGGGCTCACCCCGGGTGTGGAGACCACGACCGGCCCTTTAGGCCAGGGCTTTTCTAACGCAGTAGGCATGGCCATGGCACAAGAATACCTTGCCCAGTACTTCAACCGGCCTGGATACCCACTGGTCGATTATTTTATCTATGCCCTGGTCAGCGACGGCGACATGATGGAGGGAGTTGCCTCAGAGTCAGCCTCCATTGCAGGCCATCTTGGCCTGGGACGCTTGATTTACATCTACCTGGACAACCGTATCACCATCGAGGGTAGCACAGACCTCACCTTCACAGAGGATGTAGGCAAGCGGTTTGAGGCCTACGGCTGGCATGTGCAAAAGGTGGACGGCTACGATCTCACTCAAATTGCCTCAGCCTTGAGCGCAGCACAGCAAGAAAGAGACAGACCCTCTTTGATTATTGCCCGCACCCATATCGGATACGGAAGCCCCCACAAACAGGACAATGCATCGGCCCACGGCGAGCCCCTGGGAGTCGAAGAAACTAAGTTGGTCAGGGAGAGGCTCAACTGGCCTGAAACATCGTTCCATGTCCCTGAACAGGCCCTTGCGCATTTTCGAACCTGCCTGGACAAGGGCCGTGTGTTGGAAGCAGAATGGACACGTCTTTTTGACGCTTATGCCGGAGAATATCCGGACCTGGCCAGAGAGTGGAAAGAACGCCATGAGGGAAAGTGGCCCGAGGGCTGGGAAGAGGCCCTGCCCATGTTCGAGGCTGATCAGGGTCCCATAGCCACCCGGAGCGCTTCAGGCAAGGTCCTCGAAAGCGTGGCCCCAAGGCTATCCGCCCTGTTGGGCGGGTCTGCGGATCTTGCCCCGTCTACAAAGACCTTTATTGAGGGCTTGGGGGTGTTCAAGAATGACCCGTGCGGGAGAAACATCCATTTTGGCATACGCGAGCATGCCATGGGAGGCATATTAAATGGCATGGCCCTGGGTAAGGCCCTGGTACCCTACGGGGCCACGTTCCTGGTCTTTTCCGACTACATGCGGCCGGCCATACGCCTGGCCGCCTTGATGAAGCTGCAAGTTATCTATGTTTTCACCCATGACTCTGTGGCCGTGGGAGAGGACGGCCCCACCCACCAGCCAGTCGAACAGATAGCCGCGCTCCGGGCTATACCCAACTTGGTGGTCCTGCGACCGGCCGATGCCAACGAGACAGTCTTTTCCTGGCAATCTGCCCTGAATCGCAAAGATGGCCCCACTGCTTTAATCCTTACCCGACAGAAGGTCCCTATCATCGACCAAAGCCGATTTGCCTCACCCGAGGGTGTATTGCGGGGGGGCTACGTCCTGGCAGATGCGCCACAGGGCACACCGGAAGCCCTGATCCTTGCCACCGGATCAGAGGTCCATCTGGCATTGGCTGCCTATGAAAAGATAGTCCAGGAAGGGGTTGCGGTTCGGGTAGTCAGTATGCCGAGCTGGGAGGTTTTTGAGGCCCAGGAAGCTTCCTATCGAGAAAAGGTCCTGCCAGCCAGAGTAAAAGCCCGAATAGCTGTTGAGGGGGCAGTACCCATGGGGTGGGAACGGGGGCTGTTGTTTTGGAAAAATTTGGCATTACTGCCGAGGCCGTTGTTGCCGCAGTAGGACAGATGCTTGGAAGACCTTGAAAATATGACCTTTGGGACCTCTGGTACTATCGACTTTTGGCATAGAACATGCAGTTAAACGACCTACCTTACTCAGTAACTACTCAGGTTCAAAGTTCCTATGTTCACGGTTCAGTTAAAAGAATAGAGGTCAAAGATCAGAGGTCTGATCTCTGACTTCTGACTTCTGATCTCTGACTTCTGATCTCTGAGTTTACGGGGCCGGGGCTTCACAAAGCGAGGTAGCAAACATGAAAGACCAAGAACTCCAGGGCATCCTGATTGTTGATGATGACGAAGCAGTGGAAGAGGTGACCACGCGTATGATTCGCAGGATGGGCTATTCGTGCGCCGCGGTTTCAAGCGGTGAGA
>JAFDKF010000314.1 GCA_019307135.1 Deltaproteobacteria bacterium
AGCACTTGGTGTCGGCCTGCGCCACGTGCGTACACAAAAGGGGAGCCGGGAGCGGTTCTGGTGGGGGCTGCTTTACTGGCCCCTGTATTTGCTGGTTCTATACCATTTGAAACGCCAGTTGGGCTTTGAGCGGGTTCGCTTAGCCGTATGCGGGGCGGCCCCTGCCTCTCCCGAGCTTTTTGAGTATTTCAACGCCCTGGGCATACCCTTGAGAGAGGGCTACGGCCAGACAGAGTCCACAGGCGTCATTGCGCTCCAGAGATTGGATCGGCCGCGCTGGGGATATGTGGGAGAGCCAATTCCCGGGATCGAGGTAAAGATTGCCGAAGACGGCGAAATCTTAGCCAAGGGTCCCGGCGTGTTTAAAGGATACTTCAAGGACCCCAAACTCACCGCCGAGACAATCAAAGACGGGTGGCTTTATACCGGCGACGTGGGAGTAATGGAAGACGGGTTCCTCAAGATCTTAGACAGGAAGAAGGACATTCTCATCACGGCAGGCGGCAAAAATATCACCCCCGCCTTCATAGAAAACAAATTGAAATTCAGTTCTTTATATCCAGGATGCCGTTGTTATCGGGGACGGCCGGAAATACTTAGTATCTCTTATTCTTATCGATGAAGACAATGTTACCAAATATGCCCAGGACAACAGGGTCCCTTTCACCACATTTGCCGACCTGACACAAAATGCGGAGATAAAAAAGCTCATTGAAAAGGAAATCTCAAAGGTCAACAAGACCCTTGCCAGGGTGGAAACCATCAAGAAATTCAAATTACTGCCCAGGCGTTTCTACGAGGAAGATGGTGATGTCACGCCCACCAAGAAAGTCAAGCGGCGCTATCTTGAAAAACGTTATGCGGACATGATCGAGAAAATGTACAAAGGATTGCACAGACTCATGTTTAAACTCGAAATCCGAAGCACGAAATTAGAAACAAATACAAATGACCAAAGCACAAAATCTTAAACAAAGTAATGAAAACTTCCGATACATATCGCTCAATAAAAACGTTTTGAACATTTGAATTTTGAATTTTGGATTTGTTTCGGATTTCAATATTCGAATTTAGGATTTTTGAATTGCCTACGCCCGAAATGGCCCGGTGACCTTGATCTTCGTTTCGCTCGGTGTCAACGACATTAAGGATATACCAGGATGGATCTCATAGAAAGTTACAAAGAGGAACTCCAGCTCATCCGCAAACCCTGGACACGGGTCTGGGTAGGGGCCTTTGTATTGGCCTTGCTCTTGCTCCCCTGGTATGCTCCGATCATCTTTATTTACACAGTAGGCGTTCAGGGGCAAAACATTCTCATCGGCTACACGGGCCAGATCTCCTTTGGCCAGGCAGGATTCTTAGCCATCGGTGCATTCACATTCGGGCACATGAGTCGTCTCGGTATCCCCTGGCCCATAGGACTTGCCTGTGCGGGCCTGGCGGCCGGGCTGTTTGGTCTGGTGGTTGGCTTTCCCTCTCTCCGTCTCAAGGGCCCTTATTTAGCCATCGCCACCTTGGGGGTTCGGTGTTGCTGTGTACCAGGTATTTGTTAATTCCGAAGTTCTGTCCGGCGGCCGTATGGGGCTGATCATTCAAAAGCTCTCCCCGCTCTTTGGTCTATCACGGATTACCTTTTATTATTATTTCAATTTTTTAATCGCCCTTATCTTTACGATTGCCACCTATAATATCATCTCCTCCTATATGGGGCGTGCTTTTATTGCCATTCGTGACAATGACATCGCTGCCGAGGTTATAGGTGTGAACCTGCCCCGCTACAAGCTGCTCTCTTTTGCTGTCAGCTCCTTTTACACCGGGGTTCAGGGAGGGCTTTACGGCCTCTTCTTGGGCTATCTTGAGCCCAATATGTTCACATTTATGGAAGCCATCACACTTTTTGTGGCCGTCATCAAATATGTTCACATTTATGGAAGCCATCACACTTTTTGTGGCCGTCATCATCGGAGGCCTCGCGTCGGTGGAAGGCTCGATCATGGGAGCAGCTTTTGTCATTTTAGTGCCGCAGGTATTCAGCGCCTATAGGGAACTGGTGCCCGTCGTGTATGGCGTGACCATACTCATCATTTTGATCTTTGAACCATTTGGGATTTACGGTAGGTGGTTCAAGATGAGGCTATACTTGCGGAACTGGCCGTTTCGGTAACCACAATTGTGTATTGCCTTCTTCATTGTTGTATGTAAATGAGGGTTAAAAAATGTCACTTTTTTTGCAGTACGTAGTCTCTGGCCTTTCCACAGGCAGCATCTATGCCCTTGTAGCACTGGGCTT
>JAFDKF010000290.1 GCA_019307135.1 Deltaproteobacteria bacterium
GGTAAAACTCAGATCGATGTCCTCTTCTACACCATAGCAATAGCAGGTGGGACATACCATGGCACAACTACCGCAGCTCAGGCATTTATCCCCCCACTTTTTCCAGACTTCTGACTCAAATTCCAGGTCCATCAATTCGGGTAAGATTGTTATGTCAACCTGCGTTTTGAACTTTGACTCAATCTGCTTCTTTACTCTCTTGTAACGGAGTTGGTCTTCTTCTGTGACCTCCCGCGCATTGAATCGGTTCAAGACGATGTAAGCAGTATCGGAATTGATCGCTGCAAAATATCTATCCCCGATGTCGGTTAAAAATAGATCAAAACCATGAAAGGCCGTGTCAGTATTCATCGACCGACAAAAACAATCTTCCAGAGGCTCGTGATCTAGTCCTATGATCAAGGTATTTCGCCTTCGCGCAAAATAGTACGGGTTAGGGTAGGCACTCTTTAACATCACCTGATCAAGTTTCAAGAGGGCGTTGATATCGCACAACCCTTGTCCTCCAAGCGATAGGTAGCGAGGTCTTCCTTGAACGGCAAAAAATAGTTCTTGGGCGAGGAATAGGATCGGGTATAGTCCATCTCAAGCTCATCAAAGGAATTGAGCTTCAAGAACCTGTAAATCTTGTTCCCTTCCTTGTCCCGATCTCTTGATTTCGGACCGATGACCTCATTTTCCTCCATGAGGTCCTCGACCATCTTTTTGAAGTTTTCTTTGGTAATCGTTCTAAACAGCATGGAAATGCTCCAGATTGGTCACCTCAGCCCCAGCCCTCTGCCACGCATTCTCACTCAACAACAAATTATTACCACAAGATAAGGGAAAAGCCCAAAAAAATATCCGGCTCCCTTATCTTAAACCTAAAGTGATCGGTTCCAGGTTCAGGGTTCAGGGTTCAGGGTTCACGGTTTTAACCCCTGAACGTTGAACCGCTGAACCTTACTACCTTTATTGACGCGTCATCCTTTTCAGCCGTCGTAGCTAAAGCTACTTTGGCGAAGTCGGCTTGCTAACAGCCAGTTAGGCCTGCCCTGCCCGCCCTGGCGCGACAGCTTTAGCATTGATGTGCCGTCCCTATCATCCCGGTCTGGGCCAGGGGCGCGACATCCCAAGATGATTTTCTACTAAGCTTATAATCCCGGTCTGGGCCAGGGTCTGGGCCGGGGGCTCTTCAACCGGGAACCGTGAACGTTGAACCGCTCAACCCAGGTTAAAATAAAAATAATCTTGTTCATCCTGTCTATCCTGTCTAATTTTTTTGTCCTGTACTTAGAAATTTTTTAGTGGAACTCGATAGGCTCTTTACAATCTGTAAAAAATGTGGTTCAAAGAATTTGTAACCGATTACTGATCGTTCGCTTAATAAAAGTGCGGTTTTGCTAATTTTGTAATATCCAAATAAAATATGACAAATCAGAGGGTTAGGGGATTATTTGCCACCGTTTCAAGAGAACCTTTCAGATGGCACATGAAACGAAGCCACTCTCATAAATACCGGGTCCGGGGTTCTTGGGCAAAAAAAGCCACAATTTCGGCGGCTTTCTGCCAAATCTCACATGATTGTATAGAAAAGACGCCCGGAATTAAGCTTTTAGTGTCAAAATAGAGCGAACGATCAGCGATTAGGCAGCTAAATCCATAACGGAAAGGAGGTAGACAAAATGGCAGAGAAACAAGAGAAATGGATATGTGCGCACTGTGGCTTCACAGCTTCAGGGAAATTCGTTGGGGATATTTGCCCCCAGTGCGACATGACCTACTGGAAATGTCCTGAGTGCGGATTTCTGGTTACAGCCGGAACACCGCCAGATACTTGCCCTTCATGTGGCAAGAAGTGTGATTTCAGAAACGTCACCTGCTATACGCCTGAGTGCGGAGGCCCTGGCCACGTTGATCGCCGACTATAGATAAAGTGCAATATAGTCAAAGATATTATTGGGACGTATGAGCACAGGAATATTTATCAAGGAGGTATCAAGATGGAACCGAAGAAGATACTCTGGCCTACGGACTTCTCAAAAAACGCGGCAAAGGCTCAGCCCTACGTTACATCGTTGACGGAGAAATATCAGACAGAAGTACATGTGCTTTACGTGATCGAGGAACTGGCCTATGCCGAACTGGCCTATCACGGACCCTCGGGAGAGTTTGATCGGTCCCACATGGATAAGATTCATGAGTGGGAAGAGAAAAAAGCGAAGGAGCGACTGGATGGGATTTGCGATAACTATTTGAAAGGGTGCCCGCTGTACGTCAAACACGTTGCCACAGGCGACCCGGCCCAGGAAATTCTGAAGCTTATTGACAAGGAAAAGGTGGACATGGTGGTAATGGCCAGCCGTGGGCGGAAAGGCTATTTTTTCGGTAGTGTCGCGGAAAAAGTCGTGAAAAACTCCCCCGTCCCAGTAGTGACGATTCCAGTCAGTCCAGAGAAATAACCGCCGCCCCCAAGCCTTGCTCTCCACCAGGGCACCATAGGGTTTTATAAGGTAAACAAATCCCCTTTGGAAACCCCAGCCTTAGGGGGGTCGCTCCCCCTAAGAACCCTCGCGTAAGGTGTTGATTCATCCCCGCCTTAAAAGATGTGGCTTTCTCCACCATTTTCGTATACTTGAACTTTCTTCGGTTCTCTTACCGCCGATCTTGCAACGCTTGGCTCGCCTATCTCGTCGAGATCGCAGGCAAAATGGGCCATATATGGCATCGGTCTTATCGTTACGAACGGAGTGGGCATCTACGTCACCCGCCTGGCCCAGAAAGCTCTGGATAAGTACGTTTTGGTTGTGTTTGGGGGTTGGTCTTATGGGATGTGCAACCACCTCGCAAATCCAGGCCCTTGAAGAAAAAACCCAGCAAGCCCTGAAGAAGGCGGAGGAGGCATTAAAGGAATGCCAAAGCGCCATAGCACGAGTGGCAAAACAGAATATCCCCGCTGTGGATCTGGTCAGTGCCTTAAGGCCAGGGCAGCGGATTACCCTGCTCGCTCTCGATCATCGAAGCGGACGAACCGGCTATGTTCAGGTGGTGGTGCCTTGAGAATTGGTCCCTCAAAAAGTCTGTTTTGGCGTCTAGAATGGTAGCTAGTGCCCATCCGTTAATCTTAAAGGTTGCTCGAAAAATTAGCTAATGGCCAGCAAAGTCTTATGACATAAGCGTTTTATGGTCTCATGCAGCCTCAGGGACCCTTTGTAGTTCGGTTTTGTAGCGCTGTCC
>JAFDKF010000148.1 GCA_019307135.1 Deltaproteobacteria bacterium
TCGTTCCTTTAGTGCACTTTAAAGAAAAAATCTAAGTACAGGACATTTTTTTGACAGGATTGACAGGATTAACTGGATAGATTTTGAATGAATTCAGTTCATCAATAAAATTAATAACCTGCAGGATTTTGACGCTATGGGAGACGGGTGTGGTTCAATCGCGTGTTCAGTAAACTAACACTCTACGGCACCAGTCATGTCAAATGGCGACGATGACTAAGTTACTAAAATTAAAGATTAATGATGAACAGGAATTCAAAATGAAAACCTGGCTATCCGCATTCCTACTCCCGTGTTTCATCAAAGACTATCTTTCCCCCAACCATGGTCAAGACCGCTTTCCCTTTGAGTTCCCAACCATTGAAGGCGGTGTTTCTGCTCTTGGACTGAAAGGTGTTGGCATGTAGGCGTTCACAGGTTCAGAGTTCACCGTTTCAGCCGTCGTAGCCTACGGCTACTATGGCGAAGTCGGCTCAGATTTTCGGTTAACCCTGAACCCTGAACCTCTGAACCGTGAACCCGTGAACGGTTACAGTTGTTGAATGGTTAAGTCCGACTCGACCACTCAACCATTCAACCATCATGGCCTTCAATGGATCAGTTGTCCCAGTCGTCTCCACCTGATACCTGTATTTTCCTTGTCCCATGACCAATACATAATAAAGGCTTTTCCTTTGACGGCAGGCAGGTTCACGAACCCCCAAAATCGGCTGTCGTAGCTGTGGTCGCGGTTGTCTCCCATGACAAAAAGGGACTTGGCTGGAACGGTGACAGGACCGAAGTTATCGCGCGGTCGAGCCTCGCCCCGGATAGAGTGAGGATCCAGATGGGTGCCATAGGGATCGTCCATGGGCTTGTCATTAATGTAAACCTTTTTGTTACGGATTTGGACCGTATCGCCCGCTACGGCAATGACCCGTTTTATGAAATCTTTTTTGGGGTCTTCAGGGAATTCAAATACCACGATATCCCCTCGTTTGGGGTCCTTGACCTGGATAAGGGTGATGTCTGAAAATGGAAGCTTCACACCGTATATAAACTTATTTACCAGGATATGATCCCCGACCAGAAGGGTTGGCTTCATGGAACCAGAGGGGATTTTGAAAGCCTGCACGACAAAGGTGCGGATAAAGAGGGCGAGGATAACAGCGATGAGGATTGCCTCGCCATATTCCCGAAAGATGTTCTTTTTGGGCTGAATAGGGCCTTCATTTGATCTCTCTTCTTTCAATGTTAGGAATTTCCTTTCATTATGTTAAGATTTCTCACATTTGTTCGAAATGACAATACAGGCATGTGAACGGTTACAACACAACAGACCGCGCAAACACAACAAACTCAACAAACACACTTAGACCGAGGGAAGCAACTGCTGGGGTTCACCCAGGGTAAACTTTCCTTTCTGTATCCATTTCTTCAGGGTTTCCGCAATCTCCCTTGCCCGAACCAGACTCGAAAGAGGCACAGTCGGCACGTCTTGGCCCTTGAATCGGATGGCGCCACTTTTAAGCTTGCCGTAACTGACCCTGCCATAACTTTTTGATATGCCACGTGGATAGTCGTTTCCATAGTCTACGATCTGGGTAAAGATCTCATCATCCGAAATGCCCGTAAATTCTGCAATCTCTTCGTTCAAAATCGGGATGGGCACACCCAGGCCGACTGCCAATGAGCAGCCATACCCTTGCATGCTCACTCCGACAAGCCACCTTGGGCCCATCTTTTTCAGGTCTCCCATTACGCACAGGGTACCGGCCGGGGTAAGCGGAACCCCCTTCTTAGTTCTCCTCACCTTAGGTTTGTGCTGGGTGCCATGCCAGGCGACAAACCCCTGGCCACCCCCAAGGAAGATCCTTGTGCCTATACCGATGGTCATGTAATATGGATCGTTCATCAGCGGGCTCAACTGTCCGGCAGAGCAATAGTTTGCGTTTCCTGCATTCGGGCGAAGCGTACCCATATAGGTGTAAATGGTCTTGTTGCTCAGGTTTATTGCACAGTTATAGTTTTGGTATGCATTTCTTGGATTACAAAGAGTCGCCTGTGGGAGTCTTCTCAATGTAATGTCCTTTTCAATGCCTCGATTAGGATAACAATCGGTTCCATAGGCACTCGCCTTGAGGTGAACGGTATCGCCGGCAACAAGGTCTTGAATCACATGGCCGCCACCATACTTAAATTCTCCGGGGTGGACCTTGTTCAGGGGGTCTTCCTCACACGGTTCGGTGGCCCCAATATAGCAATCTACTGCAGCCATGCCGGCATATGCCGGAACATTGTTAAGCCAGACCTTAGAAGCCTTAATCCCGGGAACGGAGTGGCCAAAATTTATAAAGGCCCCGGATGAACACATGGGCGAAAAAGTTCCAGTGGTAACGACGTCCACTTCGCGGGCCGTATCCACCGGGCCATTTTCTTTCAGGATGTCAATAATTTCTTCAGCCGTGACCACAACGACCTTGCCATCCCTGATCTTCTTGTTGATTTGCTGGTAAGTCTTTTGGACCTTATGGTGCTTCATTGCTGTCCCTCAGTTTGAAGTGCCTAAAGTGCCTAACCCGGACGAGCCGGAATTGAGGAATTGAGGAATTAAAGATCAAACAACTCATCGTTCGCTTAATAAATTCGTACTTAGATTAATTCAGGTTTCAGGTTTCAGGTTTCAGTGTTCAGCTTTTGCATTTATTCATTCCTGACACCTGACACCTGACACCTGAGTATAGATTCTCAAAATTAATCCCTATTAAGCGAATGATAAGCTTTAGCTCACTTAATTGCTTTAAGCTTATCCGTCACATTGTGTTTTATCCAATTTGGGTCCCACCATTCTACTGGATTTACAAAGGTATGGCCAACTATCATCGCATAATGGAGATGATCGCCTCCAGCCAACCCTGTAGTCCCTGTAAAGCCGATTACATCGCCTTTAGAGACCACCCGACCTCTTGCAACCTTGATTTGGCTGAGATGTGCATACATGCTAAAAAGGCCGAAACCATGATCCAGGAGGACAGTCTTACCATAAATGCCCAGGTATTCGGCAAATGCAACGCGTCCATTGTTGGCAGCAGGCACTGGTGAGTGTGCAGTGGAGGCCAGATCTATTCCGAGATGGACTTGCTCATCTACAATTTTTTTATCATTATACCTGTACTTGCGATGGTCGGCAAACCCGGCCTTTCGGGCAGAGCCTGGAAGCCTGAGAAATGGACCCTCCCAGTGCAGCTTGGCCTCGCTTTTTTTGCAGACATTTTTGACAGTCGTGTTATTGGCCTTGCGCAGCTCCCGGTTGACTTCTATGAATCTGTCAAGGAGCGATGCAGAAGGCTTCGCTGTGTTCAAGGCATGCTCAAACTCAGGCATCTTCCGCCTGAGAAAGGCATCTGAGATAATGATATTGTCCTGCTTGAAGTACCTTGGATTGATATGATGGGCAAATCCGGTCTTCCAGGTATTGCCGGCAGGATCTGTCGCCCTCACATAGAGTCTTGATTCCGGTCCTTCATCGTAGGGTATGGCGAAAAAGGCTATGTACAGATTGGGATCGCTAAAGAATCCAGCATAGCCAGGGAAAAAACTGTCGCCTGCCTGGACACCGTTGACGGTACCGGGTTCAGAGACTCGGTAGACGGCTAATCCAGCGCCCCCTTGATTGAGATTGTGGGTGCGGGAAACGACGTCAATGGTCGGCGGCTGGGTATCGATCAGGATCTTGTGTTCCGCATAAGTCCGATTCCCGGTCCACCAGCCTCGATAAGAATAGTCCCACACAGCTGTCCTGAGAAGCGCGTCTCCATCGGAAAGACCGAGTGCATCCACGTTGATCTCAAGGGAAACGAGTTGGTTTTGTACCTCCCCCCCTCCAAAAAAGCCCCTGGAGGGAAATGCCTGGTCAAAGAGGACCCTTTCCTTTCCCTGTTGAAGAATCGCTATCCATACCCTCCGGAGTCCACTTTCTTGATCAGCGGCCCACCCTTTCAGGGTGTAAGATGTGCCTATGTCATGGATGGCACTCTCCAGTTGAAATACAGGTATTTTCCCTTCAAGCCTCATGACGATCATCCGTACCAGCGGAATCGCCAGCCCGCACAAAAAAAGCGCAATTAGAACATATAGAAGCCTTGGGAGCTTAAACTTGTTAGCAGCCATAAATAGACGCCTCGAAAATTCAACAACTTATTGTTAAACTTATGAATTTTTTGTAGCAACCTACTTTATGCGATTCACAGGGAGTGATGGAGTGTACTCCAATTCGAGCGAAGCCCCTGAGTTCGTATTCCATTGTTCCAATTGGGGGAAGGCCCTAACTTCAGTACTGCCATGTCAAATTAAAGCGGACCTTAGCAGTTCGTCATTAAAGAATCAAGGTTGTTTTCTTGCTGATTCTTGACATTTGCGGGGACGTAAGTTAGGCTTTTGGTAACCGTTCACGGGTTCAGCGTTCAGAAGTCAGAGATCAGAGGTCGGAGATCAGAGATCAGAGATCAGAGATCAGGGATCGGAGGTCAGAGATCGGAGGTCAGAGGTCGGAGGTCAGAGGTCAGAGGTCGGAGGTCAGAGGTCGGAGGTCAGAGGTCGGAGGCCGGAGGGTAGAGGGTTGTAAATGTCAAAGGTGAAGACAGTCCTGTATTGTTTGATAGGCCTAATGGTTGCCGGCATTGGGTTTATGAGTTATCATCGTTTCAGGGAGGAGCCCAGGGGCTTGCTTTCGATCCTGCCCAAAACTAGAGATGTCAGCCTTAATCATATTCACCACGTCGCTACTCGAGACGGAGTCAGGGAATGGACACTTGATGCTGAGTCAGCACAATATCAAAAGGCAGATAATAAGACCGTATTCAAAGATATTGTTGCCACTTTTTTTCTCAAGCATGGTAAGAGTATACATCTCAACAGTCGTGACGGGGTTCTTTTGACAAACACCAAGGATATGGAAGTTTGGGGGGATGTGGTCGTACGAAATGGTCAATACGAGTTGAATACTGACAAGCTACGTTACGAACACAAGACCCGGACCATTTCCACGGAGACACCTATTGTAATCAAAGGAGATCGCATGGAGATCACTGGCGACAATATGATCTTTAACCTTCAAACAGAACAAATTGTGGTGTGGGGCAGAGTGAAGGCTGTCCTTGAAGGATTGATGATTGACGATTGACGATTGTTTGAAAGGTGTCAGGTGTCAGGTGTCAGGTGTCAAAACCCTGAACCCTGAACCCTGAACCCTGAACCCTGAACCCTGAACCCTGAACCCTGAACCCTGAACACTGATAGAGGCTTTGCTATGAACAGGCTGGACCACACGAAATCGGCTCTGTTGATTATTTTGCTGTGTCTCGGATATCAGGCTGCTCCTGTTTTAGCCGAGACCCAGGTGACAGAGTGCGAAAAGCATGGGGAGGCTGAAACTGCCATACGCATTACCTCCGATAGGCTGGAGTCGGACCATGAGATGAGGTGGGTGGAGTTTACAGGAAACGTCATGGCTACACAGGATGACGGTGTTATTACGGCTGATCGCATGAAGGTTTTCTATAAGCCTGGTGGACATACATCTATGGGGGCTGGCGCGATTGAGAAGATCGTCTCTCAAGGAAATGTCAAGATCGTCTTTGACAATAAGACCAAGACGGCTGTGGCGGACAAGGCCGTTTATTTGGCTGACCAAGAGGTGCTGGAGCTCAGCGGAGGAGACCCAAGGGTATGGTCTGGAAAGAACATGGTCCGGGGAAAAAAGATCACGCTGTTTCAAGCTGAAAATCGAACTCTGGTGGAAGGGGCCGGCAAAGACCAGGTGGAGGCCACTCTTTATGTCAAAGAAGGTGGAGGCTTGACGAAGTAATGGCGAAATTGCTGGCTGAGGATTTGGTCAAGATTTACAAACACAAGCGTGTGGTTGACTCGGTCACTCTTGAGGTGGAAAGCGGGTGCGTTGTAGGACTCCTCGGCCCCAATGGGGCTGGAAAGACTACAACCTTTTACATGATAGTCGGACTCATACGGCCTGACAGCGGGAAAGTCTTCCTGAATGGGGAGGAGATCACTTCATGCCCCATGTATGTTAGGGCGCGCAAGGGGATCGGATATCTTCCACAGGAGGCCTCGATTTTTCGGAAGTTGACTGTGGGAGATAACATATTGGCCATTTTGGAAACCCTCCCTCTTACCAGGTCTGAGCGGTACAGCCGTCTCAGGGAACTCCTTGAAGGATTGAATATCTGGCACCTGGCAGGCCGTAAGGCTTATACCTTGTCGGGTGGGGAACGACGCCGTGTGGAGATCACGCGGGCCCTTGTAACCGCGCCATCATTTATTTTCCTTGACGAACCCTTTGCCGGCATTGACCCTATCGCCGTGATTGACATACAACAGGTCATCGGACAGCTCAAGGAGCGAGGAATTGGGGTGGTCATATCAGACCACAATGTGCGTGAGACTCTTGGGGTTTGTGACCGGGCGTACATCTTGAGCGAAGGCGTGTTGATTGAATCGGGACCTCCGGAGGCTATTGCCGCAAGCAGCGTGGCCCGAGAGGTCTATTTGGGGGAAGGCTTTAGATTGTAATGGTTTTAGGGCTTAGACAGCAACTTCGCCTTACCCAGCAGTTGGTCATGACGCCCCAGCTTCAACAGGCCATCAAGCTTCTGCAATTGGCTCGGCTGGAACTGTTGGAGGTGATCAATCAGGAAATGGAGGAAAATCCGCTTCTTGAGGATGCGCCAGAGGGAATGCCAGCTGGGGGTGATGCTGGTGGTAACCCGATAACTACCCCGCCAGAGCCGCCTCCGCTAGAGCCAGTGACCATGGAGGAAACTGCTCGAGCAGATATCGACTGGTCCAACTATTTGGGGGAATACAATACCCCTGGGCCCGTCCATTTTGAAGCTGAGCAACGGGAAGTCCCGGAATACGAAAATTTCATAGCCCGGCGAGAGTCCTTGAACGAACATCTGATGTGGCAACTTCTGCTTTCCCTTCCAAGCAGGAGAGAGGAAAGGATTGGCAGTGCGATCATTGGGAACCTCAACAGAGACGGCTATCTTCAGGCTACTCTGGATGAGATTGCAACCCTGGCCGAGGCAGACACATCAGAGGCAGAAAGCGTCCTGGGCAAGATGCAATCCTTTAATCCCCCGGGCGTGTGTGCTCGAGATCTAAGGGAGTGTCTATTGATTCAGGTGAGGCACCTGGGGTTGCACGATTCCATTGTGGTTCAGATTATCCAGAATCATGTTAAGCACCTCGAGAACAAGAACTACAAGGCGATTTCCCGGGCCCTGGGTGTTGGCCATGATGATGTCCTTTCTGCTGTCGAGATTATCACCAGGATGGAACCGAAACCTGGCCGAGAGTTCAGCGACGAAGAACCCCAGTATATTAGCCCTGATGTCTTTGTGTACAAGGTGGGCGATGAATTTGTTATTGTCCTAAACGAGGACGGCATGCCTAAGCTCCGCATAAGCTCTTTTTATAAGGAAGCGTTAAGTAGTAAAGGAGCG
>JAFDKF010000149.1 GCA_019307135.1 Deltaproteobacteria bacterium
TTACCATCGACAAGTGCCTTGCAATAGCTTTCGATAGACCCCAGGTTCCACCACCGGACGTCTTCTCGGAATGAATGTGCCGCAGGCCCGAGCCCCGGGTAAGGGAACGGTGTCGCCTCTTCAAGTGTCATCTGATAACATGAAAGATGTTCCGGTCTAAAATCAAGGGCGCGCTTTATGGTCTGAACCCATCCAGCTTCTTTCTGCCCTTCAAATCCATACATAAGATCGGGGGTAATTCAAGACTCTTAGTTGCGCAACCACAGTAAAATCCCCCTAAATCCCCCTTTAGGAAAGGGGGACTTTCAACCATTCCCCCTTTCCTAAAGGGGGTTAGGGGGATTTTTACCAACAGTCGTGAATTACACCCCCTGCCGACAAGTTGCTTGTCGGAAAGCTTCTGCAACAGCCGATCAAAGGCCCCTTGCCGCGTGTCCATGTATTGCCATTTGGCCTCCACTACAGGACCTGACCAAGGGCAATTCAAACATTGAATCTTTGGCCCTGATGCGCTATGATTCTGGGAACCTCCAAAGGGGTCATAAAGATCTGATGGTTGACATTCCTCAAAACATCTACACTTTTCAACGGATCTGTCTCAAGGGTCATGTCTGCCTCCTTTCTTGGTTTTGATGGAAAAAAACAAGCAGATAATGACCCTTGACCCTTCAAGTGTCAATCATCATTCTCTTACGTACAGTGGCAAGGAATCAGCCCCCCGGGTGTTCTCGGGCGTTGATGCAGATCTTATGTAGGTATCTTGAATTGGGCGTTTCTGGCTAGCGCAAGAACCACAAGTTCTATCAAATCAAATGATCACGACTATTGATATAGAATAATTAGGAGGCAGCTAGTATGGCATCTGTTATTCAGTATTATGAGGGAATCGGTTCGGTTGCCGTAATCGGCAACTATTTACCCCGCCAGTGCGGTATTGCAACATTCACTACTGATTTTGTTGAGGCATTATCCACAGAAGCCCCCGGCATAAACTGCTGGGCGGTTGCCATGAATGACAAACCCGAGGGATATGCATATCCTGAAAAAGTGCGATTTGAGATCAACCAGAACAAACTTGCCGATTACAGTGTCGCATCGGAGTTTATCAATATCAGTCAGATTGATATTGTCTGCGTACAGCATGAATACGCTATTTTCGGCGGACCGGCCGGCAGCCATCTCCTGAAACTTCTTGGAGAGCTTCGCATGCCGGTCGTGACAACACTGCATACGGTTCTGAAAGATCCCGCCCCGGAATATCGTGAAGTCATGCGCAAGCTGTCTGATTTGTCCGACAAACTGATCGTGATGAGCTGGAAGGCCGTTGATTTACTCAAAGATATCTATGACGTGCCGGAAGAGAAAATTGCTTTTATCCATCACGGCATTCCGGATACGCCTTTTATTGATCCCAACTTCTACAAAGATCAGTTCGGCGTGGAAGGCAAAAAGGTGCTTCTCACATTCGGCCTGCTTTCCCCCAATAAGGGCATTGAAAATATGCTGCAGGCGCTTCCGTCGGTCATCAAAAAACACCCTGATGTTACCTATATTATCCTGGGAGCAACACATCCGCATGTTTTGAAAGCGCATGGTGAGGAATACCGAATCAGCCTGCAGCAACTCGTGCGCAAACTCAATATCAGCGATCATGTCATTTTTCAAAACCGTTTTGTCGAACTGAAAGAATTATGTGAGTTCCTCGGCACCGCTGATATATATGTAACCCCCTATCTTGAAGAGGCCCACATCACTTCCGGGACGCTCGTCTATGCCATGGGCACCGGCAAAGCCGTTATTTCAACCCCGTACTGGTATGCGACCGAGATGCTTGCCGGAGGACGGGGAATAATTGTTCCATTCAACAACCCTGATGCCATGGCGGAACAGATCATCGAACTTCTGGACAACGACGTCAACCGGCATACGATACGCAAAAAAGCCTATACATTCTGTCGTGAGGCGATCTGGAAGGAGGTATCTCGAAGATATCTCGAGGTTTTCAGCGAGGTTAAGCTCGAACGTTCCCTGCATCCCCGCCCCCGACACTTATATATTGAAAGCATCAAATCCATCACAAATTTCGAGCTCCCGGAAATGAAGCTTGATCACCTGAAAACCCTTACCGATGATACAGGCATTTTGCAACATGCCGCCCAGACCATCCCCGATCGCGACCATGGCTACTGCATTGATGATAATGCCAGAGCGCTGATGGTTGCCGCCATGGGCCGGAAATACCTGCCTGCAGACGGCAAGTGCTTCGATTCCCTCAGCAGCCATTATCTCAGCTTTTTACTATATGCCTTCAATGTCGAAAGGGGGCGGTTTCGTGATTTCATGACCTATTCGCGACATTGGACTGCGGAGGTGGGACCCGAGGATGCTCACGGCAGGGCGCTCTGGGGCCTTGGAAATGCTGTAGATTTTCTTGACAATCCCGGACAGGTGGCAATGAGCACCACGCTTTTCGACCACGCGATGAAAGCTGTCGAGCACTTTGATTCGCCCCGAGCCATCGCTTTTGCCCTGGTGGGCATTCATGCCTATTTGCACAAATTTTCAGGCGACAGTGAAGTGCGCAGGGTTCGAGAAATCCTTGCAGATAGGCTTTTTAATCAGTTCAAGAACAATGCAACAAAAAGTTGGCCCTGGCCTGAAAACACTTTAACCTATGCCAACGGCAAGCTGCCCCATGCCCTGCTCCTGTCCGGCCAATGGATGCAGCACAGCGATATGATCGATATGGGGCTCAGATCCCTCAAGTGGCTGCTCACCATCCAGACAGAAGACGGGCACTTTGTGCCGATCGGCAATAAAGGATGGTATGAACAAGGCGGCCCCAGGGCCCGTTTCGACCAGCAGCCCATCGAGGCCAATGCCATGATCGAAGCCTGTGTCGAAGCCTTTAACATCACCCGTGACAAAACAGTGATCGACGCTGCGGTCATGTGCTTTAACTGGTTTCTCGGACACAACGACCTGAATATGTCGCTCTATGACCCCAAGACCGGCGGCTGCCGCGACGGGCTAAACGCTGATGGCATCAACCAGAATGAAGGCGCCGAGTCGTCCCTGGCCTGGCTGCTTTCGCTTATGACATTGCAAAAGCTTTATGCCGACGAGATTTTAAAACAATCATCGTCCCAATCAACCGGTTAGCGTAAAGGGTTAGATATGCGCATTGCCATGCTCTCGCCGATTGCCTGGCGCACGCCGCCGCGACACTACGGTCCGTGGGAAAGCGTGGTCTCCCTTTTGACCGAGGGGTTGGTATCGCGAGGCTATGATGTTACCCTTTTTGCGACCGGTGATTCGGAAACAAGCGGCAAGCTGCATGCCGTTTGCGCGCGGGGCTATGAAGAAGACCGCTCCATTATGCCAAAAGTATGGGAGTGCCTGCATATTTCGGAGCTCTTTGAGCATGCTGAAGATTTTGATATTATACATAACAATTTTGACTTTTTGCCCCTGACCTATACCGGCCTGATCACCACCCCGGTCGTTACTACCATTCACGGCTTTTCATCGCCCGGGATTCTGCCGGTTTACAAAAAATACAACAGCAAGGTGTTCTATGTTTCCATCAGCGATGCCGACCGGTCGCCCGATCTTGACTATATAAAAACCATACATCACGGCATTGATATAAAACAGTTTGATTTTCAGCCTGAACCGGACGATTATCTACTCTTTTTCGGGCGTATTCACCATGACAAGGGTGCCAGAGAGGCCCTTGAAATTGCCAGGGCCTGCAATAAAAAGCTGATATTGGCAGGAATCATACAGGATGAAGCCTACTATCACCGGCACGTCAAACCGCACCTGGACAACTGCAATGCGGTCTATGTCGGCACCGCCGGACCGGTTCAGCGCAACCAGTTGCTTGGCAAGGCATACGCGCTTCTGCACCCCATAAATTTCAATGAGCCTTTCGGCCTGTCCGTTATTGAGTCCATGGCCTGCGGCACCCCAGTGATCGCCTTTAACAAGGGGAGCATGCCCGAGTTGATCGAGCATGGCAAAAACGGATTCCTGGTTTCGGGCTGCGAAGAGGCTGTTAAACATGTAGTCAGAATAAAAGATATAAATAGATCGGACTGTCGCCGGACGGTCGAAGACCGCTTTACGGCAGACAGTATGGTCGAAAAATACATAGACGTTTACACACAGGTGCTTGAACCGATACAGTGAGCGCATGCTCCAGTCAACAAGAATTGACCTTCGATAATGACAGGGTTGCAGGGCATGAGCAGAAAAAACCCCCTCGTAAAGCGATATGACGGGAACCCCATCCTTACCAGGGATGACGTCCCTTACCCGGTAGCCACTGTTCACAATGCCGGGGTTATTAAACATAATGGCCGGTATATAATGCTTTTCAGGTCGCATCTCCACAACGGCCGCTCTGTAATCGGCCAGGCTGAAAGCGCAGACGGTTTTTCCTTTTCTGTTCATCCCGAGCCGTTCCTTGTGCCGTCACACGATGGCATATTTGCCGAATACGAAGAGTTCGGGGTGGAGGACCTTAGAATCTGCCCCGTAGAGGGCGACTACCTGCTTGCCTACAGCGCGTATTCCCGCCACGGCGTTCGGATTGCCCTTGCGCGCACCAGGGATTTTGAAAAAGTTGAACGCATTGCGCTTATAACCCAGGCCGACCTCCGAAACGTCGTCATTTTTCCTGTAAAGTTCGGTGGCCGGTATGCGCGTCTTGACCGGCCGCATTCAGAAATTTCACCCTGGTCTATCTGGATTTCCTATTCCCCGGACCTGGTTCACTGGGGCGATTCACGGGTGATTATGAAGCCGGTTCCCTATCACTGGGATGAAATGAAAATCGGGCCCGGCGCACCACCCTTCAAAACCGACAAGGGTTGGCTGCATATTTACCACGGAGTGTTTAAGACTATGGCTGGGGCGGTGTATCGCCTTGGCGTGGCCCTGCACAGCCTTAATGATCCGGCAGAAATCATCGGCGTTTCCGATCAGTGGATACTGCAACCCGAGGATCCCTGGGAGGTGAGCGGCTACGTGCCCAATGTTGTTTTTACATGCGGCGTTGTTCCTGAAGACGACGGTACGGTAAAAATATACTGGGGCGGCGCTGATACCGTCATGTGCGCCGGCACGGCAGTGATTGATGACCTGGTACAGCTTTGTCTGACAAATACCAGGTCAGCGCTGTAAAAAAGCAAAGGGACATTCTCAAATCAATATATTATATATTTATCAAGGAATCATGTCTGATGCCCGAAAAAACAGTATCGCATCCAAAAATTAAGCGTAAAAAGAAAAAAATCCTGGGTGATACCTCACGCGTTATAACCCGGCTTCATATTCCCCCCAGCGCGCATCGCATACCTAAAATCATTCAACGCATAGTGGACTTGCCCGACACCACGGCCGAAGATCTTCTTGCACAAATAATGCTTGATTTTTCCGAGCGGCACAAAGACATCAGACGCATTTTTGAGCGTCACCTGAATGAGGTAAGAGATTATGTTCCTCGGGATGCCGTGCTCAGCGAGACCAAAAGGGCTCTCATCGGGGCCTATTTTACCATGGAGTACTCCATTGAATCGGTTGCCCTTTTTAACCCTTCAATCGTCCCACACCCTGATCAAAGCCATCTGGACAAAGGCAGCTTGCGCTTCATCATGAGCCTGCGGGCAATCGGCGAAGGCCATGTTTCCTCTATTGTATTTCGCAGTGGTGTCCTTGACCGGCACAATACGTTTATCTTCGACCCGACCAGCGATTATGTCGAAAGGCCGGACGTCCGTTTAAATCCGGTTTACGACCGGCATCTTTTCCATCTGAAGCTCAACGAAATGCGGGCCTACAATGGCATAGCAGCCCGTCTTCTTGGCCAGTTGCCGGAATATTTCACCTATAATGATTTAAATGAAAAAATCGAAGCGCTTCGCGCAAGACCCATTTCCTCTGAGGCACGCCAAAACGAAACCTTCGAGAACATGTACTGGCTTGCCAAATCCAATTATGAGATGAATTTCCGACCCGATCACCGAATATCCGAACGGGTTATCTTTCCAGTTTCGGAAAGCGAAAGCAGCGGCATTGAAGACGCCCGGTTCGTGCAATTTTTTGATGACAACGGCGAGGTTACCTATTATGCGACCTATACGGCTTATAACGGCTTTAGAATCCTGCCGCAACTGATTGAAACAAAGGATTTTATCAAATTTAAAGTTATGACGCTCAACGGCAAAGCAGTACAAAACAAGGGCATGGCTCTTTTTCCGTGTAAAATTGACGGCAACTACGTTATGCTCTCGCGCCAGGACGGCGAAAATAATCATATCATGTTCTCAGACAATATCCATTTCTGGCAGGAGTCCGAAATCATCCAGGAGCCCACACGTCCCTGGGAATTCATTCAGATCGGCAACTGCGGCTCACCCCTGGAAACCGATAAAGGCTGGATCGTACTCACCCACGGTGTCGGGCCCATGCGTCAGTATTGCATCGGCGCTATGCTGCTTGATCTTGAAAACCCGGCAAAAATCATCGCCCGCCTGGAAGAGCCGTTACTTACCCCGCATGAGGAAGAGCGCGAGGGGTATGTCCCCAATGTCCTTTATACCTGCGGCGCGATTTTCCATAATAACGAGTTGGTCATTCCCTATGGCATGTCTGATATTACATCCGGCATTGCAACTGTTGGAGTAAGCGAATTAATTAACTGCATGCACACAGTAGCTTAATGATCTTGGGAGCACATCACAGCCCGAGGAAGAGCATCTGGGTCAAGCCTGAAAATAAAGCTTTGGGAGGAAAAGGAGGAAGACCGCAATTCACCAGTCAGCAAACAGCAGCGGGAGGCTGTCCGCTACAAGAAAGCCCTCTCTGGTGGGGATCGCCCTGCCCATGTGGACCTGCACCAATCCGGATTCCTGTAACTCGCTGAGAATCATATCGAAGCGCGGTTGGTTGCGTACAAGTTCAAGATCAACTCCGGCACTGGTTCTAAAGCCCAGGTAAAGCGATTCAAGTCGATGCTGTTCCTCAGAGAGGGTCTCACTTCCGGCAACCGGGAGTTTACCATAGACAAGTGCCTTGCAATAGCTTTCGATAGACCCCAGGTTCCACCACCGGACGTCTTCTCGGAATGAATGTGCCGCAGGCCCGAGCCCCAGGTAAGGGACATGTCGCCAGTATTTGCTGTTGTGGCGGGAAATATATTCTTTACCCATGGCAAAATTCGATATTTCGTAGTGGATATACCCCTCCTTCTCAAGTAACCTGGAGGTCAAGAGGAAAAATTCCCGTTCCTCCTCTTCTCCCAACAGTTTCATCCGGCCTTGTGCCAGCATTTTCCCAAACGGTGTCCCCTCTTCAAGTGTCATCTGATAACATGAAAGATGTTCCGGTCTAAAATCAAGGGCGCGCTTTATGGTCTGAACCCATCCAGCTTCTGTCTGCCCTTCAAATCCACTTCTTCTTAAGTATTGAAGCTCTTTGTCATCAAAGGACTGAACACCGAAGCTGATGCGATTCACCCCAATGCCCCGAAGAACTCCCAGTTTATCCAGGGTGATGTCATCGGGATTTGCCTCAATGGTGATCTCTGTATCCGGGGAGAATGTGAAATTGTTGAAAAGACAATCCATCAAGGCGGCCAGCTCGTGTTCAGCCAGCAACGTCGGGGTGCCGCCGCCCAGATAGATGGAGTCAAAGGCGGCAAAATGGTCTTTATAGAAAACAGCCTCTTTGCGGAGTCCATCCAACCAATCAGGGATAAGTGAAAGGGAGGTTACGGAATAAAAATCACAATAGGGACATTTGGTCCTACAGAAGGGCACGTGTATATAAAGACCGGGACTCTCGCCATTACTCATTGTCAGTCTTTAACACAGCCACAAAAGCGCTCTGGGGAATCATGATGGAACCGACCATCTTCATTCGTTTCTTGCCCTTCTTCTGCTTTTCCAAAAGTTTTCGCTTGCGGGTGACGTCGCCTCCGTAGCACTTGGCGGTAACATCCTTGCGAAAGGCCGGGATGGTGGAACGCGAGATTATTGTTCCACCAATCGCACCCTGGATGGCAATCTTAAATTGATGCCTGGGAATTTCTTCCTTCAGCCGGTCGCATACCCTTACTCCCCACTCCCTTGCTCGATCGCGATGGACAATGAGTGATAAAGCATCAACCCTCTCGCCATTTACCAGGATATCCAGCTTGGCCAGATCACTCTCCCGATAATCAATAAGGTCGTAGTCAAAGGAACCGTATCCCTGGGTGATGGTTTTCATCTTGTCGTAGAAGTCAAAGATCACCTCAGCGAGCGGCATGTCAAAGGTGATTTCGATCCTTCCCGGCGTGGGATAGCTGGTGCGCGGATTGATGCCGCGGCGTGCCAGGCAAAGTTTCATAACTGCTCCCATATAACGTTCCGGCATGATGATGCTTGCCTTGATGAAAGGCTCGGATGCACTGTTGATCTCGGCTGGATCCGGATAATACTGCGGATTATCAACAGTCACAGTATTGCCCTTGTTTAATGTAAACCGGTACCGGACGCTGGGTGCGGTCATGATAATAGACTGATCGTACTCTCGCTCAAGTCGTTGCTGGAATATCTCCAAGTGCAGCAACCCCAGAAAGCCGCAACGGAACCCCTGGCCGAGGGACGCGGAAGAATCTTTTTGATAGACCAGGGCGGCATCATTGAGTTTGTATTTTTCAAGTGCTTCTACAAGGGATGGATAATCCTCAGAAGAGACGGGGTATATGGAGGAAAAGACCACAGGCTTTGCTTCCTTGAATCCGGGAAGAGGAGCGGGGGCCGGATCGGAATCAAGCGTGATGGTATCGCCTATCCGAGTGTCGCTTACGGTCTTTATTCCTGAAATTATATAGCCGACCGATGCTGCGGGAAGCTCTTTTCTCGGCTCCCGGTTCAGCCTAAAGATGCCCACCTCTTCAACTTTGTAAGTGGCGTTGTTCGACATCAACCGGATAATGTCTCCTGGCCGTACCGATCCATCAAAAATGCGACAGCTAATGATGGTCCCTCTAAAAGGGTCATAGTTGGCATCAAATATCAGTGCTGTAAGCGGGTTATGGATATCAGCCGTGGGAGCTGGAATCCGTTCTACTATTGCTTCAAGAATCGCTTCAATCCCTATCCCTTCTTTAGCGGAACACAAGATGGCCGATTCCGAATCAAGCCCCAGCTCGTTTTCAATCTGTTCCTTGACCAGATCTATATCGGCTGAAGGAAGATCGATCTTGTTGATTACCGGGACAATCGCCAGATCGTGCTCCATAGCTATATAGAGGTTGGCCAGCGTCTGAGCCTGCACCCCCTGGGAGGCGTCCACAAGGAGGAGCACTCCCTCGCATGAGGCCAGAGCGCGGGACACCTCATAAGAAAAATCGACGTGCCCCGGCGTATCGATCAAGTTGAGGCTGTATTCTTCCCCCTTCTTGCTGGTATAGGGGAGAGTTACGGTCTGGCTCTTGATAGTAATTCCCCTTTCCCGTTCAATGTCCATGGTGTCCAGGATCTGGTTGCGGAACTGCCGGTCGGTTACAAGGCCTGCATATTGAATGAGACGATCGGCCAGTGTCGATTTGCCATGATCTATGTGTGCGATAATACTGAAATTGCGTATCTTTAGCATAGCTTTTGGTAACTTCTCAAAAAGTTGGATCTGTGCGGTTAGGTGATTCCTAAGCCTTTCAGAATGACCTAAGCCGTCATCGACGGGTTCCCGTAGGGGCGGGTTTACCCCGCCCGAATCGATTTGGCGGGCGACGTAAAGTCGCCCCTACGACGTCTCCTTCATAACCATCAACTCATTGACAAAACACACTAAATGCTAACCGCACAGGTGGAAAAAATTGGAGAGGTTGATAAAGAAGACTTTGAGATATTCGTAGTACCCCAGCAATTGAAGAATACACCACGACTAAAAGAACTAAAAGAACTAAATGGAATAAGAGGAATAAAAAGGATCTTTAAAAGACAAAACCCACAACATAACTATCTGCCCCGCAATGACATTACGAAAACCTTTTGTGTCATTGCGAGCGAAGCGAAGCAATCTCCAGGCCTTCAGATTTTATTGAGAATTGCTGTTAATCCTGTGACAAGCTCCCTTTAAGGTATTTCTTCAGATAGCTGGCCGTGTATGACCCGTCAGGATTAGCAAGGAGTTCCGGGGGAGAACCTTTTGCCACCACGCGGCCCCCCTCATCCCCTCCTTCCGGGCCGAGATCAATGATGCAGTCGGCCTCCTTTATGATCTCCATATTGTGTTCAATCACAGCCACTGTGTTTCCTTCATCTACCAGGGCCTGCAGCACTTTTACGAGCCTTTGAACATCGGCCAGGTGGAGGCCTGTGGTAGGTTCATCCAGGATGTAAAGGGTGCGCCCTCGTGAGGGCTTGGCAAGCTCTTCGGCCAGCTTGATGCGCTGGGCCTCGCCGCCTGACAGGCTGGGGCTGGGTTGTGCCAGGCACAGATAACCGAGGCCAATGTCGCAGACCACCTGAACGGCCCGGCGAATAGACGGCACAGCAGAAAAGAACTTTGTTGCCTCATCAAAAGTGAGCTCCAGGACTTCTGAGATGTTTTTCCCCTTGTAAGTGATATCCAGGGTCTCCTGATTAAATCGCCGGCCCTCGCAGACCTCACAGTGAACATAAACATCCGGGAGAAAACTCATGGCCACCTTCAGGGAGCCGTGCCCCTTGCAGGCCTCGCATCGGCCTCCGGCTACATTGAATGAAAAACGTCCGGGCTTGTATCCTCGCGCCCGGCTCTCCGGTGTCAGGGCAAAGAGTTTTCGTATTTCTGACAAGAATCCTACGTATGAAGCAGGCACCGACCGGGGGGTACGGCCGATAGGACTATGATCCACCTCAAGCACACGATCGAGCGTCTTCCACCCCTCGATCCCCTTGCAGCGACCGGCATGACGTCGCTGTTTCAGAAGCAGGTTCCGCACCCCTTTATACAGGGTCTCTTTGAGTAGGGTGGATTTGCCGGAGCCCGAAACCCCGGTCACACAGATAAGAGTACCCAGAGGGAAATCGACATCGATCCCTTTTAGATTGTACCCGGCAGCACCCAGAATCTTGAGGCACGGTGAATTCTCTTTAGGTCGGCCAATTTCCCACAGGCCACGACCTGCCCCCCTTCCCGGCCGGCTCCGGGGCCGAGGTCGATGATGTAATCGGCCTCCTGTATGGTCTCCTCATCATGCTCCACGACCAGGATCGAGTTGCCCCGCTCCCTGAGCTCCTTGAGGGCGTCAAGCAGCATCCGGTTGTCCCTGGCGTGGAGCCCGATCGTGGGCTCATCCAGGACATAACAAACCCCGGTCAGATTCGATCCAAGCTGGGCTGCCAGCCGGACACGCTGGGCCTCGCCGCCGGAGAGCGTATCACCGCTTCGGCTCAGGGCCAGATACGACAACCCGAGCCGATCCAGCAAGGAAAGGCGTATCACGATCTCAGCCAGGACCGGCTTGGCAATAGGCGCTTTCTCTCTGCCAAAAGACAAGCCTTTGAGAAGCGTATACACCTGGCCGGCCGGGTGCTGCACCAGGTCCCAGACGGAATAGCCCCCGATTTTAACAGATAGGGCCTCTTGCTTCAGGCGGCTCCCGCCACATTGGGGACAGACCGTGTGTTCATCTTCATACAGATCTTCCACCACACCCAATCCCTCGCACACCGGGCACGCCCCGTGCTTGCTATTAAAAGAAAAGAGTCGAGGATCCAGGTCTTGCACGCCCATACCGCAGGCTGGGCAGATGCCGCGCATGCTAAAGACTTCTTCATTCCCTTTACGGTCTATGACCAGGAGGCTGCCGCCCCCTTCTTTTAGGCCCTGGGCCACGATCTGCTCAAGATCTTTTGTTGGAAGCCGTCCTACCACAAGCTCGATGTTGTGCTCGTGATATCGGCTCAGGGCCATGTTTTCCCTAAGGGTCGTCAGCGTGCCGTCAATGCGGGCCTCTCGATAACCCCTGCGCAGGGCCTGGGCCAGCACATCCTTGTGAAAGCCTTTCCGCCCTGCCACTTTGGGTGCCAGGAGAATGGCGCGCTTTTTCCTGTAGCGATGCCGAATCTGGTCCGCCACGGCCTCTCCCGCCCTCGGCGGGATTAACTTGCGACCGCATCCCGGACAGTGCTGAGTGCCGAGCTTGCTGTATAGAAGCCTGAGGAAATGGTAGATCTCGGTCAGCGTTGCCACAGTGGAGCGCCGGCTGGCACGACTGACGCGCTGCTCAATGGCCACGGTGGGTGGAAGCCCGGACACCACATCGACCTCGGGCCGTTCAAGAACCCTCACGTATTGTCGCACATACGGGGCAAGGCTTTCCAGATAACGGCGCTGACCCTCGGCAAACAGAATGTCAAAGGCGAGCGTGGATTTGCCTGAGCCGGAGACACCTGTGAGCACCACAAGCTGGTTGCGCGGAATAGAAAGGCTTACGTTTTTCAGGTTGTGTTCCCTGGCGCCCCGTATGGCAATACCCCCACCCTGCCCCATAAAATCCCCCCAACCCCCTTTTACTAAAGGGGGGCAAGGGGGGATTTTTGTCGAACCACCCCTTAATTCAATAGTATTGAGGGTTCGGGTGGGGGTGACTGTTGCGCCGGGCTTCAACCGACCACGGCCGGCAAGATACGCCTTCAAGAACCGTCCGGTGTGAGATTGGCGGTGGCCTGCCACCTCTTCCGGTGGGCCTGCCACAACGACCCGGCCTCCGGCATTACCGCCATCAGGGCCCAGGTCGATGACCCAGTCTGCCGTCTTGACCACGTCCATGTTGTGCTCGATGACCAGCACGGTATTGCCTTCGTTGACGAGCCTCTGGAGGGCGGTTAGGAGTTTTTCTATGTCATCAAAGTGAAGCCCGGTGGTTGGTTCGTCAAATATGAAAAGCCGCGGTCTGCCGTCACCGGCCTTAAGGTATCGAGAAAGCTTTAGGCGTTGGGCCTCGCCTCCTGAGAGGGTGTTTATGGGTTGGCCGAGCCGCATGTAACCGAGGCCCACGTCGACAAGAGGCTCAAGGGCTGCCTTTACCTTGGGTTGGTCTTCAAAAAAGGTCAGGGCCTGATCAACCGTCATGGAAAGGATATCGTGTATGTCTTGCCCCTTGTAGGTGACTTCAAGAAGATCTTTTTTAAAGCGCTTTCCGCCGCAGTCCGGGCACGTAATGAATACATCGGAGAGAAACTGCATCTCCACCTTTTCAAAGCCCTCTCCCCGGCAGGTCTCGCACCGGCCCCCGGTCACGTTAAAAGAGAAATGGCCGGGTCCAAAACCCCTTGCGCGGGCATCAGGGGTGTCGGCCAGGAGACGGCGGATGGGCTCTGCGGCCTTGGTGTAGGTTAAGGGATTGGCCCTGGGTGTGCGTCCGATGGGTCTCTGGTCCACCAGCACTGCATCCACAATATCTTCCAAACCTTTGACCGCCCTGTGGCGACCGGGTCGGCCCTGTGGGTCCCACTTGGTCCATTTGATGGCCCTGTAAAGAACCTCTTCGGCCAGTGTCGATTTGCCTGAGCCAGAGACGCCGGTCAGACAGACAAAAAGCCCGAGGGGGATGTGAACAT
>JAFDKF010000291.1 GCA_019307135.1 Deltaproteobacteria bacterium
ACGCTATTTACACAGTACAAATGAGCAATCCGGAAAATGAGATGACACCGCAGCCATTTTTTGATACAAAGCGGACAAAGTGTCAAATTAAGTGGCTCCATAAAATCGCTGCTTTCAGCGGGACTGCGGTAGTCCCGCGAGGCGGGATATGCGGCCTTGTCTCGGGACAAAATCTACCATTTCTGATGGACATGAACCAACAAGTCTTCATTGGGGGGAGAACAGGGGATCGGGGAGAACAGGGGGTCGCGTCTCAACACTTGACAGGAGAACAGGGGGTCGCGTCTCAACACTTGACAGTCATGTTGCGACCCCATCATGTTGAATGTTGAGACGCGACCCCGTTATTCCGCGTGGCAATCTCGTTTTGTGCGAGATTGTTTCGTTTCACTCGCAATGACATTTGAACTAATGCGTTTCTATTAACTACTCGGGCTAAAGTTAGTGGTCAACAGAAACCCTCTGAAAGTAGCTCAAATGGGGTCAGGAGAATGCAAAATGCAAGGGCCTGATCCCGCTTGGGCCTTTTTGTTTTGAGGCTTACCCCTCAATCTCCCAGAGGACACCACCCGATATGGGTAGGTAGACGAGTATCAGACCATGAGACTGACTTATGCTCCTGAAAAGATGTCGCTCTTCCTGGAAAACCCCTGTATCCGTTATATGCGTCATGATAACTGGTACCCTGGAATCCCCCGCGACCGTTTGTACCATCCGGTTGATCAATTTCATATACTGCCTTAAATTTCGTAGTGTCGAATACACACTCGGTAGTACGCTTGCCACTGCGGCACATCAGTATGATAACCACGTCTTCACCTGCCCGGTCTTCAATCTGACTGGCGAACTTATCATTGTCGACCTTTTTACACTCTCCCTCATCCCAGGTCATATACGGGATATTGATGGCAATCTTCTCAGTCACTATTTTCTCTACGCGCTTAACAGGGAGGAACCTCGCGCGTCCCGACACCCTGAATGTGAGAAGTCTTCCACCTAGCACTAGTTTCACTTTTCCGTTGTCCGGAGTTATCGTGCCATTCGTTGTTTGTATTTCCGTCACTTTTGCACAGGTGCCAACCCAGTGATACTCTGCTGTTGTCCTTATATCTACAATGACCGTGTGGTCCGGATCGGCTGCCTTCATATTAAATGCCTGATCTGCAGTTATTGGTATTGGGCCGTCTGCCGCTGCAATTCCTATGGCAATCACTGATATCATCAGGGTAACTACGGCACAAATGGTACTTATCTTCTTCATTTTCTACCTCCTTTTCTAGTCCTTGGCATAGCGTTTTTATAGTGAACGTGAGAAGAAAGTTGTCATTGCGAGGAGCGATACCGACGAAGCAATCTCATGAGATTGCTTCGCTTCGCTCGCAATGACATTCCTAATGTTACTTTACTTGATGCGTTCACTATAGTTGGATTTCACCCAAAAAAATTACCCTCCTTCTCAAATTAGGCTTCCTGGCAAAATCGAAAATAACATCACCTCCTTTTGCTTGATTTGAGTGTGGGAGCCCTTAAAAATCCATTCACTCAAGATGCACCACCACCTTCTTTCAATCTTCATCGACTAGAGTGAGCTCCGTCTCTACAATGTCGTTTATGATATCCTGACGAGTTTCCTCATCCACTCCCCGCAGCGAGTCCATAATATCCTTTATTATATCCTGGCGGGTCTCTTCGTCGATTCCCTCCAGCATTGGCATCACTCTCTGAAGCATCGCCTCCCTTTCCGCCTTTTCTATCTCCTTTTCCTCAACTTTAGGCGCTTCAGGCTTTTTCTCAACTGCTGCCGGGGGCATTCCTGCCTTTACCAGTATTAACTTTGCAACTCTTAGTTCACCTGTCTTAGCTTCCTTTGTGAATATGGTCGCGTAGTTCTTAACACCACAAGCGTGCATCAGTTTCTTAATTCCTTTTTCTGTCTCTAAGTTAGTGAATTTTAGGCTAATTTTTTTATCCGGTACAATTTTCTTGTTAAAAATTTCTATCTTGCCCTTTTCCTCTAATGCCCTAAGAACCACCTTGACATCTATATCTTTCTATTACCGAAAATAACGGTTGGATTCTCGGAAAACCTTGCTGTTCTAACTATTGAGTTTTCCAGCCGCTTTGTGATCAAGTATACGTTTTGCCAATTTTGCCTATTTTTG
>JAFDKF010000292.1 GCA_019307135.1 Deltaproteobacteria bacterium
GCACAGGCCTGATCCAGGAATCTCATCAGATAGGTAAATTTATAGGTCATTGGCTGTTGAGAAATCCCGATGTAGGCAAAAAGAACTGCCGCGCCAGCGGCTTACTTGAACAACTGGGTGCAGCGCATATCGGATCGGTTTCAATCTGAACTCGATTCAATTTCAGCTATACACGGGTTTGAGTATGGCACCGAGTTTGAAGTCATTTTGTGCCGACTTCTTACTGCAATGCTTCCAGATCGCTATGGCGTATGTAGAGGATATCTAGTCACTGAAGGCGGTGACGTAGCTGGAGATGATATCATAATTTATGCGCGGTCCCGGTTTCCGACTATCGCATTTCGAGACCGAGAAGACTTCTCAAGAAAAGAGTATGTTCCTATCGAAGCTGCATATGCTTACATCGAGGCAAAACATACACTACAAGTTCAGGGAACCGACGCACAGAGTCTTTCAAAGGCCTGCGCCCAAGTTTCCGCTGCTAAGGCTCTAGTGGGTAGGCGATCACCTGTCGACCATAAGAAATTGGGGACATACATGAAGCTGCCATCACAACTAAGCATAACCCCGCCAGACTACTATCCAAGTATACAGAATCCGTTTTATGCGATGATCGTGTCCCGTCAGGTGCGCGCTGAGCCCAGCGGATCCATGCTGGATGATTCTGATCTCATTGTTGAGCATTTGAGCAAGGAGAAGATTACTACTCCTGAACGCCCTGATTTAATAGTCCTAGGCAACAGTGTTGTAATTCTTCCTATTATCGAGGGGAATCGCTCTGAGGCACCATATGCATCTCCCTTTTTTATCAAGAATCTGTCTGGCTACCATGTAGCAAAATCCAGTGGAGTCGGATTCGGCATTGGTGTTTTGTCCCTCTTGTCTGCCCTCGACTGGATCAATTTGGGAGTGATCCCCTGGAAGGATATAATCGGTGACGCGTTGGGCGTTGCACCACGATAGCATATATGTCCACCTAACTCCGGCATGGAGGTCGACTGGAAGAAGCGGTGCTGCTTCTTCCAGCTCCTCATGCCCACGAACCCCGCTGAAAAGCGATCAACAGGAGGATGTATGGATCGACTTCCAAAACTCAACAAGAAGGTCATTTCCGTCACGTCACTAAGCGATATCGAAGAAGAAAAGAGGTTGTGGCTTTCGAAGGGAGCATTAGAACGGATAGAAGCTATTGAGCTCAACCGAAGGATGGTTTATGGCCAAGATCGAGTTACATCCCGACTTCAAAGATTTCTTGAGACTTCTGAACTCTCACGGAGTTGAGTACTTGCTCGTTGGCGGCTATGCCGTAGGGTACCACGGTTATCCGCGCGCGACCGGAGACATGGACGTCTGGATTGCAATCAGCGAGTCCAATGCCCGGAAGGCAGCTATGGTGCTTCGTGATTTCGGCATGCCAAAAGAGAAGGTCTCGATGGAGTTGTTTCTTGAGAAAGACAAGGTCATTCGCATGGGTGTCCCGCCGGTACGGATAGAGGTCATCACTGGTGCCTCAGGCGTGGGTTTTGCGAAATGCTACTCGCGGCGAGAAGTGATCGAGATTGACGGGATTCCAGTAAATTTCATTTCACTGGAAGACCTCAAAGTGAACAAACGAGCGTGTGGTAGATACAAGGACTTAGAAGACTTGGAGCACCTGCCATAACAAATCGCTGATCGTGCCAAGGTAAATCCGAGGCATTGGAATTCTCGTTAAAGCGGGATGAAATCTGCTATCGTTACCCAGTGGGTGATCGTGTGACGAGGTATGGTCACATATCTTCGTTGCAGGGGTTGCCGTGACACTGAAGATTGAAGGAAAGTCCCACCTGACTAAAGCTTAGCCAGTCCCGCCCCAGCGGGATAGCTGAACTCGCGGGCAGGTAGCGGCCGGCAAGGCTGCAATCCTGCGGGTGAAAGTCCCGTCATGTCAATTGCCCGATTCAGACACGTAGCGATACCACAGTTCATGTTGGGTAACCACATGTCCATTGCGTGGTGTAAACGGCCTGGCTGCCCTGAAGCCTTTGAGCTTTAGCGGTGGGTGCAACCTATAAGGATTGAGACGACCTGAAAGGTCGTTTCAATCCTATGTTCAAGAAGCCCGTTGCAGTTTATGGGATCATTATATAAGGGTATTGCTTCAAGGGGGTTAGTTGGT
>JAFDKF010000293.1 GCA_019307135.1 Deltaproteobacteria bacterium
AGTGTACAAGCGAGGTATACCGTAGCTTTTGAAAATCCAGCAAACTGAACAATGTCGGCGGGAAACAGGAAGGGTTGTTTAGACAAGGCTGCGCGAAGCGCTTAGTTCAACAAATCACCGGAGCGGACGGGGAAAGGTCCCGACCCATCGGATACGAAATAGCCCGCCGCTCAGTTCAGGCGTTAGGTTTGGGAGAAAGAGGCATGATGCAGGTGATATGGAGAATTGAAGCGGAGCCAAAACGTTGTGCAATCGCTGACCAAGTGATTGCGGAATCGGGACTTGCCGCTGAGTCTTTAATCGTTGTCTTGGACGATAGCGACTATGAGGATTGCCCTAATCCTCGTTATTCGAAAGATATCGCCTGGTATATGAATATCAGATCTGGGCAATTAGAAGAGATGAGTCCTGAGCATATGCTGGAAGTTATGGATCCTCAGCGCTGCGATCATTTGATCTGGGTGTCAAAAAGGGTCGCAGTTGGTAGCTTCTCCCGACTAGTTTGGGTTCTCGCACACGAGCTTCGTCATCTTAGACAAGAAATCGAATATCCCGAACTATCGACAACCAACTTGTTAATCAAAAGATTATCGAAGCAGGTTCCACTAAAATCAAAGTACCAGTTCGGAGTACCGGCGGAGTTGGACGCTGAGTGGGCTGCGTATCAAACGGTCGTCAAAATCCTTGGAAATGATGCCCTAAACGCCTTTGTAACTGAAGAGTGTCAGCGTGATGAAAAGGCGGAGCCCTACTACAAAGAACTGTTTGTTCTTCTGCCGGATTATTGTGAGGACTGGGTTCAGCAAACTAAAAAATTGCTGTGTGAGAACAGAAAGATTTTTGAACGCAGTTGCGAGGATAATGTTGGCACCTCAATTGACTGGGGTAAGTTGTATGGGAGTGTAGAATGAAGATCAGAAACCTAACAACTGCATCAAGGGCGACGGCAAAAAGCCGCCGCGCCTTATGCTGGGCGTTAGGTGGCATCAAAATAATCATAAAGGAGAACAAAATGTTAAGAATTAAAAATCAATTTATTAAAGGTGTAGTAATAGGTATTACTACTTCATTTCTCTTTTTCCTTTTTGTAGGTTTTGTAGGTGCTGTATCATTTGTGAAATGGAGTAAAAATGAAGTTACTCCAATTTGTATGGTGAAGCCGGGTATTGGTGGTTTTGTCCCAGTACATGGTAGCATTATTGGTAATTCTTGGAAGAAAAATGAAGTTACTCCTATGTGTGAAGTGAAGCCGGGTATTGGTGGTTTTGTCCCAGTACACGGTAGCATTATTGGTAATTCTTGGAAGAAAAATGAAGTTACTCCTATGTGTGAAGTGAAGCCGGGTATTGGTGGTTTTGAACTTTTATATGACTAGCCACCTAACCCCCACTCCACCGGACGGCTTACCCAAGCGGCGTGGCTAACGCTTTGTGGTAAAATGAAGATTTGTGAAATAACAATATTGAGTAGAGTGGATTCGCCGTCCGCCGGTGAGTTTATTCGTTAGGCCTTGGCCGTGATGGCTACTGAGTTCACCAGCCGATCAGGTTGATATGATGCAGAAAGACTTTGAACTACTCAGCGACATCACGAACATTGAGACGATCTCCATCAACCTCTCCATCCGCGAACGGGAAAAGCTCAAGGCCCGCTTCGGTGGGCAACGCTGGCGCAAGCTGAAAGGCGTGGCACTAATCCGTTTTCCCAACGGAGAGGTCTGCCATGGCGAACTTCACTGGTACGAGGCCCACGGGGTGGGCCGTCGCAAAATGAAGGTTAAACGCGTCTTGGACTGAAGCCAATGGATATCAGAAAAAAAACTGAGTTTGTTATTTGCGTGGCAAACGAGGGGTACGACGACTTGGAAGTCTGGAAGCTTTACCGGGTTCTGCCGGATGCCAAGGCAGCCCAGGTGGGCTGCCTGCGAGTCATCGACGAGTCCGGTGAGGATTACCTCTATCCGGAAGATCGGTTCGTGACAGTAGACTTCCCCGAGAATGTGTGTGCGCGTCTCCTCGCAGTGCCGGCCAAGGACCTGGCCTAACGAATTAAGAATTAGTGTGTCGCGAAGCCGACACACTAATTCATGGTTGAACTAAGCCATGTGATGCTATTTGGGATTTTAATGAGATTTGCTTAAGGGGTTTTACACGA
>JAFDKF010000023.1 GCA_019307135.1 Deltaproteobacteria bacterium
ACTGAAAAAGCAAGACCTGTACTGTTCTCAAGGCGTAAGCCGCAAACCTGAACACTGAAACCTGAACACTGGTCAATAGGTGTAAACTACTTTGTGGCGAAAATGAAGGATGCCCAAAAAACCTAGGATTTTCCGCCGTAGGCGGATAGAAATAACGAGACGTTATGGAACCAGGAACTATCGTTGAATATATTGATCGCAAGCAGATTGTTTGCGCTGTGGTCTTGGGTAACAAGAATCAAAAGCTTCGTATGCTCACCGAGCACAACCGCGAGGTAAGCCACGCAGAAAAACGGCTGGCACATGTCAGCAGTGATCGCCTTGATCCCAGGACAGGTAGAGACGCTTTAGTCAATCTTCTCAAGACCACAGTGGTAAGGAGAAGGAAGTTACAGAAGCAAATAGACGTTGAAGCACTCTGGGAGGTGCTTCACGCGGAGGCCACATGGATTGATCCGCAGACCATGGCGGAATTCTCCTTTGATGGCGAGATCTCCAGTGACCATACCTCGGCAGTCATGCGGGCGCTTTTTGAGGATCGTCTTTATTTCAAGTTTGACACCCATCGATTTTCCCCCAACAGCCCCGAACGGGTAGCCCAGATTGCAGCCCAAGCAGCCCTTGAAGCCAGAAAGGCCCATACCATGGAGGAAGGAAGCAGGTGGATAAAGGAGGTCCTGGAGAGTCCACATCCGTCAGTCCCATCCAACAAAGAAGAGATCATTGAAATACTGAAGTCATTTTATCTCTTCGGAAAAGACAGCCCCCAGTACAACATCGGTAAGGAGATCGTTTCACGGTCTGGTCTGGACCCAAAGGACGGTCCTTTTCACCTCCTGGTCAAATTGGGGATTTGGAACCATGATGAAAACCTGAACCTCCATAGATTCGGGATATCTGATACCTTCCCCCCTGAAGTCACAGAGGCCGTAAAGGAGCTTGACGACAAGAAAACAGAGGTCAAGCCGGATGGAAAACGACGAGACCTTACAGAGCTCTCAACCATCACGATTGACGGCCAGGGTACGCTCGATTTTGACGATGCCATCAGTATTGAGCCAGAAGGAGATGGGTTTCGGCTTTGGATACACGTAACCGATGTATCACACTTCCTGAAAAAGCAGGGTGCAGTGGACGAAGAGGCCCTGGCCAGGGGCAGTTCCATCTATATGCCCGATAAGCGCATCCCCATGCTCCCCCGGCCTCTGACAGAAAACCTCTGCAGCCTGAAGGATGGGCAAAATCGCCTGGCCATAACTATAACGGCCCGTCTTGACAATTCGGCAAGGGTACTGGAGTACGAAATCTTTCCGAGTATCATCCGGGTAAACCGACAGATGACTTATTATGATGCCAACTTAATGGTAGATCAGGATTCAAAGCTTTCAGCAATCTATGAGGTGGCCCAGAAATTTCGCAGGTTTCGTTTGAATGCCGGAGCCATTCAACTCACCCTTCCCGAGATGAATGTCTGGATAGACAGCAACAGAGAGATCTCCGTAACTCAGATAAATCGAGAAAGCCCCAGTCGCTTGATGGTGTCTGAATGTATGATCCTGGCCAATTGGCTGGCAGGCCGATTCTTCCGAGACCAGGGACAATCAACCATCTTCAGGTCACAACTGGAACCCCGTGGACGTCTCATTGACGAAGGTGGTGGGACACTCTATCAAAACTGGATGCAGCGGAGGCTCTTGAGCCGGGTCATCATAGGGATTGAGCCTGAACCCCACACAGGTGTTGGACTGGACGTCTACGTCACCCTGACCTCTCCTTTGCGGAAATATCTTGATCTGGCCACGCAACGCCAGCTCAGGAGTCTCCTGGGACTGGAGGCCTCATATTCCGATGAAGACCTCAGATTCATTATACAGACTGTTGAGCAGCCCATGAGTTACATTACTGTGCTTCAGCGAGAACGTCTCCGCTATTGGATTCTAAGATACCTTGAACGTCATGCAGGGCAGAAAGAAGAGGCCCTGGTCCTTGAAAAACGTCGTCACAGGTATATCATACTCCTGACCAAGTACATGATTGAATGCTCACTCCCCTTAAACTGCAGAGCAGACCTCAAGCCGGAAGATACTATATTGGTCAAACTAGAACGTATCAGCGCCAGGGCCGACACGATCGGGCTGTCACTGGCTTAGGGCCTACTTCTCCCTTGCCTCAAACTGCATGGTTTCGTCGTTAAGGAGCCCAAGGTACTCATCATCTTTGCCGAACATGAACCAGAGATGGCCTACACTGAGGGCGACCTCCCACGCAACATCCTCCTCCATTTCAATAAAAACATCCCCCGGTTGCACATTCGCGCACTTGACCCCAACTTCTTTGAAAAACTTCATAAACTTTTCTTTGTCAGACATCGCTCCCTCCTTGCTATTTGCTGAAGTGCCTAAAGTGCCTAAAGTGAACTAAAGTGAACTAAAGTGAACTAAACTTTATGTAATCATTAGCAATTCAGGAATTACAAATTTGGGGATTGAAGGAATTGCGTCTGATTCTAATCCCTCAATTCCTGAATCCTTTAATCCTTTTTAACTTTAGGCACTTTAGCTCACTTTAGGCACTTTAGCTCACTCCAAATTGAATACGGCAGAAGATTTTCTGCCAGAAAAAAGGCGAATTTCACAACGAAGCCCCCAAGTATTCCTCCACCACCCTGATTGCCCGCTCCCGCTTTGCAAGCCGAATTTGATCGAAGAGGACCTGGCAGTCCTCAAGATTTAAGCTATCCACGACCCGATTTACCCTGACCTCGTCCTCACTGTGGGGTGCATCAGAGTCACCCGGAAGCAACTCATCTTTTTGAAGCAACTTGATGTAGATCAGGCTGCGAGCTGCCAGCAAGTCTGCCAGATCCTCCGGCAACCCCCCATGCAGGGCATAACGGAGGGTCAGAATGTCGCCTGGCCCCATGTTCCGCCGCCTTCCTTTAAGCCTGCGAACCACGGGTTCAAGCAAGTACACAACGCGAATCCTTTGGGCATCCCCAAGGGCCTTCTTCAGGTAGTGATACAGGGGATAATGAATGTAGCCAGCTTCCACGTAGATATCCGTCCCGTGTGAAGTCAGGGGTTTGATGGCCTGCGCGCGCAGGCGTTCACGCATCATGAGCCGGTCTGCATCGGCCCTGGCAAATGCCTGTACTGCCTTTACCACTCCATGAAATGGTGCCCTCAGAGAATGGGCATAGTAATCAAGCAGGGCCCCCGTGGCACATTTTTCTGCCTTATACACGCCTTCAAGACGTGGGGCTTTCACTATGTCTTCCGGTGTTTTGCCATCTGAAAGGAGTTCGTGAATCTGAAGGAGGGTCTCAAGATAGGGCTCTACCTGAATGATCTGCCGGCCTTTGCTGTGCAACTCCCGGAGCAAGGCGCACATCAGACGCTCAAACCCGGGAAATCCCGAGTCGAGAGCCATCATGTACTCATCAATGGAAACCCGGCCGTCGAGCATGTCCAAAAACTCTGGCAAGGGTGCTTCTTCAAGCACGATGATGTGGTGTTGTTCCATTTCCAGTTGCGCATAAGGAAGAGCTTCAGCGTGATGGGATGAAAAACCTATGGTGATCATATCAAATATCTAAGTACAGGACATTTTTTTGACAGGATTAACAGGATTAACTGGATAAATGCCGACTTCGCCAAAGTAGCGTCAGCTACGTCGGCTGAATTTGAATGAATCCAGTTCGTCAATAAAATTAATAACCTGCAGGATTTTGACGCTATGGCAGACCCAATAACTCACGAAAATCTGTGTAATCTGTGTAATCTGTGTAATCTGTGCCTGTCTATCCTGTCTAATTTTTTTGTCCTGTAGTCCTGTAGTCCTGTAGTTAGAAAATTGCAATGCAATATTACAAAAAGAATGCAAAATTGAACATACTGACAATTGATTTGGGCGCAGATACTCTCATCTCCCTAAGATCAACTTATTGGGAATAGGAATATATCACTAAATTCGTGGCCATCTTTTTGCTTGACGTGCTGCACATTGCGCTGTTAAGAGATTACGGTCAAGGGCATCGCTCCAGGTGAGACGAGATGCTCTTTTTTTAGTCGAACGAGTCTAGCAGGACCGGCTTCAGAGAGGTATAATACTATGGGTTTCTTATCGCCTACTGTATCGATAACGCGCTATAAGGTTCAGGGTAAACTTGAAGAGCCTGTTCTTGAAACAATTGCCAACTGTCTCAAACAGTATGCTATCCCCGAGATAGATGATGATCTTTCAGAAAAGACGGTCGGATGGACATCATTTGATAATCCATTTAAGCCTGATTTTGAAGGTTCTTCCTTCGTTATCGGCACCTACCTGGTATTTTCAGTTAGGATAGACAAGAAGACCATACCCTCGAAGATCATAAAAAAACATTGTGCCATAGAAGCAGCCAAACGGCTTGCTGAAAGTGGGCGGCAATATTTGTCACGAGACGAAAAGAAAACCATAAAAGAACATGTCATAAATACTCTTAGCTTGCGTATTCCGGCCACGCCTAACATTTACGACCTGATATGGAACTATGAAGGTTCTTCTGTGTGGTTTTTTTCAAACCTGAAATCTGCCAATGAAGAATTGGAAACGCTGTTTTCAAAGTCATTCAGGCTTACCCTTATCAGGCTCTTTCCGTACACAACAGCCGATCTTGTAGCAGGCCTTTCTGATACGGAACGTGATATCCTGGCAAAACTTTCTCCCACAAATTTCAAGGAGTAACCGATGCTTGATGTTTCCGTCTCCTACAATCGTTACAAATTTCTGGGTTATGAGTTCCTCACATGGTTATGGTTCGCTATCGAGAAGGATCAAGATAACATAAGAAAACTGGAACAGGAGCTCACATCCCTTGAGATTGGAAATCGTATTGTACTTGAAAACAGAAAAAAAGATGCAGTGGAAAGTATTACAATCAAGGGTGATGATGCGGGCCTTGAAGAGGGTATTTTAGCCCTAAAAAAAGGGGCTGGTGTTACCGAGATCAATCTTTCTTATAAAGCAGGTGATCAAGAATGGCGCTTTACCATCAAAGCGGAGAGCCTGAACATATTGAGCCTCAAGCCTCCATATACAGGACCGATAGAGTCCCAAGAAGATTTGGAAGGGGCTGTACTTGAAAAAATATACCTTTATGACAGGGCTATTCAGCTAACAGATAATCTCTTCAAGCAATTCATAAAACTGAGAGTTTCAGACGACTGGAACAAAAAAATCGTCCCACGTGTAAAAAAGTGGATATACGCATGAAATCTCATTTCACTACCAGTCAATCAGTTGTGAAACCTGTGTTTTTTTCTGGCGGAAAATCTTGCGAATGTGCCGTTTCCGAATGTTGAGACACTCCCTCTCTGACGATTCTTGTTTATCCTGCCTAAAAAATGGAAATTCCTTTCAGTTAGGGCTCGGCAAAAAATAACTTCGCAGAATTGGCGCTCAGATTTGGGTTAGATTTGGTCGATCTGATTGAGCAAAACCACAGGAATAGCAAGCTATTTCGCGAATTTTGCGAATGAGTACCCGCCCGCCTCGCCTGAGCGGCTTGCGATGGCGGGCAGGTCGGCCAAAGATAGCCCGAAGCTGAGATGCGAAAATGGGAAGTTATTTTCTGCCGAGCCCTTAACATCGACAGGAGTTATTGAGCTTATCTAGATGGCGTCTTTTAACGCCTTGCCAGGCTTGAACCTTACGCTATTGGATGCCTTAATCTGTATTTCTTCACCTGTGGCAGGATTCCTGCCTTTTCTGGCCTTACGACGGACCTTGGAAAAGGTGCCGAAACCAATCAGCGTGATTTTTCCGTCCTTCTTTTTTAGGGCTTTAGTAACGCCGTCAACAAACGAGTCCAGGGTCTTGTTGGCCGCAGCCTTTGAGATGCCCGCATCCTTTGCCATTTTGTCCACAATCTCTGCCTTTGTCATGGTGCCTTCCTCCTTTGGTGTGGGTTAATAAGGGTCTTAATCTAAGCTCGTCGGTTCATAGAACATAACCTTTTGAAAAGTCAAGGCAAAATGTCCAGTTTCATTGCCAAACCTTGTAATTTGACGATGATTTCGCTCTTTAAAGATTTTTTCGATGAAAAACGCAAGTCTGACGACCGTATTTGTCACGGCTCTATGATACAAGTAAAGCATTTCCTATATAGTTTGTTTTCCATTTCAATTCCGCATTCCGCATAGCGCCTGACGGCTTGAAAACATCACCGCAATCCAAAATCGGCATGACCGTATCTGTCGCAACCATGTTATAATACAGACTTAGTCGGGGCTTTGGCCTTTACTTTGGTGCTTGTTCCTGATAAAAAATCGCCCTAAATTATTAAGAAACAGGTGAAGCTATTGCTCTGGCACTTTATTGCTTTATGAAATACCCGAATAGCTATGAAAAGGTCGTTAGAGGGGCTAACACTGATGGTGATTCTGATTCTATTGCATGTATCGGGAGCTCGATCAGCGGGGCTTATCTCGGGATAGACGCGATTCCGGAAGACTGGGTTAAGAGAATTGAAAAATCTAGCTATCTTGATGACCTGGCGGCCTGATGCTGAATCTTACATTAGACAGAATTTACAGGATGAACCGGATATAACATTCGTTTACCTTTTTTAGAAAAGCATTTGCTCCCATAGCGGGATCAATGTATAATTATTATGCGCATCATCTCCCGCAAAAAGCTCAGGGAGTTTTGGGAAAAGCATCCAAACGCCCGACAATCTTTACAGGCTTGGTACGCGGATGTCAAACAGGCGGATTGGAAAACTCCTACAGACATTAAAAATATCTATAATAACGTGAGCTTTGTTGCTAACAATCGGGTTGTGTTTAACATCAAAGGCAACAAATACCGCTTGGTGGTAGCTGTGCAATACAAGTATAGAATTGTCTACATTCGCTTTATCGGCACTCATCGGGAATATGACAAGATTGACGCAGCCGGCATTTGAGAGGAGGGTTTCGTTATGGAAATAAGACCCATCAAAACCACAGCAGATTATGAAGCTGCTCTGGAAGAAATAGAACAGCTTTTTCAAGCCGAGCCTGGTACGCCGGAGGGTGACCGCTTGGAGGTTTTGACTACACTTGTTGAAGCTTATGAAGATCAACATTACAATTTGCCTTTGCCAGACCCCGTTGACGCGATTCTTTATCACATGGAAAGCCGAGGTCTATCGCGCCGAGACTTAGAGCCATATATTGGTAGCCGTGCTCGTGTTTCTGAGATCCTGAACCGAAAACGGCCTCTTTCATTAGATATGATACGAAGGCTGAGCACGGGCCTCGGCATTCCGGCAGAAGTGTTGATACAGCCCTATGAATCTAAGCAAGCAGCTTAGTGAGGTATCGAACCCTATCCATCAATTGGAGGGAAGTTAGACAGCATTTACAGGATAGACAGGATAAGAAAAGAAAATCCTGATGATCCTGTTAATCTAATGAAAAAAACGGACGGCACAGTAAAAAGTTACAGATGCAAGGCGCGCGAGTCCTGAGAAATGAGGCGTACTTAAGGTACGTTGCAATGACGAAGGACGAAGCGCAACACCGCAGGTGGACTTTTTACGAAGCCGTCGAGGAGAATAATGGCGGACATAGTTACCAAACTCTGGGGATTCTGTCACACCCTGCGGCATGACGGGATCGATTACGGCGATTACATCGAGCAGCTCACCTACCTCTTGTTTCTCAAGATGATCGAGGAGAAAGGGGCGGAAATACCTTCCGAATATGCCTGGTCTGTTTTAAAGGAAAAGTCGGGCGTTGATCTGACTGACTACTATATGGCCACCCTTCGTGGACTCGGAAAACAGCCAAACATGTTGGGAGACATCTACGGTGGCGCCATGTCCCGGTTCAGCAACCCCGTCAATCTGAAAGGCCTGGTCAATCTCATCGACGAGATTGAATGGACCGCCCTCAAGGTGGACGTAAAAGCTGCGGCCTATTTCTTTCCCGGAAGGCACTGGATGGATGACTAAGCAGAGCAAATACCCCGTTCCGGTCCCTGTCGAATCCGTCATTCATACGGTTCGCGGGCAAAAGGTCATACTGGATACTGATCTGGCGAGAATTTATGATGTTGAGATCAGACGTTTGAACGAACAGGTTAAGCGAAATAAGGATCGTTTTCCGGCTGACTTCATGTTTCGGCTTTCCCACGACGAGTGGGAGGAGGTGCGACGTCTAAGGTCGCAGAATGCGACCTTAAAACGCGGACAGCACCGGAAATACCTCCCGTATGCCTTTACCGAGCACGGGGCTTTGATGGCTGCGAACATTCTAAAGAGCAAGAAGGCCATTGCCATGAGCATCTATGTTGTACGAGCATTCGTACGGATACGTGCAGAACTCACATCGCGCCGCGATCTTGAGAAGCGTCTGGATCAGATCGAGAAGATCCTCCTGGTCCACGACGATCAACTGAAGGAACTGTTTGATAAGGTACGCCCGCTGCTTCTGCCGCCACGTGACCCTCAGAGGAAGCCGATTGGTTTTGATATCAAGGAACCAAGCGCCAAATACGGCAGGAGCAAATGATGGACGGCAGAAGGCGGAGGGCAGAAGGCAGAGGACAGAAGGTAGAGGGCGGAGGGCAGAGAGCAGAGAGCAGAGGGCATCTGTCGTCTGCCATCTGTCATCTGAGTTGTGTGGTTCTGCGGCAAACAAAAGAGAGATGGATTTTTTGTTTTTTTGGGGTGAAGAGAAAAAGTTGGGGCACTCCTTAGAGTGATGATTTTGACCTTGAAAATGGCCGTTTAAGTCGTCAAATCACCTGTTGTTGGAATGTTTATCCTTGAAGATCAATGGGATAGCTTGGTCCGACCCCCCAAAACACCCCCTTTTCCCGCATGAACAATCTGAGGAGGCGGTTCGACTTTGTCGATACAAACAATTGAAAGCCAACGGGGTCTGACCCTGACCGCTGGGCAAACAGGCCGGGTTTGGACCACATGGAACAAGTCGTCGATTCAGTGCTTCAATCAGATGAAAAACTGGCTCGACAGGTCAAGCTGTATTTGTGCCACCGCTATAGCGGTAAGAAACTAAGGAAAATTGCAGAGCGATTTGGTGTGAGCGAATCGGGGGTAACTCAGGCGAGTCGAAGAATCCGGATAAAGCAGAAAAATGATAAAAAGCTCGGAAAGCTTATCACGAAGATGGTGAAGGAACTGCCTTTGTCAAATGTGTAGGTTTGACACCGCCTTCTGCAGGCCCTTCCCTTAACAGCCATTGGAAATGGCATATGTTTTTTGGATGAAGAGAATCGAATGATAAGTCAACGAAGTCAAATAGGTCCCTGAATTTCACCGAGTGAGAGTAAAACAGAAAATGAAAACCCATCCGGATACAGAACGCTTTGCAAGGTATCAATCAGTGGTCAATGTTCTGTTGGCAAAGGATTCCTTTCACAAACCCGATATCTATGAAGCCCTGAAGGATGAAGAAAAAGCATTCATTGGCCGGGTAATCAGCGAATTGGTGAGAGATGGTTATTTGACCAAAGCAGGGCTAAAGACAAGGCCCCAATATTCCTGGTCAGCCAAGAAAGAGGGGTTCAATGCAGGGCGGTGGATTGATTGGAAAAGGACGATTTCGATTACCTGCCTATTTTTACGCGGGAGGGGGCCTCGTGGGGTAAACTGAACAGGGTCTTTGAGGGTGACCTGGAAACGATCATCCGCGAAATCAACCTCGCCGTCGCCGCCTAATTTTTTTATTTTGGTTGCTTCAGGATTTACAAGATGGACAGGATATGAAGTTGAGCAAAAGATCCTGATAATCCTGTTCATCCTGTCAAGAAGAAGTTAGAAGGAAACTCATGACTGATATCATACCCACAGAAACTATAGCCGCCAGAATATATCTTATCCGAAGCACTAAAGTTATGCTGGACAGAGATCTGGCTGAGCTTTACAAAGTAGAAACAGCTCAGTTGAAAAGGGCTGTAAGACGCAATATCGATCGTTTTCCAGATGATTTCATGTTTGAATTCACAAAAAAAGAATTGGATAGTTGGAGATGCCAATTTGGCACCTCCAATCGTGACAAGATGGGATTAAGGCATAAACCCATGGCCTTCACTGAACAGGGTGTAGCCATGCTTTCCAGCGTATTAAGAAGTAAGAGGGCCATTCATGTAAATATTCAGATAATGCGTGTTTTTACAAAGCTAAGGCAGATGGTTCTGGAAAACGAAGATCTTAGGAGAGAGCTTGCAAAAATGAGAAAACAGACTGATGAACGGTTTCAAATTGTATTTGAAACTTTAGACCAGTTGTTAAGCGTGGATAGTAGACCTAAAAGGAAAATTGGTTTTGACATTAAAGAACCTCGTGCCGCTTATGGCAAGCGAACCAGAAGGAATACCATATGAAACCAAAAACAAATATCGATGTTTACCTTAAAGACCAGTCTAAGGATGCGGGTTTTGCAATACGATTCAAGAAGGCTGCCAAGGCTTGGGATGCGGCTATACATTTACCGCCTTTCAGGCGTAGAGAAAAAAATCCCGTTAATCCTGTCCATCCTGTCAAGAAAAATTAGGAGATTTATGACCGACATTGTAAACAAACTCTGTGGCTTCTGTCACACCCTGCGGCATGACGGCATCGACTACGGCGATTACATCGAGCAGTTGACCTGTCTCCTGTTTCTCAAGATGATTGAGGAGAAGTCGGGGGCGTTTTTACAGTGATGATTTTGACCCTGAAAATGGTCGTTTAAGGGTTCAAAAGACCTGTTTTGGGAATCTTTATCGTGGTATATCAGCAGGGTGGCTTGGTCCGACCCTAAATAAAAAAACTGTTTTAATGTCGAACACTACTTTTTTGATTAGGGCGACCTCGTGGGCGGCGGCGCCCCCCCTACCCCCCCCTGGGGGGTGTTAGGTTCTAAAGGGTTTAGATTGGGTGGTGGAGCCGGGACTGAGCTAGGCCGGAACGGCCAGCGACAAGCCGGTGTGGTGGGCGGGGCGCCGGTTGCCACGATACCACCAGAGAGCTCGCCAGCAGGAACCAAGCTCCAAACCGCAGCCCCGGTTTTTGTGTTTATAGGACGTTTTGCAACCCTCTTGTCAGTGATGAGTTCGCGGGTTCAGTGTGGCGATCTCCGTCAGCGAGGATGTTTTGCAAATCCCTTGTCAGTGATGATTTTGCGGCGTTGCGACAATTTCTGTCCGTTAGGACGTTTTGCAACCTCTTTGCCAGTTTCGTTAAGGTGTTATGAAGTGCGGATTCGCTGTTCAATTTCGGAGAGAGTGGATGTGTTTCATCGAAAAACCTAAGTGTTTTTCACGATTAAAACAGGTTAATGGTATGAAAAATATTGAGTATCTATATTATTACCCCCCTATAATCCCCCCTTAAACTGAAAACACTGGGTATCTGGCTAAATTGCGGGGTCTGTTTTTGAGGAGGGGACAAATCACTTTGCGGGGTTAGCGCAAGGTTGCGCCTGACGGCTTGAAGACATCACACTCCGTGTTTTGTGCTTGTAGCTTTTTGGATGCCAGTAGGTCTTGCCGGAAGGGAGTTTGTGTCTGTATTCCTCTTTCGATTATCCATTCATCTACGGAATAGTATTTATCAGCCTGGTCTCTATCCAGCGCCAGGCGGACACTTACTCCCCTTTCAACTGCCTTACTCAGGGCCTTGGCCACGTATTTTGAGGATAGGAGATAGATAGCAGCCACGATCTGGTCGTTGGCTGCCCTGATAATTGTTACGATCTCTTTAGCGATATAGCCTGCTGGGGAAAAAAGGACTCTGGTATTCTCTTTCGATTCGGAACTACGCATAAGCCCTCTCTTTCCCCGGTTGGCAAGCGGTATGTGGACCCCCCCCCTTACTTCTTGCCCTTGGCTTTCCCTCCAGGGCGTAGGCCCTTACGGGCCGGAGGCTTTTGCCTGGAGCGGGGCTTTTGGGCCTTGCGGACTTTTTCTTGGCCATTTCATTTACCCTGTTGAATTTGGCGCAAGCTTCACTTCGTGTCCCCGGTAAGACTTGATGTATTCCTTGACGATCATTTTTGCTATGGTGGCGGGCCAACTCCGGGGTCTGTTTTTCAGGACGTGAAGGATTTTGTGATGTGATACGGCCATCCATCAAAGGGTTCTTCCTCCTCTGATCCGACCATTACCTGTACGCAATCTTTCAACTGGTAGGCCACCTCGATCATATTCATCAGGCAGGCATCAAGGCCCAGGATGTCGATCTTTCTTCCAATCCTTTGGGATACTCCTGATAGAACGTTCTTTAGCTCCTGGTTGTCCAGGGCATCTCCCGAGGTGTCGTCTGTCAGTAAAATGTGATCCGCAGATTACGCAGATTACACAGAATAGAACGGTATGAATCTGTGAAATTTGTGAAATCTGTGAAATCTGTGGATGGGATTGAGGGGTTCACGATATGCCTTGTATTCACAGCACATCTTCACACCTTTGTCCCTTGTTTTCAACCGAATCGCCACTTTTCGTTACAGACGCTGTTTGAGAGGTAGGTTAATCGAGTTGCCAAGGTAAGATAACAACGGTCGGCCTCTGGCAAAAGCAAGGTGTTAGCTTTGGAATCCCTTGACAAAAGGCTATGCCTATACAATAAACTACCAGCAAAATCTGATAATAATCCGTTAACCCCAACCATAAGGGATGCTATGAACTGAATATCAGGACCCCGTTCCTCATAAAGAGACGCGGCGTTTTATGCTTTTCAGGCAAACTGAGGACTGGATGAAAAAACGGAGTGTCCCGGAGCTAGGTGGAAGGAAAGATTCAGTTACGATATCCTTTTGTTATCGTTACTCTTCCAAAAGTTATGATTATAAGGCAAGAAATATACACTTCGGGATTTGATTTTACTTTCGAATTCAAAAGAAAATTATTAGAGATAAACAAGGATGAAAGGGGGATCTATTGATGATTATTAAAGGTAAACTACATGCGGAAACACCCATTTACCGGGGAAATGCGCGTAAAACGCTATTCACGAGGGACGGAGATGGCACAAACAAGCTGGTTTCCTTAGCCGGCGAGGTTTCGGGTACAGCCCAGTCTCTGATGGACGCATTTATCGGACAGTCCGAGAACAGAAAGAATATCGGACTAATTAATCGTCTGTGGCATCGTCTTTACCATGAAACAATGCCCGAAACCCTGATTCGTAAAGTTGAGTGCAAGCTTTGCAAGGAAAGCTATCCACGCAATCATTTTTTTGACTTGCGCATGGGCATCAAACTGGATGAGGACCGATGGGCAGCCGAAGCCAATAGCAATTACAAAATGGAAACCTTACTGCGTAATTCCGTTTTTGACTTTACTATGTCTTTGAACGATTCGGCCTTACAAAAGGGGGATAACGCGGCAAAACTCTACTATCTGCTTCAAGAGATCATGGCGGGCCGATTCTGGTTCGGCGCTGGTAAAAGCAAAGGACTGGGCAGAGTCCGACTTGAAGCGAATCTGCCGCTTGCAGCCCCTGAAGCACCTCCGGTCTTGCACAAAACTGCCAACTATTTGCGCATCAATATCTCTTTTGATACGCAAAACCCCGTACTTGTCGGCTGGAATTGGGGAAAAATTGATCCCCTGCAGCCCTCGTTTGTATCTATAGAAGCACGGCTATTGATCGAAAACATGAAAGATATTCCAGAAGCTATCCGCGACCGACTGGAAATGTCCCTTGGTGGCCCAATTTTGAATCCAGAGGACTGGAAACAGAAATTCTCTGAATATCTTCCCCGGATAATCGCCATCTGGCTCAAAGAAAAATCGTCCGCGGAGATTGATGCCTGGGTTCTTCCGTCGGACGCTGTGAAAAAACTCAAAAAAGGCAAACACGCGCTTGATAAGAAATTGGTGGGGAAACTAAAGCCGCTCACCGATCAACCATTCTACTCGCCCGAGAATGCAGAGGCTGCCTTCAGAGAAGCATTTGGTAAAAAAGAGCACATGGCCAAACGGGTGATAAAACTCCTGGAACACCGTCGTCATGTCAAAAAAAGCCTGAACCGGGAAGCATGGGGTCAGGTCGCCAACAGCCTTGGCCTTGATGAGAGTCTGGCTGAACGACTCTCCGAATGCGTTCAGGATGAAGCCGCTCTGACAAAAGTCCTTACCCCGGCGTGCCACAACGTGCAAACAAAACTGTTTCATCTGGTGGATCAGCAGCTCAAACTTCTGCAAAGCGATGTGTGGGTGGATGTGGAAATCCAAACGAGGGAGGAACGCCTTCAGATAAAAAAGATGCTGTTGGAGGGTAAAATAAGTGAACACCAATGGGGTGACCCCGCAATGATTCCGGACGGCATCCGAGCTACCACGTGGAAAGATTTTGTTAACGAGCATAGCCGGGTCAGATACCGGCATATGCTCGATGCCGAAAATCTAAAGAAAAGTATCACCAATGATAAGAACCACATCGAATTCCTCAAGTCATACCGCGACCAAAGCCGGCAGGAGCTTGTCCGCCCCTATCACATTGATTTCCGGATCGGGGGACCACTCAACCGCGAGATTTCCCAGAAATACGGGAAACCCTATGACACGATTTTCATGCGCATGCTTTCCTGGGTCCCGTCTTCACAAAAACAAGGCACCTGGGAAGTCTATGTCCCGGGCAGCACCATCAAAGGGGCTTTTCGAAAACGGGCTTCTCAATTGCTCAAGACCTTATGGGGTGAAACAAACCAGACCAAGACCGTGCTTGACCAGCTTTTTGGGGCTCAGAATCAGCGAGGTATGGCCTTTTTTTCAGACGCCTACCTCTCAAATCCGGATGATTTGAGCCGGTCCTGGTGCTCGATGGACGGTATACGAATGAATCCCCAAAATGGACAGCCCATTGAGACCGCAAAACGGAATTACCTGTTTGCCTACGGGGATCAACTCTCTTTCACGCTTCAAATCGATCTGCAAGATATCCAGGAAAAGGATCTGACCGCGCTTTCTGTGTTGTTTCACCTGATTCAAGATTTTCAACAGGGAGATATTCCCCTGGGCGGCGAAAAAACCAGCGGTTTCGGGTGGGTGAAGGCGGATATTTCTAAAGTGACGTGGCTTACGGCCGAAAAAAACAAGATTCATCAGAAGCTCTTTTACGACCAACCCCTAAAACGAATGGGAATATGGCAGTCACTGGAAATTACGGACGAAACCACCGCCAGCGTGCTTAGGCCGCTTAATCCGGTGTTATCCGATAGCAGGACCGCCGCTCATGCGCCTCCCTTGGCCGAGACGGGTTTTATCTCCCATCGGGCTTTTGGCGGCTATTGCGGCAAACTGGTTGTGGAAGCAAGCCTGCTGACCCCCATGAACATCAAGGAGAGCGGTGAGCCTTCTTACAAAACCATCCTGAAGGACGGTCACGTGTACGGGTATGACTTCTTTTCAATCTCACCGCCTGAGGCCAGGAATAGAAGCGCCGATAGGATCTATGCCCTGCCAGGACGCAGCATTAAAGGGATGTTGCGTCATATTTACACTATTGCCAGCGATGCCCATACCGAAAGCATGGATATCAGTCGGCTGAATGCACCTGACAGCCTTTTCGGCTGGGTCGGCGCCGGTCCGAATCAGGCCATCATGGGACGCTTATCATTTGACTTTGCGACCTTTGAAGACCCTGAATTGGCCTGGTTCAGGGTGCCATACCCTTACGGTAAGTGGGAGTATGTTGGAAATCGATGGCTGAACAAGCCGGGCGGACAGGCTCGCATGTTTCTCATTGACAAAAAATGGCGGCTTTTCCCTCACGCACCCATTGCGCCCGTTGCAGAACAGATCAAGGGCTTTGAGCCAGACACCTTTCAGGCCCGGTATTTCAGGGCTATTCTCTCCAGAAAAAAAGCCCGTTTTACCATCAGGTTCTGGAACCTCCTCGAATCGGAATTGCAGCGGCTGATATGGTGTGTGGCTCTGGAGCCGGGGCTGGCCCACAAGATGGGAAATAATCGTTATCTCGGTTTCGGAAGCCTCACGCTGTCTATTCTGCCGGAGAGCTATCTGATCGACTGGACAAAGCGCTATGCCGAACCATCTCAGAAGGATTGGCGTCTGCCACTCAATGTGGACCAATGGGGATCCCCTGAAAACATCAAGCATTATGCAGCGTTGAAAAAGGCGTTGAATGCTGAGCATCTTTGATTGGATCCGACGCAGCAAGAGCGGCGGTGAATTGCTGGCTACCCTTGAATATTTTCAAGATCGTTCGCCGGATCTTTTTCCGGAACATAAGGCAATCGGGCCGCCTGTTTCCCTCGTTAACAGACCCTGCAAGCGTTGCTGGGTTTATCCCTGCCAGGATAATCGCGGTCTGGGGTATTGCAGGACCTGCCTGGCAATTATCGCCAGAGCCGAATCGCTGGGTGGTCAATCCCGGCAAGCCGTGGTTGTATGGGGGCATGTCAACTGCCTCCCCAAACAGTTGAAGTCAAAAACAGGCTTTTACAGCAATCATATCCTGGGATCATACGTTCACGATGCGCAGCATTTTCTTCTGGTCATGGACCGTTTTGAACTGAAGCCCTGGATTCAGGAGCTGCTTGTTTATCACGGTACGGACCTGAAGGGACTGCTCCAGGTTTTTCCGACGACTGGCCAGACCCAAAGAGGGAGCATGGAAGACGTTATCGGCAGAGCAATTCATCAGGATGCCCGGTTTCCCATGGATCTACTAAGGATCCGTTTCTTCCCCAACGCTTATGAACTCTTTGCCCCTCATGTCCGAGAATGGAGAGGGCAGCTTACCTTTGAAGTCAGGGAATTCTTGAAGCTGCTCGAAATGGCTTTTATTTTTCGTTCTCTGCTTCGACCTGAAGAGCAACGTATGTTGCGCAATCTTGTCAATATAAGCAACGAGTCCAAAGAACAATTTACATGGGGCAGGGTGACAGGGCACTTGACCCAGGAGGCAAGAGACATGTTGAATGCATGGAAATTCCGGCAATGGTCACAGAACCAGATTATCCTGCTGTACGAATTGATTGATTATGTCGAATACACCCCTTAACCTGATCCGCTATTTGTTTATCCTGAACGTCAACAGCTCTTTGGTCTGGCTTTCGAAATGGCCGTCAATCGAACTTTCCATTGTACTGGGAAACGCCATTGCGAATCGCCTTCCTACAGTGCAGGCGCGTTCCTGGAAAAAAGCCCTGGCAGGATGGGACATGTATGACGGAATGCTTCAACCTGAAAACAAAAAACGGAACAAAATTCCTGAAGCTCCGTGGCCCATTGAAGCCGTGTTGTTCTGGTATCCGGCCAAGCGGACGTATGGAGAAGGAGAACGGATACTCTGGGAACTTAAGTTGATGAACCAAAGCGCGGATCACGGCCTGTTTCTGGAGGTAATCCTCCCGGCCCTGGAACAAATAGGAAACATGCCGGATCCTCGGTGGCAGCGCCCAAACAACCTATGGGGGCATTTTGACATCCAGTCTGTGTACACGGCAAAAGGCATGCAATGGAAACCGTTGATCAAAAACGGCCGTCTTGATTTCCGGCGCAAAGTCAATCCGTCCCAATGGTTTCGGGGGTTGAAGTCTGACGCAGCCCCATCTCGCGCACTGGCTCGTTTGACCTGGCTCACGCCCTTTGAATTACCGGGATGTGAAACAACCAGTCGGAAAACAGGAAAAAACAGCCCACAATATGTTCCTTCGCTAACCTGTATCCTTGAGGCAATTGTTCAACGGATTAGTTCGGTAATGCTGGGCAAGTATGCCACTACCGACAATTTTCTGGAAATGCAGAACGAAGAAGCCCTGATGTCTTGGAACATAGCAATGGAACAGGCATCACATATTCCTCTGCTTCGACACGACATCACGGAAGTTCCTCCCGAACTGCCCGGACGGTGGATAGGATCTCAGATATTTGCCACTTCCATACCCGATGTAGTTTTTCCCTATCTCGAACTTGCATGTATACTTCACATCGGGAAATATACCCATTACGGATGCGGCAATCTTGTGATGAGTTGATGGGGGATTTTGGGATTTTGGGGACGTCCTTCTCGATGAGGGAATTAGTCTAACTAGTCAAGGACGTCCCCTATATTCTCCCCGCCCGCCTCGCCTGAGCGGCCCGTTCGCCTCGGCCGAAGCCTCGCAATGCCGGGCGAGCTCGCGATGGCGGGCAGGTGGAAAGGCAGAAAACACAACTATCCTGTTCATCCTGTTGATCCTGTCAAGAAAATAACATACGGAGGAATATGACAGGCGGTGGTTTAATCTCGTGGAGCGCGCAATTCGATCGCTTGAAGATAAACAGCGTGATTATGCATTGGGAATCCTTGGTAAGATGTTCAGTCTGCGGTGTTCAGGGCGTACCAGAAGAGGCAGCAAAATCACGGACGCCTTCGTGTCGGGGTTTCGCAAGAACCGTGGTGTGGCCCAGAAAGAATATGCCACGTGTTTGAACATGGCGGAGAATACACTGTCCGAGCGATTGGCGAATGTGAGAAATCAAAGCAAGAGAAGCAGGGTGAATCCATAGCACAAGGCCCGGATTTATGGAGGTAAAAAAGTATGTTATGCGGGGCAGCCCTCATTAGCATGAGATTTGCGGGCCAACGGGGCGCTATGCCGGGGATGTAGCGGGGGTAACAGGGAGGGGTAGCGTAACCTGGATTATGGATAATCTCTAATGATCCGAATTTGGACTGACATCAAGTTAGCCGAAGTTGCCGTCTGATTCATTGCTTTAGCAACTCCTGGCTCTTCACCGCTCGTGTAGGATTCGTAGAATGTCTCTGAAAGCACGCCATATTTCCGCTCATAAGCTTCCAGATCCTCAGTAAGCGCGTGGATGTCAGTCATAATCTGTTGTAAAGTCATCACCATACCTCCTCCAGTCATTATACTGGATTGATGTCCGTATGCAAGATAGCATTTCAGCTTGTTCATTCCCGAAATAAGTGCAACTTACCACTGCGTACCTTTCAAAAGCTTGGGATATTGTGAGAATATCAAAACATAAACACCATTACAAGACTACACCTTTTGTACGAATTCTCTCCCCACAGCATTCCAGTGCTTCAAGAGGGTATCCTTATCTATAGTTAGGTTGTCTGCTTGCCCTTGTGCAAATCCCGGCCCCCACCTACTAAACTAATAGCCAGGCCCCTCCGGGTGCATATGTGCCTGCAGCTACTAGCCTTCAAGCTTCGACTCTGGGCAAGGGACGGTACCGAGAGCCGGGAGCTTCCGGGGCCATCTTTTCGTACACGATAATGGCTATTCCAAATTTGCCTTCCTCGATCACGCGGTCATACTCCCGGTGATCTCTCGAGGAAACCGCCACCCTGATTCCGAACTCCTCGTACTTTTTTTTGAAATCGAGGGCATCCTTCATTCCTCGGTTTACACTTTTCAAGAATGCGGGCGCCAAGAGATAAATTCTTTTGCTCGTACTTTTTGGTGTCAGGTGTCAGAGAAAGCTTCGCTTTACCATTGGGTATTAGCCATTAGCCATTAGCTAAAGGTGGCCGAAGGCCCTTGAACACTGAAACCCGAAACCTGAACACTGGTCAATAGGTGTAAACTACTTTGTGGCAAAAATGAAGGATGCCAAATCGAGATACTTTTCTTCAGCCAGGGATTTCAGGGGAACCGGGTAGACCACCTTCTTCTTTTCCATCACGCCTTTCACGGCGGCGATCTCGCCGGCAAAGGTCTTCCCCCTTTAATCGCCCTTTCCTGGACAGGAAGGAAATCCTCCCTCCCTGGCTTAGATCAGTGATTTAGAAGTCAACATCAGCGTTGTAAGGTCAAAAATGGGTTCTTTTTTTAGGCCTTCTTTCGGAATATCAATGCGTTAGGATTTACCAAAATTTGCGTCGAGCATAAGAAAACGTATTGCTGTTTCATTTCAATTCCAAGCTTTCACGGATTGTTCATGAACAGGGAAGGCCGGAGTTGGAAGGAGACATCAGCAGTTGGGGCGGGCCTGAGAGCCCCAATTGCCGGGGGTTTACCCCGGAGGAATTTCAGATGCTTGATTTTTCCAGGATAGACCTGTCTGAATGGTACGGTGATATTGAAGTTAAAGCGCAGGATGAGATAGAGAGCGAAATGGAGGAATCCATAGAAGGTTTCTACGATAAGATCCAATGAAAATAGACTGGATAGTAATACCTGCTTTGTTCGTCTCAGGCGCAGGTCAATCCCGTTTTCTTTGAGAATTTTCGGAGACTGGCGGCCTTCTGAGTCGCTAGCGGAGAAAATTCCGCTTTCTTCCCTTTCACACCCTACGCCACTTCCGATGCTTTCTTATTGAGCGGAGGCTGATGCGCAACGTCTCGGGCATTTGTGCAATGTCGAAGCGCGGGCAAGGCATTGTCGCAAATGCGCTGTTAGGCGAAGTGCTCGTCAAACTGGATCAGAATGCGCCGAATTTGCTCCGCGGAGATGTCGGCCTGATCCAACTTGGAATAAATCGTCACAAGAATGACGTTTGTTGGCGTCTTGAGGTGATAAATCAGGCGATAGCCAGAACGTTTGCCTTTCTGAATATCACTGTTCCGCACCCGGACCTTGAATATCGTATAGTGGGTTCTGGGCACCTGGTCGCCCATGACCTCACCAGCCCCAAGTTGGTCAATCACCGGCTGAACGTCAGAGCGAATGTGCCGGTACTTCTTGGCCAGCGCTCGCAGGTTACGCTTGAATTCCGGCGTGTACTCAACATGCACCGGCTGGGCTGGCTCACTCGGCATCAATGCCTTCCCACAATTCAGACACAGGTCGTGTCTCACCTGCCATCGCTTCTTTCCAGCCTTGGCGGAAGCTAGCCTCGGCAGGCTTTAATACGACGCTCTCACGGAACAGCCGAACAATCTGAAGCAGGTTCGGCAGATATTCATGGGGTGTTTCTTTGATTTCATGAATTAGTTGTTTTTCGTAGGCGGAAACTTCACCAGACATAATCACTTCTCCTTGACTTGAACACTGACCATAACTTATTCACGTCCGAAATAAGTTCGGATATCCCTGTTAATTTGGGGTCATATGCAAGCATAGTTCGGATATAGCATACTCTCACAGAACCTTTTCATCTCAATTAAAAGTTCAGGCATCTCCACTGTACGTACTTTTGAAAAGCTTGCGATATCGTGAGAATATCAAGACCTTAACAGCATAGAAAAACTATACCTTTTGTACCAACTCTCTCACCACAGCATTCCAGTGCGTTAAGAGGCTATCTTTATCTATGGTTAGCTTGTCTGCCTGCCCTGGCGCAAATCGTTACCTGTACCTACCAAACTCATACCCAGATCTGGGCCAGGGGTGGAACGGAGAGTCGGTAACTTCCAGAACCGTCGTTTTCTATGATCCTTCCGTCGTTGGTCGGGGTGTGGTTTCGGATCTCGCTCCTGAGCCTGGAGATAAGCTGGGGCGCTTCGAGGTCCCTTGCAAGGTCAATCTTGTGCACCCAGCCTCCATCATGCTTCAAAGCCACAGCCAGATGAAGGAGGATCTCCAGTGACCGGTTCGTGATGCCAAGGGGCGAGCCGTTTACTATGACCAGGTTTCTTCCATGTATGGGCTTTCCGGTGATCTCAATACGATCCTGACCGGGAAAGGTGGCCTCTGACATTGTGATCTGGTCAGGGGTCTCTTTGGCACCCGTCCTTCTCGGGTGGATTGATTCTGTGAAGTATCTGACCTGTGTGCATCCAGACACGCACAGGCAGGTTTTCATAGAAAATGCCCTTTTAGGTCAAATCCCCAATCCAAAATCCGCCATCGCATATCTGGCTCATCCAGGAGTCTATTATCTTTTCCGGAATATTGTAGCGCGCTGACTCAAAAATCCTCATCTGTTCCGCCTACGTGACTGAAGTTCGCAGTATATCAAATCAAGCCATTATCATGGAAAACAGTCCATTACAACTTGAAATTCCCTGTGTTTCCCTGTTCTTTTTCCCTGTTGTAAAGCATGGAAGTGCTGAATGTTACAAAATGTAACAGTTTTCAAGAAATTGACGGCGAGAGGGTGTTACATTTTTACCCACCTCTCCGCGTGTCCTCTGTTTCAACGCTAAGTGTGATCGTATGTGTCACAACGATGTGTTATAATGCAGGTTAAGCGGGGGTTTTGGCCTTTACTTTGCTGTTCGTTCCTGGTAGGAAATCGCGTTAAATCATTAAGAAACAGGGCAATTTAATCCTCTTAAACTATCGGGGATCTGTGGGATGAACATTGAAGACCTCAAACCAAATGTGATCGTGCAAGGCCCGATCTTCCCTGAGACTGTCCAGGTCATCGTGGCTATTCCAGTGGGTGACTCTGTGAAGCTGGTCGGCAAGGGACTCAATAGCGGTCAAGTCCACGAGCCGGTGCTCAACGCCGACCAACTTGCTCTGCTCAAAGCTACACCGGAAAAAGAGCCCTTTGATGGGGACCCGAAGAAGTTTCGCCTGGGGATTGAAGCCCTACGTCTGGCCTTGGCTTATGAGTACGACCCTTACTTCTCGCTATCCATCGCGCGGGTTGACCCCCTGCCGCATCAACTTGAAGCCGTCTATGACTATTTCATGACCTTGTCCCGAATTCGTTTTCTGCTCGCAGACGATCCTGGTGCGGGCAAGACCATCATGGCCGGTCTGCTCCTGAAGGAACTCAAAATTCGTGGGCTGGTAAAAAGAACTCTTATTGTATCCCCGGCAAACCTGTGCTTCCAGTGGCAACGCGAGATGAAAGACAAATTCCACGAAAACTTTGATATTATGCGCGGTGAAATTCTTCGTGCAACTTACGGTTCAAACCCCTGGCAGGAGAAGAACCAGGTCATTACTTCAATATCCTGGGTCTCGCGCATAGAGGATGCAAATGAAAGCCTTCTCCGCAGCCACTGGGATCTCATCATCGTGGACGAGGCGCACAAGATGAGCGCCTACAGCGCGGACAAGAAAACGCTGGCCTACCAGTTGGGCGAAGCCCTTTCCACAATGACTGATCATTATCTCTTGATGACGGCAACCCCCCATAAAGGCGATCCCAAGAATTTCTGTCTCTTTCTTGAACTTCTTGACAAGGATGTTTACGGCGATGTGAAGAGCCTGGAAGAGGCCATGCGTCGCAACTTCGCTCCCTTTTACCTTCGCAGGATCAAGGAGGCACTGGTTACCTTTCCTGATTCTGACACTGGTGAGGTGAAAAAGATCTTCACGAACCGAGACGTTCAGACCGTCGAATTCAAGATCGACGACGAGGAATGGGACTTCTACGACGCTCTCACCCGTTATGTGGAAGACCAATCCATCAAGGCTTCGGTTGACAATTCGGCAAGGGGCCGGGCTCTTTCCTTTACCATGGCCATGCTTCAACGTCGCTTCGCATCCAGCATCTACGCGGTGCGTCGCAGTTTAGAGCGAATGCGGGACAAGCGCCAGAAGATACTCGATGATCCTGAAGCCTATCGTCAGGAGCAGATTGCCAAAAAAATGCCCGAAGATTTCGATGAACTTCCTGAAGAGGAACAGCAGGCCATTATTGATGCACTGGAGGCAGTGGTCGCATCCGTTGACCCCGTTGCTCTCAAGGAAGAGATACTTCAGCTTGGCAACCTTATCGTGCAGGCCCGAGCCCTTGAAGAGCGAGAGGTGGAGTCCAAGCTGGTAAAGCTCAAGGATGTCATCACAAACAAGGGCGTTTTCAAAGACCCAAAGATGAAGCTCCTGCTTTTTACGGAGCACAAGGACACCCTTGACTACTTGGTTGGCAAATTGCGGGAATGGGGACTTTCCGTCACCAAGATTCACGGCAGCATGAAAATTGGAGACCGAAATACCCCTGAATCAAGGCTGTACGCTGAGAAAGAATTCCGAGATGAATCCCAAGTGCTTGTGGCCACTGAAGCGGCCGGTGAGGGGATCAACCTGCAGTTTTGCTGGTTCATGATCAACTATGATATCCCATGGAACCCGGTTCGCCTTGAACAGAGGATGGGCCGTATCCACCGATACGGGCAGGAACATGACTGCCTCATTCTGAATTTTGCCGCAATAAACACGCGAGAAGGTCGTGTCCTTCAGAAACTGCTTGAACGTCTGAAAGAGATCCGTAAGGAACTGGGAACGGACCAGGTCTTTGATGTCGTAGGTGAGGTCTTTCCCGCTAATCTTCTGGAGAAAATGTTTCGCGACATGTATGCCAGGAGAACGGACGTGCCCGACATCGAAGCCCGGATAGTCAAGGACATTGACGCTGAACGCTTTAGGGCCATCACTGAATCTACTCTTGAGGGCCTGGCCAAGCGCGAGTTAAACCTCTCATCACTTGTTGGGAGGTCGGCAGAGGCCCGTGAACGCCGCCTTGTCCCGGAGGTCATCGAGGGCTTTTTTGTGGAGGCTGCTCCTTTGGCAGGCATTCACCCCAAGGAAAATAAAAAGGACTCGCACGTTTACAGAATCGGCCGCATTCCCCGGAACCTGTGGCCCATCGGTGAGCGATTGGAACCAAGGTTTGGCAAGCTTGGCCGTGACTATAGGCAGGTAGTCTTTGACAAGACGCTCTTGGCTCAAGATCCCACCTCCGAATGGGTTACACCCGGCCACCCTCTCTTTGAAGTTGTAAGGGAGGAAGTGAGTGACCGCGTTCGAGATCATTTGCAGCGTGGCGCCGTCTTCTTTGACCTCCACAGAAATGAACCGTATCGTCTGGACGTGTTCTCAGCCTCAGTCAAGGACGGGAGAGGCAATGATCTCCACCGCAGGCTATTCGTTGTCGAGGCGAAAATGGACGGTTCAATGTCGATCAAGCAGCCAACCATTTTTCTTGACCTTGCGCTTGCATCCAAGGGCATACCGGTACTTGATGGGGATAACCTTCCAGACCGTCAAAGCACCGAACAGACGCTAATAGAAAAGGCATTAAACCCTTTTCTCACAGATGTGGCGGCTGAACGCAAACGTGAAACCGAGACCATCTCCCGACACGTTGAAATCAGCCTGAACGAATTGATCCATCGTCAGAACCTCAGGATGGCAGAACTGCTGGAACACCAGCAGCAAGGGGACAAATCGCCCTTGCTTGCCGCCAACATTAAGCAAGTGGAAGACCGTATTGACGAGCTCAACGGCCGCTTGGAGCGCAGGAGAGAAGAGCTTCAGAAGGAGAGACAATGCATGATTGGTGACATCCAGTATGTGGGCAGGGCCTGGGTTCTGCCACATCCTGAGAGATCTTCCCCTGACATATCTCCCATGGTGAAAGACGATAAGATTGAACGAATTGCCGTGGAGGCGGCAATCGCATTTGAAAAGGACAACGGTAGAGATGTCGAGAGTGTTGAAGAGCAAAACCGGGGATTTGATCTCATATCACGCAAGCCTCACCCTGAAGACCCCAAAACCGCCACTGAAATCCGATTCATTGAAGTGAAAGGCAGGGCAGCGGTTGGCGAGGTGGCACTGACCACCAATGAGTATAAGACGGCTGAACGTCTCAAGAATGATTATTGGCTCTATGTTGTTTTTAACTGTGCTTCGTCGCCGGAAATTCACCTAATCCGTGATCCTGTCAGGATAGGGTGGGAGCCCCTTGTGAAAATCGAGCATTACCATGTGGGTGCAAGAAGGATATTGGAGGCGGCACTATGAGGAAGTGGTCAAAATGGCGCTTGGTCCCCAATTCAAGGGATAAGAAAGTATGGTCAATGCTACTAGGCTTTTGATACAGGCGTGATCTTTAGGAAAAGGAGATAGTAAATGAACGCTGCAGAGCGGAAAAACATCCTTCATTCAATCGCCACTACAATCGCTGATTACCGGGAGGGTGAGATTCCTAAACCTACTCCAAGTCGTGTCAACCGGTGGGTTAAGCAGTTTGACGCAGAGGTTCAAGATGATATTCTCTTAGAAATGGATCACATCCTCAAACAAATGTATTGGTCTAAAGAAAGCGTAATAGAATACTTAGCTGGGATGTTGGATACCGAAAAGCTTACCGGAGATAATCCTGGTCATTTTTGGAAAAGTGTAAATTTCGGTCGTAGTGGAGATTAGCCGTTTCCTTTTATTGAGGGCCAACCTTTAGTTCAGAATGCCCATCAATAGAAATATCAATACGTTATGCAAGAAAGAGCTTTTTCTCCCGAACCT
>JAFDKF010000150.1 GCA_019307135.1 Deltaproteobacteria bacterium
AGCCAGTTAGGCCTGCCCTGGCGCGACATCCCAAGATGATTTTGGTGCCCATGTAGTCCCGGTCTGGGCCAGGGGCTCTTCAACCGGGAACCGTGAACGTTGAACCGCTCAACCAAGGTCATAATCTCTCCTTTCGGTTTGATCAAACTACCCCTGCAATAATCCCAGAATCATTTGGCCCCTGGAAAGGAAGGCGCTGGATTTCCCTCACTCCTGCACCGGCAAGCATGTCCGTGATGTGCTCTTCAGAATAGGACTGTCCGCCAGATGTACCTAACAGCATGTTAAGGGAAAAAAGTGCCGGGAAAAGAGGATTGTCCATTGTATTGTCCAGAATGAAATCATGGACGATAATCATGCCCCTCGGCTCCAGGACCGAAACACTTTTCTGAATGATCCGTTGACAGTCTTCAGGTCCTTCCCCGTGGAGAATGTGGGAAAGCCAGGCCACATCATAGACCCCTTCAATACCTTCTTCCAAATAGTTGCCAGCAATGAAATCTATCCTGTCCGTCAGATCAAATTTTTCAATGGTTTTTTCGGCAAACGGTCTGGTGGTGGCAAAGTCATAGACTGTAGCTTTGAGTTGGGGATTATGCAGGCAAAAATGGATGGCATAGGTTCCAGGTCCGCCGCCAAGATCGAGCAGGTGACGTCGATTGAAAAGATCTATTTCAGTTACCAGGCGAGGAGCCAGGTTCATGGCCAGGTTGAACATGCCCATAAGGAAACTTTCTCGCCGTTCAGCACTATTGTAAGACGTTCTTGTTCGGACAGGATGTCCTGTCTTAACAGCCTGAGACAACTTAGACCATGAATCCACCAGATGGTGATGGTGCATGATGATATGGCCAATATACCCGGAAGAGTCTTTTGAGAGGAAAGATTTGCTAGCCGGGGTGTTAAAAAATTTATCATCTGCTTTCTCCAATAGGTTCATGGCTGTGAGAGCATTGAGAAGCCTTGTTACTCCCATTTTGTCCCCGTTCAGTTTTTGTGCGATATCTTCGCTTGTAAGTTGTTGATCACCTACTGCCGAAAACACATCGAGTTTGACGGCAGCATGAAGAGTACAGGTCGGCCAGTACTGTCCAGATAATCGAAGTAGTTGACCTTGATTCCATTCGTGTTTGTTCATGTCAGTTTCTTTTCCCCTCTCTACCGCCCGGCTGACAGCATTTTGTCCAAGCTGTTAACAAAATCATCCCAGTCGCCATCATCCTAAAAGATCGGTCTGCGCTCAATGCCCGATAGATCATGTGATGCAGCGCACCGGGCGCGCCGATACGAAGTCTTCGCGCCGTGTCCAATCCCCTATCTTATCTCGGCAACAATTGAAACGCCTAAATACATTGCCGTCCCAGTGTCCATCGCTCACACGCAGTTTGGAGCTTGGAGTATAGATATAAAATGGATATCGGCTTCTGTATAAAGCCATCACGACCTCGCGATTTGTCATTGAAATCATAAAACTTGGTAGCTCCATTCTTAGGGCTCGCGCAAAAATAACTTACCATTTTGGCATCCCAGCTTCAGGCTATCTTTGGCCGATACTCATTCGCAAAACCCTCGAAATAGCCTGCTATTCCTGCGGTTTTGCTCAATCGGATCGACCAAATCTAACCCAAATCTGAGCGCCAATTCTGCCAAGTTATTCTTGCGCGAGCCCTTAGTGATTTTTGTAACTTAGCCCTTTGTCAATCTGTAGTTTGAAATCGGGATTAAGACGATGCCTGAACTTTGGTGTACCGTCTTCGTGGGGAAACGGAGTTCGATTAATGATTTCTTCCGGAAGGTAGGTGTTGTCATCGAGAATTTCGAAAGCAAAGTGGAGCAGATTGAGCCGCTCATTGTAGCGCTTTTCCAGCAGGAAACCATAAAGATCCCGAACGGCCTGATCGCGGTTGATTCCCCTCTCTATTTTGCTTGATAGAAAAACCTCCACAAATTCGGGAACAGGATCTGCCAGAGAGCGCACAAATGGGTCCGTATCGATTTGTTTGAATTCATCGTCCGGCCCAAAGACTTCAAACTCTCCTAATAGGCGTTTCCAATCAATCGCTTCGTATTCTTTACGGGTGCCCATTATCCGTTCTCTATCGTGTTGAACATACCTAAACGAAATCGTAAGTTCTGTCAATCAGTAGCTTTAACCATCTCTGGGTCTCCCTTTTTTCCATTCAACGTTCGATGTTCATTTTTTTCAGTAAACCTTCCACAGTCCATTCGGTGCAAAAATAACTTAGCGCTTATGGGGGAGGTGGGGGCTGTATGATGGGCCGGTACCATTTTCCTATTATTGACAATTGTCCAAAATGGGTGTATGATTGTAGAACTTTCCGATGATCTTGGATTTTCAACTTTAGGCACCTTAGCTCACCCTGGCCCAGACCGGGATTATAGGCTTAGTAAATTGACTTAAGCAGATAGCGCCAGGGCGGGCTTTACGCACTTTCAGTGATTAGGAGGCTTAAAATGGCTGAAATTAATATCGTAAAAACCGATTCCAGGGGAAGGGTCACGCTTCCTGCCCCTTTTCGCTCTGAACCGCTTTTTGAATATGTGATTGAAGGGGACCAGATCACCCTGTACCCTGTACGAACGGTCAGAAAATACCCGGACATGTCCGATTTGCCGGCAGAGAAACTCCCTGCTGGTTGGGTAAAGCAAGAAGAGGAAGTGAACAAGGATACTCGTAAGGGGATATCGGCCCGCACGCCGACCGAAGCACTTAAGGCTATGAAAAAATAGGCCATCATGTCTGGAAAAGCCCCTCCCTTCAAACTCTTCTTTGAGATCGTCTTTCTTGAAAGCTATTCTCGCCTTGAGCTACGCGAAAAGAAGGCCATTGACAAAGCTGTCAAACTACTGGCAGCCAACCCGAGGCACCCTTCGCTGAACGTCCACAAGGCTAAGAATGTGACTGCCAAATATCCTGTGGGTGGAAATGATGTATTCATCACCTACGCTACAAAAAACCTGAGACTCACGTTTGAATACGGTCCAGAGCCGGGCATGATTGCGCTCCGCAATTGTGGCCCCCACGACAAGTGCGAAAAAAAGATGTGATCGGATACCAGAAGATGGAAAAACTGCAGGAAAAACGGGTCAGGTGATCTAAGGGTCGAGGGCAGGGACGTTACGGCATACGACATTTTTTCGTCAGAGATAATTCAACATAGTCAATGAATGTCTCCTAGTTGCCCTAGTTTCCCTCCATGCCAACCACAAACGTGGTATAGATGTCATACCATTATCATAACCTTTGGAAATGTTGCGATTTCAAAAGCATATCGAAACCCCAAAACTTCTTTTTCTTCGACCTGGCTCCATGACACTCGGTTTTTCCATCCAACCTCCAGTTATAAAATCACTCCGTGATTTTATATAACGCGGCTGCGCCGCTTAAGAAAGGAAATTCCTATACTATCCAGTTATCCCAAAAGCACAAAATCCCACTTTTTTATGAGAAACGGGGTCTTGGTATTCAATTCATGGCATCCCTTTGTTTAGGGTCAAAAACGATCAGTGCTAAATTTCGTAGGCAGGCTACCAGCAGGGCAAGTGTTTGTCAAGGATTCTGAAGGGTAACAGGCTGTTGGGGTCAGAACCTGTCACTCTGGCATGATGTATGCTAAATCATGCAAAAATTCCTCTCATTTCTTCCATACGTCCTTTTACCTGGTCTTTAACTTGAGCGATCATCGTAGAATTTAGTCTCAGGAGGCGGGTAGACTCCGCGTCCTCTACATCTATTTCTGCTTGCTGCGTTTGATCGTATCCCATGGACTTTACCAGTAAGTTAGCGAAGTGAACAACCAACAGCTCCTTCGAGATAGGATCAGCCTCCTCTAAGTTGTCGTGGTAGGCGGCGATTTGGACATACCCGCTTGAGAACTTCCACCTCTTAAGGAGTGCGGCACCAAACTTATTGTGATGTATATTAACAGTGTTGTACAATTCTGCGGTATCGACGTTTTCCCCAAGTTTTTTCCTTCGTTGCAATTCACCAACAGCCTGGAAAAGAACTAGTTTGCCGATATCGTGCATCAGGCCCAAAGTAAAGGCGTCATCCGGCAGTTCGAGCTTGAGGACTTCAGAGACAATTTGTGAGGCATATGCGCACGACAGGGAATGTTCCCACAACTTCTCTATGAATTCTAAGAATTTCTTGTTTTTGGTGACATAAAGGGCTCGGTTGGAGATTGCATCGACATATTGCCTCGTGGTAGTGAGCCCCAAACGGGCGACGGCCTGCCCCAAGGTTTTGTTTTCTGTCAAGCCTCCATAATATACAGAGTTAGATACACTGATAAGTTTACAAGAAATTGCCGCATCTTGCTGTAGGAGAAACGCAATCTCTTGAAGACTAACGCCTTTATTAACCATCTCCTTGAATTTAATAGTTATCTGTGGAAGTGAAGGTAGATTGATTTCTCCACGTTTGAAGATGAAAACGATCTGGTCAAGGATACTTGTGCTTGTTCCCGGAGACGATGCCTGAACATCTTCCTCACCAGATGCACCGACACGCTCTTCTAATTCATTTACCCGCTTCTTCAGGGTAATAATGGTTTGCTTCATCTGGTCCTGTTCGTCGAATTTTTCTATAGCTTGCCTAATCGATAGGTTGAGTACTTTATGATAATCACCTACTTTAACGATATAGTTGCAGGTACCCACCCTCATAGTTTCAATGGCACCCTTGACGTCATCAGGAGGTGTAAGCATTAGAACAGGCAGATAGGATTTCCTTAGGACCCCCATGAGAAAATCTTCTCCATAATACTCTGTAAAAGTATGGTCGAGAAGGACCAAGCCATACTTCTTCAGGTAGTCATCGACTTTATTTGGCGATGTAATAACAGAGACATTGTACTCTTGACCGATTGTCTCCTTCAATTCACGAACTTCGGCAGAGTTTCTGCTCGCAATAAGAACTGATTTCATACGCCACTCCGTTTACTCATAAAATCTTGTAGTGATCAAGAAGCTTCAGAAACCTGGTTTTGGAGTCCCTTTCAACTGATAATAAATTGACTTCAAGTATTTCTTAGGTTCAAACCTCGGGCAGACACCGGTCAGGAATTCGGAAGATCCAATGACCAAATAGCCATCCGGTTCCAGGATATCCGCTATCTTGTTGAAAAGCTTGACACGGTTTTCCGGAGAAAAATAGATGGCAACGTTCCGGCAAAAAACGATATCGAATTTGCCCGGTTCGGTGAATGGTTCCAGAAGATTTTGCTTCTTGAAAGTGGCCATGGCCCTTATTTCATCCTTGATCTTCCAGTTATTGCCATCTGGAATAAAGTATTCTTGTAGCATGTCCTTGGAGAGCCCCCGCTCAATTTCAAATCTGTTGTATTGGCCGTAACTCGCCTGGGCAATGATGGCATCGGATATATCTGTGCCCAATAGTCTAATGTTGAATTTCGCAAAATCGGGTAGAAGCTTCTTTAAGACAATGGCAATGCTGTACACCTCCTGCCCCGTAGAGCATGCGGCGCTCCAGATGCGGATGGTCACTGGCAAAGAAGTTGAGGATTTGCAAGTCCTTTTGTCAATAAGATCAGGCAGGATCTTGTGTTGCAGCAATTCAAAAGGGGGAGTATCCCGAAAAAAAAACGTCTCTCTGGTGGTAATGGCATCTATGATCTTTTTCTTAATAGACCCGCTGGCGTCTGATTTGGCTTTATAATGAAGCTCACTGTATGAGGCACAGCCGAGTTCTTCAACCAGGTCCCCGAGTCTTGTTTCTATAAGATACACCTTGCTTTCATCGAGGAAAATCCCTGATATGTCTTCTATATATTTGGCAATAACCTTGAGCTCATCTGGAGTTATTTTTATTGTCATTGGTTTAGCCGGTTTGGCCCGTTTAGCCGGTTGAGCCCGTTCTTTTCCAGCTCAAAGTTCAAGGCTCAAAGCAAGAGTTTTTTTCAAGCTTTCAGCTTTTGCCTTCCTCCTTTCAGCCTTCAGCTTTGAGCTTTCAGCTTATTATCCGGCTAAACGGGCTAAACCGGCTAAACCATCTTTACTGTTCGACAGATTTCTTGTGCAATCTTGTCCAGGGGGGCGATTACATCCACTATTCCGGCGTCAATGACCTCCTTGGGCATCCCGTAAACAACGGATGTCACCTCGTCCTGGGCGATGATCGTTGATCCGTTGCGTTTCATAAGCTTCGAGCCCAAGGTACCGTCTGAACCCATGCCGCTCATGATGACACCGGTGGCCCGTCCCACGTAATGATAAGCTATTGACCTGAAGAGATAATCAACTGAGGGCTTGCAGCTATTCTCAGGAGGATCATCCGTGATCCTGATAATCCGTGTCGTGGCCTCAGCGCCTGCCACAACCCTCATCTGCTTGCCTCCGGGGGCAATGAGAGCCACATTGGAACGTATGGCCTGCCCATCAACCGCCTCCTTGACCTCAAGGCCACATTTGGGATCGAGATTGTTGGCCAGAGCTTTCGTGAATACAGGAGGCATATGCTGGACAATCAACACGGGCACACCCAGGTCCGCGGGAAGTTGAGGCATCATCTGGGCCAGGGCATTGGGTCCCCCTGTGGAAATACCAATACCCACAATGTCGGACTTCGCCCTCTTCTGCGTTGTGATCGCTCTCATGCGTTGAACCACGCCAACAGAGTCCGGTCCAGTCTTCTTTTCTGAAGTGGCCCCTTCAGGCGTGGATTTTCCTTTCAATATGCGCCTTATCTCCTGGCGGCGAGCAAACGCCTTTAGCATGGGAGCAAGGCTATTACTTACGGCTTCCCTGTTTTCCGCCATGGAGCCGGTTTGAGGCTTTGGGATGAAATCAAAGGCCCCCAGTTCCAGCGCCTTGATCGTGATTTCACCACCCTCCTGGGTAAGGGTGCTGAGTACGATGGCTCCCACGTCCGGCCACTCCACTCTCATAAGCGCCAGGACTTCCAGGCCGCTCATTTCAGGCATCTCTATATCCAGAATCAAGACGTCTGGCCTCAGGGAGGCTATCCGAGACATGGCGATCTTCCCGTTGTTCGCCGTGCCCACGACCTCCACGCCGGGCAATTCAGCTAAAACATCGCTGACTATCTTTCGATAGACCACGGTATCGTCAACCACCAGCACCCTTAAAGATTTATCATTTATCATTTTTGGCATCCTTCATTTTCGCCACAAAGTAGTTTACACTTTTTTTCACCACTCCAGGTTTGGGGTTTCAGGTTTCAGTGTTCAGGTTTCAGTGTTCAGTGTTCAGGTTTCAGATCTTGCGTTTCTCGCTCTTGACACCTGACACCTGACACCAAAAAGTACGAACAAAAGAATTTATCTCTTGGCGCCCGCATTCTTGAAAAGTGTACTCGACGACTCAACCAATAACTAATCCTTTTCCTTGAGCACCTCCTCCACATCCAGGATGCCGACCAGACTATTTTCGGTCTTGTATACGCCCTCGAAAAATTTCCCCTGAACGCCGCTGATATTGGACGGGGGCGGTTCAACTTTGTCCCAATCGGCCAGTACCACATCGCCGATACGATCCACCAGAAGCCCTATGTATTCGTCTTGCGAATCGACAATGATGTTCCGGATCGCATCGCTCAACTGGGTCGCGGAAAGGCCGAGTTTTTTGCCAAGGTCTATAATCGTAACAATTTTCCCCCGCAGGTTCAGGACACCCAATACATATTCCGGTGCCTGGGGCACCCAGGTCCTTTCCATAAGTTTATTTATCTCCTGAACCTTTAGGATATCCATGCCGCAGAGTGCCTCTCCAACGAAAAAAGTGGCCAGTTCAACAATTCTATTCTCTGCTTTGGTGTCTGTTGTTTGTGCCATCGATTGCTGCCTCCAGGATTTATGAAGTTGTGAGTTGTGAGTTGTGAGTAATTAGTGCCTGGACGAAAAGTCATATTCAGGCAAAATCCGAATATCGAAATCCGAAATCCGAAACAAATTCGAATACCGAATGACAAAATGACCAAAACTAATAAATTGAAAATTCGATGTTTTTGTCATTGGAGCATTGTTATTTCTGTCATTGTTTCGGATTTCGTGTTTCGGATTTCGAATTTTTGACCGAACTGTTGTATCTCCCATACTTAACCTCCCTCTCACGATTCACAACTATACACTCACAACTATACCTTAAATCTCCCCACCATCTCCTTCAATTGCTCGGCGAGCTTGGATAACTCCTTGGCACTCAGATTGATCTGTGAACTGCTATTGGACATCTCGGTTGCCGCTTGATTCACATCAGAGATATCCTTAGCCATTTCGGCAGAGACGCTAGAGCTTTGAGCCACGTTCTGGGTGACTTCCTCAATACCCTTTGAGGTCTGGGCCACGTTGTTGGCAATCTCTTTGGTTGTCACAGACTGCTCCTCGACGGCAGTGGCAATGGTGGAGACAATGTCATTGACGTCGTTGATGACCTTTGAAATCTCTTCAATCTCAGATACAGTCCCGGCCGTGGAATCCTGAATACCTTCAATCTTATTTTTGATCTCTTCCGTGGCCCCGGCCGTCTGCTTGGCCAGTTCCTTGATCTCGTTGGCCACGACGGCAAAGCCTTTGCCGGCCTCCCCGGCCCGGGCAGCCTCGATGGTGGCGTTTAAGGCGAGGAGATTCGTTTGTTCGGAGATTTCGGTGATTGTTTCAGTGACCATCCCTATTTCCCTGGCTGCCTTGCCAAGTTCATCGATCTTCGCAGAAGCGCTCTTGGACTGGGAAACGGCTTCACCGCTTATGGAACAAGCCTTCTCCGAATTTTGGGCAATCTCATTGATCGTGGCGGTCATCTGTTCGGCTGCGGTGGCCACCATGCCGACATTGGTTGAGGCCTGTTCCATGGCAGACGCCACAGAGGTCATATTGGAACTCATCTCTTCGGCCGCGCTGGCCACACTGTTTGATTTCGCGGAGGTCTGTTCCGCACCCGAAGACATTTGTTCAGAAATAGCTAACATTTCGGTAGACGAAGAAGCCATCGTTTCGCTTCCTGAGAGAATCTCCTTGAACATATTGCGGAGATTGTCGGACATGTCATTGAGGCGTGAAGAGACACCGGCCAATTTCCTCCAGCCCTCAATCTTATCACAACGGTAGGTAAGATCGCCCTCGCCTATCTTATCGGTCGCTTCCACCACCATCAGAAGCTTTCGGTCGACCAGTCGACTAAAGAAGACATAGATCAGCAGCATTACAATGCCTAAACCGACTGCCCCTATCCCTATGTTCATGTTGCGGGCCGCACGGATGGAGGCAAATGCCTTTTCGGTCGATGTCCGGATGAGCGCCCCTCCCAATACCTTGCGTGAGGTGCCGTGACAGTGAAAACATCGGGCTTCGTTCAGGACGGGACGAAGGAGAGTGAGATAGGGGGTGCCATCGATCCATTCCTCAAAAGGCTCAGATGGTGCCTCTCCGTTTTCAAGCATCTGGGCGACAGCCTTTACAGCAGCCTTATCTTCTATAAGGGTTTCCACGCGTTTTCCTGCCATATCCGGGTTTGTGGCGAAGTAAATCGCCTGCTTGAAATCAAAGACAAAAACATCCGCATCAGGCATTTTTTGCTTGAGTCTCCGAAACTGCTGATGGACCGCTTCATTGTTTCCTATGGCAAGGGCATCATCCATGCTCCCTTCCACAGACTCGGCCAGCATCTCGCCCTGGTACTCCATCTGTGCCTTGAGCATGGCATTCTCACCTCTAATGCTTAAAGTGATCATGGTCCCCATGACGAGGATAAACACCACTGACAAATTGGTCACCATTCGGACCCGCAGACGATCTTTGTACAATGAAAGTAATTTCATCATCATCCTCCTTTTAGTGTGCTCCCCCGTGGATCAGGGGCTTGTAATCAAAGGCCGCTACCCGGTCTGCACTGTGGCAGACATCGCAATCCTTTGCCGTCAGGCTCCCCTTGATGTCTTCCGGTTCGTTGGTTTCAACATGAAGACTCCCGGGGCCGTGGCAGACCTCGCAACCACAATCCTTTACGTGGGGCGTCTCATGTTCGGAGCGGAACCCACCCGGTTTTTTGTAACCAGTGGTGTGACACTCGAAGCAGGTGCGAAACTCTGCCTCCGCGAGACCCTTTCGCATTACCTTGATGTGTTCATAAGAGTGGGCCTTCTTGGCATAGGTCTTAAAGTTTTCATATTCGGTTTCATGGCACTCCTGACAGGTCTGGGAACCCACATAGGTCTTTTCCGTCTCAGATCCGGCCTGACTGATGGGCCATCCCCATAACAGAAACGTGGTTAAAAAAAGCATACATGCTGTGGTTTTTATCCCGATCATCTTAGACATACCAACACCTCCTGTAGCATTTCGGATTTCGGATTTCGGATTTGGGCTGCATACCATTATGGCGAATCATCACCTCCCTTTTTTCAGGTAGTTATAAACACTCTCCATGAGCTTTTCCTTGTCCAGCTTGATCTGATAGTCGTCTATGCCGACCGCTTTTCCTCTGACGACATCTTTTTCTCCGGCCAAACAGGTCAGGGCAATGACCGGCAGGTGGGAAAATTGCTCATCTCCCCTTATCTTTTCGCATAGGCCGAAGCCATCCAGGTTTGGCATCTCGATATCGGTAACCACCATCGCTATTTCATCGGTGTGCGCCTGGAGAAGATTCCATGCCACCACACCATCTTCTGCCTCAATGACGTTGTAGCCATCATCTTCAATAAAGCCCCTGACGTGGTTCCGGAAAAAATCAGAGTCCTCGACCAGGAGAATGGTGGCGGCTTTACCATTGCTGGATACCTGAATGGGCTGCCGCTTTTCAAACCAGTCCGGATTCAGCGTCTCCATGAAACCAAAGAGATCGACAAAAAGGGTGGTGTAGTCCCCTATAATGGCAGATCCCATGATCCCCGGCTGCTTGAGGGTACTGTCATCAATCTGAATAGATACCTCTACAGCGTCCACCGGCGGGGTGGCCAGGAGACCGACCTCTCTGTCAGTGATCTTAAAGACAATCACTGCAAGCTCTTCCTTGTCTGCCAGAGGTTTGACGTTGGCAACCTCCTCGATGGCAAAGAGGGGAAGGCTTGCTCCCCGGTACTGGATGACCCTTTTCCCCCCAACCTGCTCGATGTCTGCGATCTTGATCTTTTCAACACGTTCCACCAGACCTAATGGAGTGGCAAATTGTTCATTTTCGGCATTCCTGAAGACCAACAAGGCTTGCCTGTCCTTCATAGCCTCTCTGGCCTCACTGGCAACCTCTGCCGCCCTGTCTGTGCCTTCCACGGACGTTAATTGGGCCATCCGGGCAAGACCGGCCACATCCAGTATGAGAACCACATGGCCATCACCCATAATGGTCGCCCCGGCGTACCCCTCACAATGCTTGAGATGGCGGCCCAGGGGCTTGACCACAGTTTCCTGCGAGTCGTGTAACGCATCAACGACCAGCCCGTACCTGAGCGCTCCGGCGTACACCACTGCAATGTTCACAGCGCTGCTGGCATGGTAGCGACGGTCCCTGGGATTGCGGATTGCGGATTGCGGATTGCGGATTTCAAGTTGCTGGTTGCTTGCTGCTTGCTGCTCGCTGCTCGCTGTCGAAGATCCGCTGGAGGCGGACTCGTTGTTCGTTGATGATTTGGCATTACTCGTTTCCCGTCCCTCATCGCTGTTCACTGACCACTGTCCACTGTCCACTGATACCTGGCTGGTTCTCGATCTTCTGTCGGCTATATTTTTGCGGCGGTCCGGCTTTTCCTCCCCGTCTTCCGGATCAATATATGTCCGCTCTATGCCAAGCACATCGACTAAACGTATGAGAGGAAGGAGGCGTCCTCGAAGTCTCACAACCTCGGCATCTCCTACTACTTCTATTCTGTCCTTAACCTCAGATGCCGAAATTCTCAGAAGTTCGTCGAGGTTTACTTGGGGTATGGCGTAGCGCTGTACCCCGACTGAAACTATCTGGCTCGGGATGATAGCCAGGGTAAGGGGAAGCTTTATGCGAATAGTTGTTCCCTCTCCAGGCTGTGAATCTATGTCTATCACGCCTCCAAGCCTATCCAGGTTGGTCTTGACTACATCCATACCCACGCCACGGCCAGAGACATCGGTCACCTTTTCGGCTGTGGAAAAGCCAGGTAGGAAAATCAGGGTGATCTTTTCCTTGGCCGACATCATCCTTGCCTGTTCTTTGGTAATCAGGCCTTTGGCTATGGCTGATGATGCCAATTTATCTCCGTCCAGACCCCTGCCGTCATCAGTAATCTCGATGTTGACCTGACCAGCCTCGTGATAGGCCCTGAGAAGAATCTGGCCTGCCGGCTGTTTGCCCGCTTTGCGTCGAACATCCGGGGTTTCTATGCCGTGGTCGACTGCGTTTCTGACCAGATGGGTCAGCGGGTCGCTCAGCCCCTCAATGATGGTTTTGTCCAGTTCGACCTCTTTCCCCTCCACGGTTAATTCAATCTCCTTACCTAAATCCCTGGCAAGATCTCGCACCACCCGGGGAAATTTGCTGAAGATCTTTTCTATCGGCTGCATCCGGGTGAGCATGATTGCCTCTTGAAGCTCAGAGGTGATGAGATCTATCCGCTGGCCGGCAACTTCCAGGGAATGTTGATCGCGAGAGAATATACCCTGAAGCAACTGGTTGCGGCTCAGTACCAGTTCTCCGGCCAGGGTCATCAGAGAATCAAGGAGACTCACATGAACACGGAGGCTGGTCTCGGGCTGAGAGGGTTTGATCTCAAGGCCTGGGACCGGTTTTTCTTGCTGGGCGTTTGGATCCGGCTCAGCCTTCTTTACAAGGCCCCGTGCCGGGTCCGTCTCTTCTGCTGGCTCCGCCTCTGCCGTATCTGCTGTCTCAGTGGTCTTTGGCGATTTGGCCTCCACAATCATCTCTTCGCGTAGAGGGTGGATACGACTCTCATCGATGTTGATCAGGCCGTCGACCATATCCGGTTCGATGATGGAGGCAAAAAGGACCAGGAAGGGAAGACTGTTGGCAGGGGGGTCATCCTCGAGGAGTTACGATGGACGTCATGAATGAGATCGTATTCAATGAGATAAATGAACTTGCCACCCTTTCTGGCCAGGGAAATATCAAATTCGGGTAGCGTGAAAACCCTTTTCCCATCGGGGAGGCAGATATCCACCATTTTGAATACGCTCTGCCTTGCCTCCGGTGCTAAGGAAACGGTTGTCAACTCTGTAAGAGCAACCGTATGCTCCGAGATGTCAATCTCATCGCTTTGGCCGACATTGCTGATAAGGTCCCGCAGCTTATCAAAGGCCAGAAGAAG
>JAFDKF010000024.1 GCA_019307135.1 Deltaproteobacteria bacterium
TATCATTTCACGCGGGTGTTATTCCGGCAACAAAAAGCATATAATCAGGTTCGAAAAATGACTAACTATCCGATATCAATAGTTTTCAGGGTCGTCGCAAAAGAGCCGCACCCTAATCAATTTCTTGCTTTGACATAACCAAGTGTTCATTAACAAGAATTGCAACTCCGTCTATTCCTAAATCATCAGTTCCTCCCACTGATACATTTTCAAATTCAAAATTCTCAGGATGTTCTCTAGATACAATGCAGTAGTTTGCAAAATGTTCAAAAGCCGTTGGCTCATCATAATCTGAAGCGCTGTTTTCAGAGATGAAATCTTTTAGGTATGATTTTAAAATCTTATCTTTCATGTCATTCCCCCTCTTAAAATCATAAAGTTGCGAAGCTCTATTAATGGTCTAATTTTTTTATGCCGAACTTTGAAATCGACTGCCGAAAAGCAGTATTTGTTTTACTGCATTATTGCAGGATAACGCCGGGTAGTTATGCAGTACTTTTACCATATAATACCCCAACATGAGGGTATTATACTGCAAATACGTATTTTGCACTTGTGGGTGTTATACTGCAAGTGGTGCTTCCCTCCCGTTTGGACTAACCAATAAAGGGACAAAACTACCGCCATGATCGAACTTGCTGAGCTCACGCATTCTTGCCATATCCATAACGCTTAGAGATGTCACGATATCAAAAGCATATCGAAGCCTCAACGCCTTTTTCCTTCAACCCAACCTACCTGCCTCCCCCTATTTTGACGATCTTGGCTTCAGCTTCCGGATAGAGGGCGTCGATCTCTTCCTGTATGGCAATGGTTCGCTGGATGGAGGTCACGATGCGGCAATAGGTTTTGATCTCTTCCAGGCTAAGCACCCGGTCCCGGCGGTCCTTGAGCCACTTTGCCAGCACCTGGTAGCCGCCGATCTGGTACTCCCACAACTCAAGAGGAACAGGTTCAAAGTACTGAGCTTTATTGATGTAGACGCGCTCCTCTTGGTTTTCATAGCGAAACCCCTTGCTTTGGGTGCGAGCGACGCGGTCGTCTCCCTGGCCCTGGAAGCGGGTTACTGGAGAATCGAGTTCTTCTGACTGGAGGAGATGCAGGTTCACCAGACGCCTCCCTACCGCGGCGAGGGCTTGAAAGAGCACGAAGTCCGTCGTAAATGGGATTCGAGGAAAGTCAATCTTGAGAAATTGTGCGTACTTCTCGCGATAAGTTTCTGCATAAAGGACCGCGTAAATGTAGTGAAAGATGTCCTCTGGCAAAGGCTTTTGGCCATAGGCAGCGTTCAAAGCCCCAACGACCTCTATGTTGAGGTTTGGCTTTCTTTCTCCATTTGCCTCAAGATGGCTGAAAAGATCCATCTTGGAGGTATCAGGATAGAGGTAAAGCGGCATTAGATAGCCACGTTCCCGGGTTCGATTAGAGACCATGCAATCATCTGTGATTCTGGTACTCACCATTGCATGGCACCATCCCAATTGTGACAATTGGCGACATGTCATTAGAGCTATGTTTTTCGACATCATGTGCCGCATCACCTCTTCACGACCCCGCTCAATGACATCTGGATGATAGAAAATCCATCGGATGTCGAAGGGGCGGTAGAGGCAACGGACGATTTTGTCCTCCCACTCTTCGTCCTGCTGCACCCTTTTGCGCCTCTCAGCCAGTGCCCAACCCTTCTTGTCCTTGAGACCAAAAGCCTTCTGGAGCAAATCGTCTTGCATCTTCTTATCTCGCAACATTCGAATCCGGCGCTTGAGAGCCTGCTGGTCGAAATCAATGACGAATCGGTCGCGCGACGTCACGATCCCCACACTATGGACGGGAAAGATCTTAGTCACCGGGACAAACTCGTTGTACCGTTCCAGCGCTGCCTCATCGCGAGGCACGAACAGGTGGAACTCCTCTTTGGGATGGATCTCTTGCCAATCCGTGTTCTCCACATCGTGGCCCAGAAGCCAGTCGTATTTTGCTTCCCGGAGCCCCCAAAGATCCGCATGGTGTACCTTCACAACCTCCTGATTTCGGTCACTCCGTTTGAGAAAAAAAGCAATTGCTACCCCCTGTCGAATGTCGAAAACGTTTTCGTCCTTGCTTCCATCAGGGCAGGTTTCCCGCTTCAGAGAGTTGCCGTGCAGGTCCAGCACGTACATCTCATCAAAGGTCTGCATGAGGCTCTGGCGCATGCCTCGGAAGGTGGGGTTGTCCAGGTAGGAGTGGTTCGTGATCATGCCCACCAGCCCTTGGCCCGCCTGCTCAATCTTCCACTGGGCAAAGCGCAGGAACTTCACGTAATCGTCCTGAAGCCATTTTGGGTTTTTCTCTCCCAAGGGTTTCCCATCAACTCGTTTGTAATCTTCTATCAACTCCAGAATCCAGTCCCCCCGGTTGGAGGAATGACCAGAATAGGGCGGATTTCCCAGAATCACGAGGATGGGACGTCGCTTCTTGACCTCCCCTGCCAACCTCGACTCCTCTGCCAGCGAGGCCATGCCCGGCAGATATGTTTGCTCCAGTTCTTCCATCTCCAGAGTGTTAGTCAGGTAGAATTGGAACCGCTCGTCATCGCTCAGACGGTGCCCCAGCTCTTCCAGGAAAAAGGACATCTTGAGGTGTCCCACCGCGTAAGGGGCCATCATCAGTTCGAAGGCATAGTAGTTTTTCAGGATATGCTCGCGGATGAACCCCTCCCGGCCTCCTGTGCCGTATTTCTCCTCAAATTCCCGGACCGCCTCCTGTGAGGCACGTGCGACAAATGTCATGGTCCCCGCCCCTGGATCCAGTAATGTGACACCTTCGGAGGCTAATCCTTCGCTGCGACCAAACTTCTCCTTCAACAGTTTGTTGAGGGAGCGAACAATATACGAGACCACCGGCTCAGGCGTATAGTAGACCCCGCGCCGCTCCCGCTCTTCAGGGTCGTATTCAGCGAGAAAAGTCTCGTAGAAGTGGACGATAGGATCACTCCCTTTTCCTTCGTGGTAGAAGCGGTCCAGGATGCCGCCTGCATCGGCCACGGACAACACCTCGGAGATATCATCCACGATCCATTCGAGCTGCTTGGGCAAATCGCCAAGTGAGATAAATTGGAACACGTCTCGCAAAATGCCAATGGTTCTTGGGATGTTGTCAAAGGCCATGCGGCGGTTGAAACCGTCTCCAGCCCGAGTGCGGGCGGCAAAGAGGCCGTAGGTTATTGTTTGCGCGTAAAGGTCGGCAAAGTCTTCAAACGTGAGGTTGGCGATCAGGTACTTCTGGAACGCCTCGTAGAATCCCAACAGGACGCCCTGCTTTCTCGCCTTCTCTTCCCACAGCTCTTCGGCCACCACATCCCGGAGAAAGCGGGTGCGCTTGGCCAGCTCGACTGCCAGCGATTCTGCCGTGTAAGACTTGGGTAGAGAGAAGGAAAAGAACTTTTCCAGCAGGCTGAACACTTCCTTAACTTTTTCAACGGGCGGTACAGTGCCTAATTTGTGCATGACAAACGGCCTGGCCGCCAGAACGCGATCCACCAATTGCCCGTCCCGAAAAAGGAGGAACTCGAAAAAATTGGTCAGTATCAGGTTGGGAAACGTGTCGCGATAGCGCGTGAGTTGGTCGGTCGATGCAATGTGGTCAAGGTTTTCTTCGGTCGGTTTCTTGGCTTCAATGTAGCCGATGATATGCTCCTGGCCATCCCAAACCCGGAAATCCGGGTTACCTGCCTCGGTCTTCTTGGGCAAGGTGGTTACGTGAACTTCAGTTCTGCCGGCGGATGTGGCAAACTGCTGGAAGAGCGTTTCCAGACACGAGTAGAAACTCTCCTCCCTGGCGTCACCCTGGCCAGCAACATCGGTGATGGCTTTGAAGTAGTCCTTCAGTATGGCTTTGCTTCTCATAAAGCCTCAACTACAGGAGGGTTGAAACGAATGTTATATATGAGAGGGGGGACGTACATAAATATATAACTAACTTCTCCTGAGCCCGACTTATTTATAAATTTATGAACGTCCCATTGTTCCAAATTTATGAACGTCCCCATTGTTCCCCATTGTTCCCATTGTTCCATCATCCACCCCCAGTTCCCTTCTTGTTTCTTCCAGCTTGTCCTGACTCTGCTCCCATTTCAGGAGCAACTCATCCTGCTCTTTCCTAAGTGCTTTGTATTCGCTAAGGAGCGGGACACTCCTGTACCTATCACTAAAAATGTCCGGGTCTGCAAGCAATTTCTCCAACTCTTTCTGTCTTACTTCAAGTTCGGCGATTCGTCCTTCCAACCGCTCCACTTCAGCCAGGATCGGTTTCAGGGTATCGTATATCAGTTGCCGTTTTCTAGCTTTTTTCCTTTTTTCTTTTTTTCGATCTGGCGCCTTGTTTCCCCCTCCTTCCTCATGCGTTTCTCCCTGGCTAGAAGCGTTCGCAGATTCATCTTCCGTCATGGCAATATGGTAAAAATATTCTGCCAGATTTCCTGGGTACTCTACTATCTCGCCCCCTCTAATATCCCAGATTTTTGTTGCCAGCCTATTGATAAACGACTGGTTATGCGATACGAACAACAGGGTGCCGTTGTATTTGGAAAGCGCATTGATCAATGCCTCTGAAGATGTAATGTCCAGATGATTGGTCGGCTCATCCATCACCATAAGATTTCCGGGCTTGACAAGAAGCTTTGCAAGCGAAACGCGGGCTCTTTCACCCCCGGAAAGGACACCTATAGGCTTGTCCACGTCCTGCCCTGAGAAAAGGAAGGCCCCACAGACCCCTCTTACAAAACCGATGCTCTCATCCGGGACGACATTATACACTTCCTGGATCACTGTCTTTTGAAGGTCAAGCATGTCTGAGTGATGCTGTGCAAAAAAGCCCATACTGACCGAGTGCCCCAGCGATATCTTCCCCTCATCCGGTTCTATTTCACCTGCCACCATCCTGAGCAAAGTTGTCTTGCCGCATCCATTTGCCCCGATAATGGCTATCCTTTCTCCACGTAACACGGTCAAATTAATGTCTTTATACAAAGGCTTTTCATCAAACCCCTTTGCCATACCCTTGATTGATACGACAACTCCTCCACTTCGAGGAACGTCGGGGAAAGAAAAACGGGTCGTCTTCTCTCTGCGGTGGCCCTTTACCAGTTGCATTTTTTTGAGCAATTTAATCTTGCTCTGTGCCTGTCTCGCCTTGCTGGCCTTAGCGCGAAACCTATCAATAAATTTCTCCGCCTCTTTGATTTTTTGTTCCTGCTTTCTGGCATTTGCCTCCAGGGTTTTACGCTCCTCCACACTGGCCTTTACGAATAAATCATAATCGCCGCTGTAAGATCTCATCCCTTCAGGCCCAAAGCTGATAATACGATGGATCTGCCGGTTGAGGAACTCCCTGTCATGGGACACAAGAATCATGGCACCATCGAAATCCTGCAGAAACTGCTCAAGCCAATGCACGGAAGGAATATCAAGATGATTGGTCGGCTCATCCAGGAGGAGCAGATCAGGCCTCTGGTAAAGAAGGCTGGCAAGGGCTGCTCTCATTTTCCATCCACCGCTTAATGAAGAAACAGATCTGTCAAAATCAGACGTGACAAATCCAAGCCCCGACAGGATCCTTTCCGCCGCATGACGCGGATACTCCAGCTCAAGCCGGTTGATCTCCTGAAGAATTTCCGCCAGCTTTTTTGCAGTTCTTGTCTGGTCCTGTTTGCGAGACACATCTTTAAGGGATGCATCTGCCCTTCTAAGCTCATTTTCCAGTTGTACCCGCCCGGGAACTGATTCAATAACAGACTGCAAGAGAGGGCCTGACAAGGTTTCTTGGACATCCTGGGGAAGGTAACCGACCCGGCCCCCTTTTGCCACCCTGACTTCTCCGCTGTCCAGGGCAACCTCCCCAATGACGAGCCGGAGCAAAGTGGTTTTCCCGGATCCGTTCGGGCCCACCAGGCCTATCCGGTCTCGCGGCTCCACTTGAAACCCGAGCTCATCAAAAATCTGCTTCCCCGCAAATGAAAGCGAGGCTTTTACGACTGTTAGCAGGCTCATTTAAACGAAGATTCCTGAATCAAAAGCATATTCATCACGAAGACACAAAAAAAACGAAGACACAAAAAACATCTTATGCCTTCCCCTTTTTCCGGTATAAGCATGTCTTTTCGTAACTTCTCAAAAAAGGTCCACTTGTGCGGTTGGATTTGATCTTGTAATTTCAATTACTTTTTTACCGCCCGCTTCGCTCAAGACGCAGAGGTCGCAGAGATTCTTTTTTCATTTGCCGCTGAGAGGCCGGCAAATGAAAACCGCTCAGCCCTGCGGGCATAGCTTCAAAACGCCACGACCCTGCCCATCTGAGTGAATGGCGTTGTTCTGCGGTGTATCATTAGGCTACTTGGTAGACCACAGGACGATAATGTGGCTCAGGGACAGATTTTCCATATGTACGTGCGGACTCCAACCATGCATCTTTTGCCCTCAATACCTCCGACAACGCTTCTTCTGGGGATTCTCCAAAAGCAGAGCAATACTTCAAATCGGGTATGTCTGCCACATATCCTTCGTCTTCTTCGCTGTAAAAGATATTGATGTGATAATCCTTCATTCCTCGTCCTCCATTTTCAGATTATGGGTCTCAATTATTTTCAATAGCTGGCGTATCTGGTACGGTTTAGCCTTCCCTTTGACTTCTTGAAGATTCGCGAGCTCCGGAACGTCGGGGTGAACGTATATGTGGTGACTACCATTTATTCGATCCAACTTGAACCCAAAGGCTTCGGCGACACTGGCCGCCTCCGAGAACCTGATATTCCTAGATCCAGAAAGTAGTTTCTTTAGCAGCTTGCGCTTGATCATATAGTTCTCCGGCATATTTTGTTAGAGCAGAATGCTCAGGATAACCTGCACAAAAAGCCGACCAAGGCATTTCGAACTATCATAAACTTCTACTGGCTTTTTGTGTCAGAGTTAATCCTGTTGTTATCCTCTTTATATCAAGTAGAGATAGGGACCAACTCTCAATAGGATGTGGGTATACCGGCATTGTTTTCAATAAGGGTTAGATCCTGCCTAAGACCGGTGCCATCGGTTTCTACCAAAAAACCCTGGGGAACATAAGGGAACATAAGGGACGTTCTCAACATTTAAAGTTATCAGTCATCAGTAACATAAAGCAAGGCCCCCTAATAGCAACCTAAAGTTTAAATGTTGAGAACGTCCCTTATACCGAAATCACAATGGGAACAGTTTCCGAGATGTTGCCAGCGTTTCCCCATTTAAGCTGAAGGCTGTTCCTGCCTGCCGAGGGCTATGTCCTCCAGAATGACCTGCCTAAAAACTTGAGGATCTCCCAACCGCTTGACAGCATCGAGAATCTCGATTCCGGCAAGACGGCCATCAGCATCGTAGTCAGCAGCTATCCCCTCTGCCAAGTGTTTCGTTGTTACTGTGGTCTCCTTGAAACGAATGTAAAGGGCATCAACCTCCCGGTCATAGGTAATTTTCATATAGTTCCTCCTCAAAAATAGTAGACATAGACTGTGACGACAATAACTTCATCGTGTTCTTCGACAAAAATGGGGCGAACCTGTTTTGTATCATAATAGTTCTTATTCCACTCTGATTCAAAGGAAAAATCTTTCCGACATTCAAGCCTGCCGAGCTCAGCAGTCTCCCACGTCTCTGTTCGGATAGCCTCAATGACTTCCTGCTCTGTGGCGCCTCGAAATCTCAGTTGTTGCCTTGCATGCTCTGATAAACGTATCGGCTTTCCCTTTCCTTGCATCTTACCTCACTTGTTAAGCTTCTATGCTGTTTTTTTTATTACTCCTTGGGTGAATGGGCGACGCGGGGGTCGGCTGGTGGTGGATCAAGGATTGTTTGGTAAGGCCGACCGGTTTTCGCGGGCTTTGCCATGGCATCGTAGCATTTCAGAAATAGCTGGCTCGGTGCTACCTTCGCTCTTCTTGGACAGGCACTGAACCCGTCTTTCGCGTCTCAACTGTTTTCGTGAACCTATCAAAAAGCCAATCAAGAAAGTTGGGAGAAAACAGGGGGTCGCGTCTACACTCTTGACAAATGTGGTAATTGGGGTCTGCCCTTGACATTGGACAACTTGCCCTGTTTCTTGATGATTTAGGGTGATTTTTTATCAGGAACGAGCACCAAAGTAAAGGCCAAAGCCCCGACTTGGCCTGTATTATGACACGACAAGTGTGACAGATACGGTCATAGCGATTTTGGACTGCGGATTGGGCCCCGGTGAAGTAGGCTTCGCCCCAGTGGAATATGCTTCGCGTTCCACAGGGCAAGCGCTTCACCCCAGTACGAGCATAGCCTACGGGGCAGGCAGGGCAGGGATTGCGGATTAATAAAGGAATCTGATGGGGTAGGGCAGGGGAATTTGTGGGGCTTACTGGGTCCGGGCTATGCTATCCTATTGATATTCCAGGATAAACATTCTAAAAGCAGGTGTTTTGACTCCTTAAAACGCTATCTTCAAGGGCAAAATCATCACTGCAAAAGCGTCTCCAACTTCTCCTCTTCACCCCAAAAAGCGAAAAATCCCACATAAGAAGCTCACAGCTCCCCTGTGGAATATGCTACGCATTCCACAGGGCAAGCATAGCTCAAAGAGAGTAGCTAACAGCTCTTGGCTGATAGCTTATAGCTCAAAGTGCACCGGTATTATGTCCGATTCTTCTTTCTCTTCCCACCATAAGCCGCGCGTATGTTTTATAGTCAGCAATCACCCATCCATCCGGTTCCTTGAAAGCCAGGTCAACAGTTCCAGATAAAAAGACTCGGCGCATCTCCCTTCAGTTTAGAAATATGTCGATAGCAGTTGTAGAAATCAATTATCGGCAACCGCAGGACTTCCGCAGGGGGAAAACGCTGGTAAAGTCGCAATCCTACACATTCTTGGATGATTAGATCTTATAATTGAGCTTCACGCTACAATTGTTTGGAAACCAATTCGTAAAAAGGAAGAAAGTAAGGGTAGTCTTGCCGGCTTGTCGAGGTCCGACTATGATGCTGATTTCTTTCTTGGGCAGGTGTTTTACGAGGGCTGAAAATAGCTTTCTTTTAATCATGGGTTGCATTATAACCCGAGTAATTTCAAAGTCAAGATAATAATAAGTGGGGTGGCGTTGCCAGTCTGCAAGCCAAGCCCTCAATCCCTTCTTGAAATAAACACGACGGCGGCCATGGGAAGCACAGGATACTTTTTTTCAGGAATGACGGGTTTGCCTTGATCTTCATCCAGGATGTCTTCAGGGGAGGGCTTGCCGGTATCTATAATGCGAAACCATGCCTTACCAGTTGGAGACGGTGGGACTTCAAAGCTGTGTTTGACCTGGTCCCCATTAAGGATCACACAAAAATCATCATCCCTTTTCTCATGTGGAAGTTCAGAGCCATCCAGGACAAAGGCAAGCACCCTGGCGTCTTCAGACCAGTCCGGCTTGCCAGCTTCAAGCCCGTGCCAGCTCACATCAGGGTGTTCATCATGGTTTGTGTCCACTCCGGTCAAAAAGTGGGGCCTGCGAAACACAGGATGTCGCTTTCTCAAGGCGACCATTTTCTGGAAGAATCTCAGCAGACCAGCGTTCTTTTTTTCGAAGTCCCAGTTGACCCAGCTAATCTCGTTGTCCTGGCAATAAGGATTGTTGTTTCCCCGCTGGGTCCGACCAAACTCGTCTCCGGCCAGGATCATGGGGACGCCATGGGAAACCATAAGGATGGTTGCAAAGGTCTTAATACGGCGCAACCTCCGGGCTTCCACCAGGCTGTTGTCCGTCGGGCCCTCAACGCCGCTGTTTGAGCTGAAATTATGGTCACTGCCGTCTTTGTTCTTTTCACCATTTTCCTTATTGTGCTTCTTCTTATACGACACCAGGTCATAGAGGGTGAAGCCGTCATGGCAGGTTATGTAATTGATGCTGTTATGAGGGCGACGGCCGCTTGCCTGATAGAGATCAGAGCTTCCTCCAATGCGGGTTGCCAGCACCGGCACCATCCCTTTATCTCCTCGCACGAATCGCCTGACATCGTCTCTGTAATGCGAGTTCCATTCTGCCCAGCGTCCGGGAAACCCCCCAACTTGATTGACCTGTGTGTCCCACGCCTCGGCAATGATCTTGGTGTGCGCCAGCACCGGATCCTGTTCAATAGTATCAACGAGCGAAGGACCCGGGAGCAGTTCACCCTTGTGATCCCTGCGCAGAATAGTGGCCAGATCAAAGCGGAACCCGTCCACATGCATCTCAATGACCCAGTACCGGAGGCAATCCAGGATGAATTCCTGAACCACGGGATGATTGCAGTTGACCGTGTTCCCACAGCCCGAAAGATTCAGATAATCCTTTGATTCCGGATCCAGGGCGTAATAAATCGTATTATCCAGCCCGCGGAAGCTGATCACTGGCTCGTCCGAGTCACTTTCTGCCGTGTGATTGAAAACCACATCAATAATGACTTCGAGCCCTGCCAGATGAAATGCCTTGACCATCTCCTTGAATTCTTTCACCTGATTCCCGTCCCAACCATTTGACGCACAAGAGGCCTTTGGGGCAAAAAATGCCATGGTGCTATAGCCCCAAAAGTTTTTCAGGCTCTCCCCGGTCTTGGGATTGACCCGCTTGTTTTCCAGCTCATTGAATTCAAAGACCGGCATCAATTCCACGGCTGTGACACCCAAGGACTTTATGTATGGAATCTTTTCGATCAAACCCCTATAGGTGCCACGGTTTGTGGTCGCTGAAGATTCATGAACCGTATATCCCCGCACATGGAGTTCATAGATAATGGTATCTTTCAGAGACAAATTCAGGGGCCTGTCGCCCTCCCAGTCAAAATCATCCGCGACGATACAACAGCGCCATCCCCCATCCTCACCTCCCCAAATCTCTCCTCCTTCTAAGGCCCGGGCATACGGGTCAAGGAGAATATTTTCCTTGTTGAACCAGTGTCCACTTCCCTTGGGGTCAAATGGTCCGTCAGCTCTGTACGCATACCGAATGGACGGGTCCATACCGATGACAAGAATATGCCATATATCGCCGGTCCTGTTGATTTTAGCATCCAGGGGGATTTCGGCTATGGGTTTTGGATTTGCTTTTTTAAAGAAGAGAAGAGTGATGGATGTAGCATTTCGCGAAAAAACGGAGAAGTTTATCCCCTCTGAAGTGATGGTGGCACCGAGGGGCAGCGGCTTGCCGGGTTCAGACTTCCACCCTGCGAAATCTCTACGACTCTCTGACAACATAGCTATCTCGGGAGTGGTCATTGGTCACTTGTCAATAACAGAGTGCCTAAAGTGAGCTAAAGTGCCTAAAGTTGAATCCCTCAATCCCTCAATCCCTCAATTCCTGAATTCCTCAATCTCATGTCCTTCTTACCCTCAAACCTTTCTTGATGGCTGTGGAGGCATCAAGCACCAGACTCAAGAGCGCAGGCACCAGGAAGATCGTGAAGACCGTGGATACCAGGAGGCCGCCCACCACCACGCTGCCAAGGCCCCGGTAGAACTCGGACCCCGCGCCAGGGGTAAGCACCAGGGGGAGCATCCCGAAAACGCTGGTCACGGCACTCATATATATGGGCCGGAGGCGGCTGCGGACCGATTCCCGAATGGCCTCCCGCGGTCCCATGTTACTGTCACGCATATTATTGAGAGCCTGGTGTACAATAAGGATCGCGTTGTTGACAACGATCCCCACTAAGATCACAAAGCCCAGCATGGTAATGATGTCCAGGGCTTGATAACCGATAAAGACGTTTACCAGCAGGAGGCCAACAAACCCTCCGGCTGCGGCAAGCGGCACACTAAACATGATGACAAAGGGATAAAAGAAGTTTTCGAAAAGAGCAGACATCAAGAGGTAGCTGATGACAAGAGCCAAAATGATGTTCCACTGGAGGGCCCGCCTCGTGCGGGTCAAGTCGTCTGCGGTCCCGCTCAGCTCAATACGGTAGAGGGTCCCAAGCTCCGCCTTGAGGGGTCCCACGACCTTATCTTTGACTGTGGCCATGGCGGTCTCCAAGGGGATCTCCTTTGGGGGGATTACTTGAATCGTAATGGCGCGCTCCGAATCAATGTGGTTGATCTGGGTAGGTCCCTCTTCCAGGCGAATCTCAGCCAACGATCCCAGGGTCACCCTTTCCCCTCTGGGGGTCTGGATCGGCAAGTTGGCCAGCTCTTGTGTCCGCTTGAGCTTGGCCTCATCTGCCTTCACCACCAGGTCAATTTCATCGCCATAAAGCCGATAATTGCTCGCCTTGGCGCCGTCCACGAGCGCATCCACGGTTCTGCCAAGGTCAGCAGTCGTCATCCCCAAACGACTCAGCCGATCACGGTTCGGTATCACCCGCATTTCAGGGTTGCCCAGATCGAGGCCTGGAATGGGACGTATCTGAGCATTGGGAATGAGTTGGGCTACCTGACCGTATATACGTCGGCCAAGCATAATCAGGCGCCCTATCTCCGGGCCCTTGATTTCTATCTCAATGGATCTCCCTTCGCCAATGCCGCGAGCAAAGAGGCTCGGCTGCTGGACAATGGCAATCATGCCAGGGATTTTTCTCAGCACGCCGTAGACGTGCGGAAGCAGCTCTCGCGTTCTTTCCTGGATCTTTGACACTATTCCGAAAAAAGCCTGTTGTCCCCAGGCCACAAAAAAGAAGTTCTTCACCGTGGGAAGGTTCAATTTCCTGGCAGCCTCGCTTTCGCCTTCATGTGCTATAAGAGGAAGGACATCCTTTTCTACGGTCTTTGCGATTTCATCGAGCTCTTCAAGATTGTATCCGGGCGGAGGCAAAAGAATCCCGAACAGAAGTTCCCGATTTCCTTCTGGCAGGTATTCTGTTTTCGGCATCAGGAACCAGGCCATGCCGATGGCCAGGCCTGTCATCAAAACAACCAACCCGAGGCGTGCCGAGACCCGGCCGCACATCCAGTAAACGAATCCGGTAATCCCGCTGGTAAACCCCAATGCCAGGCGATAGATGGACCATGACTGCTTGCGTGAGGGTTCAGTGCGCCGGACTTTTCCGAGTATCTTGGAAGAAAGGGTCGGAATCACGGTAATCGATACCAACAGACTCAGGGCTACCGCGCTGCTGATGGCAATGGCAATGTCCCGGAAGAGCTGGCCCGCCTCTTCTTCGACAAAGATAACGGGAAGAAACACGGCAACTGTGGTCAGGGTGCTGGCGAGGACCGCGCCCCAAACTTCGACAGTGCCGTCATAGGCAGCCTGCACACGGCTTTTTCCCATCTCACGGTGACGAAAGATATTTTCAAAGACGACAATGGAGTTGTCCACTACCATTCCGATTGCAAAGCTCATGCCAGCCAGACTGACCACATTGATATTGCGTCCGAAAAGCGTCATCAAAAGAAAAGTCCCTACCACACTGATTGGGATGGCAAGCGATACTATCAAGGTACTGGTGAAGTTTCGCAGAAAGACCAGGAGTACGATGATCGCCAGAGTCCCGCCTACAAAGATGTTTTTCGTCACCAGGTGAATGGCGCCATAGATGTAGTTTGTCTCATCATAAGCCTGGTCGATGTGCAATCCGCGATCCTTCAGAATACCGTTGTTCAGTTCAGCAAGGGCCTCCTGTATTTTCTTCATAACGACCAGGACGTTGGAACCGGTTTCCCGAACCGCATTCATCACAATAGTCGGGACACCCTCATGGCGAACGGTCACATCGATATCTTCGTAGCCTAAGGAAACGCGAGCTACGTCCTCGACGGTGATGGGAACCCCGTTGACCCGCTTGACGATGACCCTGGCCACATCTTCCGGGGTCTTATATTCCCCGACTGTGCGGGCAATATACCGGCGTTTCCCCTCATCAAAGTCTCCCGCGCTGATGTTCTTATTTTCCACATCCAGGGCCTTCATCAACTCAGGGATTGTGATATTGCGTGCAGCTAATGCGTCTGAATCCACGATCACCTGAAGCTCACGCTCCTGTCCCCCATAGATGTTGGACGAAGCCACACCAGAGATTCGCTCTAAGCGTGGTTTTACGTACTCATCACAAAAATCGTACTCATGGCTCAGAACGCCCTTGTATCCGTCGAGGGCGCGGAGGGGCATCCAAGCAATCGCTGTTTCGTGCCGGCCCCCAGACTTGACGATCGGCTTGTCCATGTTGTCGGGGTATTTCTTGACCTGGTCGAGCTTATTGGAAACCTTGAGCAGGGCCGCGTCCGGATCAGTGCCGATCTCAAACAGCAGGTTGATATAAGCCGAACCGTCGCTACTTTCACTTTTCATCTCATCGAGCCCTTCCACGTTCTTGAGCTCGTCTTCCTGCACATCGATGATCTCCCGTTCGACCTCTAATGGGCTTGCACCCTGCCAGGCGGTTTCCACGGAAATCTCCGGGATGTCCACGTTGGGGGTGAGCTGAATGGGAATTCTGAAAAGCGAGATAAGACCAAAGAGGACCAGCAGGATAACCCCGACCGTCACGGTCACGGGCTTCTTTATGGCAGTATCAACGAGTTTCATGGATAGGAGACAGTGAGCTAAAGTGCCTAAAGTTGAATGAATAAGAAATTATGCAAAAAGTTTCCTCAAGATCATGAATATACTTTGGGCAACTATCTTTTTCCAATAGAGGTGAAGATAGCAAGCAACTCGCCACATTCTTCATATTCTGGTCTGACTTCATCCCACGATAGCCATTCAACATCCACGATTACCTTCAGCCAATATTGTGTTTCACTGGCCTCACTTTCACAAATGTGAATCTTATTTTTGAAATCTGCCCGGCTTCTAGCTCTATTGGCTTCCCGGTAATTGGCGCCAATTGAAGTGCCGGATTTGGTGATTTGATTTCGTATTACCCTACCTTCGGGCGTGTTAGGCAGTCTTGTTGACAAGCGAATTATTCGCACGGCGAATTTTCGGGTTCGCTTCTCAAGTTTCTTGGCGAACTCTTTATTGTCCATGGTCCGCTGCTGCCCAACTTTAGCTCACTTTAGGCACTTTAGTTCACTTTAGTATTTCTACAGGTTGTCCTGGCCGCAGGCGCTCGTTGCCACGAATGACCACGTAATCTCCTGGCTTGATGGGGCCCTCAATGGCTACATTGCCGTCGTAATAGCCAATGATCCGGATATTCATAGGCTGAGCCACACTGCCGGCTACAACAAAGACCAGTCGATTAGTTCCGGCTGTCACTATGGCGTCCTTCGGTACCAGGAGGGCATTCTTTTTGGTTCCGAGGTTAAAGGTGGCCCTTGCCTCCATACCGCTCCTGATTTTCAAGCCCGGGTTGACAAGGCTCACTCGCACAGGGAAAGTTCGAGCATTAGGGTCTCCTTCGGGAAGGATGGCAGAAATCTTACCCAAAAACGGTTCATTGGATATGTTTGCCACCATGACTCGGACTGGGTTTTGGAGAAGAAGCTGCACGGCATATCGTTCGGGGACATCCGTGGTGATCCGGACGTGTCCCAGATCAACAAGGGTTACCACCGGTCCTCCAACCGGTATCCACTCTCCTACCTGGGTGTGCTCTTTGGCAACAAAACCTGCGAAAGGGGCAACGACTGTCTTCTTTTGGATGTCATCTTCAAGAAGCTCGATTTCAGCCTTATTACGCAGAAGTTCCTGTTCGAGGGACTGATACTGATACAATACCTCATCATATTTCCTTGCCGCGATGCTGTCAGTATGTTTGAGTTTGGTATACCGGGCCAGTTCTTTTTGAGCAAAGAGCAAGTTCGCTCGGACTCTCTCCCTGGCAGCTACCGCTGCCTTCAGGTGCAGCACAAGATCGGTCGATCTCAGACGGGCAAGGGCCCGCCCTTTTTCAACAAAGTCTCCTTCGCGGACCGGAAAGTCCTCCACCAGTCCGGACACCTCGGCTGCAATCGTGCTGCGGGCAATCGCTTCAGTGCTTCCAACCAAAGTTATCTGGTCTGAAACCGTGTCCTGAACGACCAGTGCAACCCTAACGGGCACTGCCGGTGGTCCCTGGTGTTTTTTGACTTCGGCCTGAGCGTGGGCAACTGAACTCACAAGCAGAACGAGAAACACGGCTGCCCAGGTATCGCAAGCAACAAGCTTTTTCCAACGTGTCTGAGTCATTGGTCATTGGTCATACGACCAACTCCAAACCCTCGTAGGCCATGATCACTTTGCATGTCTGGTCTAAACCCTGCAGCTCCGCGTACTTGCGAGTCCTTTGAAGAATATCCCTCAGGGTATTATCATCATAGGTGGGCTCGTGGTGAAAAAGAACCAGAGTCTTAACCCCGGCGTCACGGGCCATGTCCACACCTGTCAGGGAGGAACTGTGGCCCCAGTCTTCTTTTTCCAGGGCTTCCCTTAGCGTATATTGCGAATCAAATACCAGAACCTTTGCCTGGGAAAAGAAGTCTATGTACTTTTCCATGTCCGATTCAGAGAGATTGGTGAACTCTGTATCCGTGGCATACACAAATGAGGCGTCTTGTTTTCTAACCCGGTAGCCAAAAGACCCACCAGGATGGTTCAATTTGATATTTGTAACATTAACATGACCAATGGCCACGTTTTGCCCTTCTGAAAGTGAAACGAACTCAATGTCCGCGTGCATGGCCTTGAGTGGCACCGGGAAATACCAGGGGTCCTGCTGCATAGACAAACGCTTCTCTACATCGGAATGCGGGCTGTGGATAATGATTCGGTTCCCGGGGACATGTGCTGGAAGGAAAAAGGGAAATCCCTGTATATGATCCCAGTGGGTGTGGCTCAGGAATAAATGGGCTGTTCCGGCCCCCTGGCCGAACCTTCCGTCCATAAGGTGCTGCCCGAGTAGCCTTATGCCCGAGCCCGCATCAAAGATGATCGTGGTATCCTCAGAGTGCAGCTCAACGCATGAGGTGTTACCGCCATATGTTCCCTTCATATGCCGGGGAAGTCCTTCCACATAGTGTTCTGCTGCCCGCTCGTCCATAATATCACGATCAGACGCCCTTTTTAGGGCCCACGTTATCTTTTCTTTGAGCTGCTGAGCACCCAAGGGTGTGGGAACTGAGCCACGAACCCCCCAGAATCTGACAATCATATTCCCTCCCTTATAAAATCGCTTCGCGATTTTATATAACGCGGTCACGCCGCTAAAAAAAGGAAATTCCTATACTGCCAAGTATCCCAAAGTTTGATTCTTATCAGACTTTTCAATCTCTATCAACATCCGATTATGCCTTCCCAAAAACGTGGGTTTCCCTGAAAACGGCGGAGCCCCATCCGTAATAATGGATTGACATGGCCACTGGTGTTTAATAAAAATTTAGGATACTATCTTTTCACTCAAACGGAAAACCAGCAAATAGTTCGGAACCTATGGCTCCCTTCAAACCTGCATACCTGGAAACCCACAACAGGGGTCTCCTCAAAGAGAAGATAGATCAGGCTTACGAAATCCTGAAGGCCTGTACCCTGTGTCCAAGGGCGTGTGGCGTGGACCGGCTCTCAGACGAAAAGGGGATCTGCCAAACAGGGGAACATGCCATTGTGTCAAGCTTTAACGCCCACTTTGGGGAGGAGAGCCCCCTGGTCGGGAACCACGGCTCGGGTACTATATTTTTTGCCCGGTGCAACTTATTGTGCATCTTTTGCCAGAACTATGACATCAGCCACGAAGGCCAAGGTGTTGAGTTCTCATCAGAACAGCTTGCCAGGGCTATGCTTTTTCTCCAGGACAGGGGCTGCCATAACATCAACTTTGTGACGCCCACTCACGTTGTGCCGCAGATTTTGGCTGCACTTGACAAGGCTATTGAAGGAGGACTCAGGGTTCCTCTGGTGTACAATACGGGCGGCTATGACAGGTCCGAGACCCTGGCCATCTTAGACGGGGTGTTTGATATCTACATGCCTGACTTCAAGTATTGGGATCCTAAGGTAGCCGAGGAACTCTCCGACGCACCAGATTATCCTGAAGTAGCCCGGGAGGCCCTGAAGGAGATGCACCGCCAGGTGGGGGACCTGGTGATGGATGAGCAGGGGATTGCCCAGAGAGGCGTTCTGATCCGTCATCTGGTGCTTCCCGAGGGGCTGGCTGGGACACGGCAGGTCATGCGTTTCCTGGCCAGGGAAATCTCGCCTAACAGCTATGTAAACATTATGGCACAGTATAGACCGTGCGGCCGTGCCTCTGAGGTGCCGGCCCTGAGGCGCTCCATCACTGACGAAGAATACCAGGAGGCAATTCAGATGGCCCACGATGAGGGAATCAACCGGCTGGATGAGCGGAAACGGGTCTTTCTGTTTCACTGGATGTAATGGAAAGAACATTTGCTGTTGGCGACATACATGGCTGCCTTGACAAGTTAATCTCGTTGATGGGCATCATCGATATTGATCCGAAAAAAGATACGCTCCTGTTCATAGGAGACTATATCGACCGAGGCACTCAGTCAAAGGAGGTAGTGGACTATCTGATTGATCTGGCCAGGCGGCAGAGCCGTGTGATCTTTCTGAAGGGAAATCACGAGCTGATGCTCCAGCTTTACTTAAGTGGAGTAGACAGGTTCAGCTTTCTGGCCAACGGTGGGCAAGCAACCCTGGACAGCTACTTGAAGCAGAGTCCCCCTGCCGGAGCCGACCTTATACCGAGTACACATCTCGACTTCTTTGGCAACCTCCGTCTATATTATGAGACGGACCAGTACATCTTTGTCCACGCGGGCCTGAAGGCGAACATACCCCTTGAGGAACAAGATGAATTTGATATGCTTTGGATACGGGACGAATTCATATATTCTGATTTTGATTTTGGAAAGCGTGTGATCTTTGGCCACACACCTTTTCGTGAACCACTCGTTCTCCACAACAAGATTGGCATCGATACCGGTGCCGTCTACGGCAACAAGCTGACCTGTGTCGAGCTGCCAGCCGTGAGGTTTTATAGCGTATGATTGAGTTTGTTGGGTTTATTGAGTTTATTGAGTTTGTTGGGTTACGGGGGAACAAAGAGGATAATCACGAAAGCATGAAAGAAAAGACGAATGACGGTAATGGCATAGATGCCGTTGAGTGGCGTTCAGGTAGTTGACAAACGTAGTAGTTGTAACTGAAAAGGTGTTGCTTTTTTCGCGTTTATATACTTTCGTGTTTTCGTGATTAGTTTTTCGGGTGTTTGGCTCCGGCTTATCTGGGTTAGACCATAGCTCAAGAAACTCAAAAAACCGGATAACGATCAACACGACAAACACAATAAACTCAATCAACACGACAAACACAACAGCAAGGGAGGAACTGGTTATGGGGGTGCACGACGTCGTCAAGAACATCACTTGGTTGGGACATGATGGGTTTCTCATCAAAGGAGATGGCAAGGCCATCGTCATCGACCCTTTTCAGGTCAAGCAATGCGAGCCCGCAGATATTATCCTGGTTACCCATGAGCACTATGATCACTGCTCACCAGAGGATATCCAGAAGATCCGGAAGGCTTCGACGGTGATCGTGACTGAGGCCAATTCGGCCAGAAAGCTCACCGGGGATGTGCGTGTCATGCAACCCGGAGACAAGCTCACGGTTTCGGGAATCCCGATCGAGGCCGTGCCTGCCTACAACACAAACAAGGATTTTCATCCCAAAGAAAATGGCTGGCTGGGATTTGTCCTCACGGTGGACGGTGTCAGGATCTATCATGCAGGTGACACTGATCTGATACCGGAGATGGATTCCGTGGAGGCAGATATTGCCCTTCTCCCGGTATCCGGGACCTACGTCATGACTGCTGAGGAGGCCGTGGAAGCCGCTAAGGCGATCAAGCCCAGGCTCGCAATTCCGATGCATTACGGTGCCATTGTGGGTTCTCAAGACGATGCCCGGCGGTTCTCCGATGCCCTGGCCGGGACCTGTGAGGTGGTTCTGCTATAGATTTCAAGAAATAACCCAAAAATCTTTTCTGAGAGACATAAACCCATGAAGAAAATCGTTCTTTTCACCCTATTGGTGTTCGTGCTGTGCGCTGGCACGGCCAGTGCGAAGCGGCTCAGTGTTGCTTTTGACAAGGCCAATGTACGCTCAGGTCCGGGGACAAATCACGAAATCATGTGGAGTGCTGGAAAGTATTATCCGGTTGATATCATTAAGACATCTGGAAAGTGGTACCACATCCGTGACTTTGAAGGGGACACAGGATGGATTTACCGGAGGCTCCTTAAGAAGATCCCGGCCGTTATCGTCAAAGGTACTATAGTCAATGTTCGGGAGGGCCCGGGAACAGGCTTCAGGGTTTTATTCCAGGCCGAAAAAGGGGTCAGCTTCAAGCTTCTCAAAAGAAAGAAGAAGTGGCTAAAGGTCCAACACGCAGACGGCGAGGTGGGCTGGATCCATAAGTCCCTGGTGTGGGGGCACTAAAATACTATTTTGGATCGCGGAATGGAGGGGGCTGTGAAGAGACTTACGGCAAGCAAATTTTGCTCAACCGGCGGTCGTACATCTTGCCTATGCCATATTCCTCCCGCCTCAGGAATTTTTCCTGCGAAGGGCCTATGATCTGCATTTCACGGTGTTCCTTTTGAACCTCAAGAGCAATGTTCATCTCCTTGGTGCAACCCGTGCTGAATGTGGCATCCTTGCCCACCCACTCGGGGGGAACCTTGGTATTCATGATTTGGAAGGCCTTCACGATATCATCGTATGTCTGGAACCGCCAGATGTCGATCAAGCCGCTTCGTTGAACAATTTCCCACATGTACATCAAGTCATCCGCATCCATTCCGGGCTCATAATGCTCTGACGGGTTGATAATGAAGGTGCTGGCAGACTGGTCTTTGAGGTACTGGGTGTGCGTGGACATGATTTTCTTTGCCATCGTTATCTTACCAGGGATAGACCCGATAATGCCACTGTAAAATATGACTGTCATGCCTTTCTGTTTGGCTGCTTCCATCTGTGATATGATCGCTTGTGCCTTCTTTTCGAGATCCTTGTGAGAGAACTTGATGACGGCATGGTGTCTGGCCTTGTAGCAGATTGAAGCTGAGCCGTTTTCGTCTTCTGCAATGCTGTAAATGTCCTGGGTAAACCGGAAGTGGGTGTCAAAAAAGCGCCGTCTTTGATCAGCCCCCTTGCATATGACGCCATCTACTTCCTTAAAGACCCGAGCAAAGGTTGTCGATGCCAATAGAAGGTTGAGGTTCTCACGGGTACCATCGGAGATGGCCATGATATTCTTGTCGCTCTTCAAAATGTTGACTAACTCGTTCTTACCCAGGCCCTTCTCCTTGATCAAGAGGGCACCTTCCAGTTCTTTGCAAAGCATTTCATCTTCCTGCGCATTGTAAAAGTCAACCTTCGTGAATAAAGGGCCCTCTTTGAACGCAACGATGATCTTGTGGCCCAGTTGTGCCAGGTATCGTATGATGGCCAGGTCCACGATTACCTCGCCTGCTTCATCGGCCAGCCACAAGATTTTCTTGGACAGCGGTACACCTGAGGCACCTTCTTCCCTGTGAACCCGCAAGAATTGCCACAAGGGCTCGACCCCGTCTCCGGTGAGAGGACTACTGAAAAGCCTCTGGTAATCCTCCACCGTGTATTGCGAGATGTCATCAGTTTCCCAGAGCGCACTTTTAACCGACAGAGTAAAGAGGCGCCGCAGCTTCAGGTAGTCTACGCGTTTCTTGATCTCATTGAGGCTAACCGGGGAGGAAAGGAGAACGGCATCGTCAACATGGTTCAAGGCCTTCTGAAACGCCTCGGAGTTGAACACCTGAAAAGCCCGCGTGTTTTGTTGGGCCTTTTGGCACAGATAGGGGTCCTCTATCTGGGTGCGGTCAATATAGATTTTCAGAAGTCGCTTTTCCAGCCGGGAGGGGATCATCAACCCGTCCCGGGTCTCGTGTTGGCACTTGGTTTTGATAAGAGATTTCAAGAAGGTTTTGTCCAATTTATCCTCGATTTGCTGATCAATCAAGCCGAGTATCCTGTGGAGGACCTCTTCATATTTTTCGTGTAAAAACCGTGACTTCTCCCGTCTCATGATTGTGCCGAACATGCGATCGGAGCACGGATAGTACCGCTCGTTTTCCTCGGTGTAGACCATAAAACGGACCTGCTCCGGAGGGGCCACACTATCAGGATAGGCATAATAATCGAGGTGGTTTTCTATGAAGAACGTCGTGTACCAGGCATCCCTGATGGGGTCTTGCCCCGGCTGGTAAGGATGCTCGAGAATGGAACCCTGACCCTCAAACTTCATCTCTCCCTTTTTCATCTCGAACTTAGCTCCGCCCCGCTCCGTAACTGGTCGAGTAGTCGAGTAGGAAAATGGTCAAGTGGTTAACGACTCGACCACTCAACGACTCGACCACTCAACGACTCGACCACT
>JAFDKF010000151.1 GCA_019307135.1 Deltaproteobacteria bacterium
AAAACAATTCGCCAATTAGCATGATTTTCGGTCTAATCGGAGAAGAAAGCTTACGAAAATCAAATCCACATTTCCCTATTTTAGGGGCTTCATAGGCCAAGCGGGAATTGCTGTCTGATGAAAGAATTTTAGGTAGTGGAGATTTTGTAGCGAAAGTTTTGAAAGCCGCTGATGATCTAGCTGAAAGAAAAAGTGAGAATAGGATAAAATTAAGCGATTTAATCAGCAGGGTGTGCCAAGATCTGAAATTAGCTGAAGATGAAATCTATTCCTCTATCAGGAAAAGGATTGTTAGCCAGGCCCGATGTATTATATCGTTTCTGGCGGTGAGGGAGCTGCGGTACAAAACAACTGAGGTGGCTAGAAGTCTAAAAGTAGGGCAAGCCAATATAAGCAGGGCAGTGGAAAAAGGGCGTAGGCTTATATCAGAAGAAAACAGCATAAGAGAGAATATTCTAAATAAAGCATAAAAGCATCAACGTCCCCTTGCCTAAAAAATCAAAGGGGTAAAATATCCAAAGCTAGATCAGTTATTTGCCATATGGCAATTAATGAAATGCCTGCCCCGTGAAATGCGAAGCCTATTTCACTGGTATGACAAGAATAAGAGGTTGTGGGATACGTTGGGCTATGAGTGACAAAGTGCCAACGTCCCCTATTTCCAAGTGCCGGCTGTCAGGGGAAATGCCCGGCAGCCGATGTGGCAAGGTATTTGGGTGTTAAACGGATGAGCGTTCACGAAGCCGTAACAAGGGGTAGGACATTATGCGCCGAGTATGCCCTCCTGGGGGAGGAGCCTAAATAACCTTACAAACCTGCCAACGTCCCCCATTACCCTAGTATTGGATGGCACCTATGGTTAAATGGTGGATTAACCCCAGACATCACGCGGACGGGGAATTACCTGTCATATTATGCCTATTCTGGGGTCCAAGGGGGTTAGGAACGTTCGGAACGAACGTCCCCTCCTTCGACTCAAGAGCAAGACTCCATGTGAACTTTTTGATAGCTCAGCACTTTGGATGACTTGCGCCTGCCTCAGGCGGGCTGATGGTTTTCATTTGCCGTCGCCTGCCCCATGGAATGCGAAGCATATTCCTCTGGGGTCTCCCGGCAAATGAAAAAATATATTTCTCTCTGCGGACTCCGCTGCTCGAGTGAGAGAAACGAACGGGCGGTGAATTGACCCCATTACATGGAGAGATAAGATGGACGAAACACAACGACGGGAGCCAACACGATACAGAGAAGAACAATTCGAAGACGAAATTGAACTTATGGACTACCTCCGGGTTATGTGGAAATGGAAATATTTGATCATGGCAGGTACCTTGATCTGCGCCGTGGCCGCTGGAGTGATAAGTTTTTCTACGCCGAAAGTTTATCGCATTGATATGGTAATACAGCCGGGCATACTTACAATGAACGAGGCCGGCAAGGGGGTTTATGTTGATTCTCCGAAGAATATCAAAGCGATGATAGAGGCGGGAACATTTGACCGTGTAATATTAGATCATATTGGCGAGTCTAATAATCATGTCTTGCCAAAATCGCTAAAGTTTAAGACAAATATACCAAAGAATTCAAACGCATTGAAGGTTTCGTACGAAACCTCAAACGTGAAGCTAGGTCTAAAGGCATTGGACCATCTCCATCAGCTCTTATTAAGGAATAGTGAACGGGTCGAATATTTTAGGAATCGATACGAAACGCAAATTGGTTTAAAAAAAGACCAAGTTGGTGACTGCGAAGCCAGAAGACGGGCTTTACAACAACATATCAAGAATATACAAAAAAGGATGGATGAGTTGACCTCACAAATCGAGTTCATTAGGAGCAAGAGGAACTTACTAATGAAGCAAAGAGATAAGTTTTTTTCAAATAATACCAGCGAAAGCAATGTCCTTGCCGCTGTTCTCCATACGAATACGATTCAGCAAAACATAGCCCTTGAAAATACATACAGGCAGGAAGTGAATGAATACATGACTAAGATAGACGATAAAAAACTGAACCTGCAAGAGTTAAATAGTGAATCAAAGCGATTATCGGAAGAGATCAAAGGTCTGGAATCAAAAAAGAACAATATGCAGAGCATAGAAATCCTTCAACCTCCAACCGCCAGCGCACATCCCATAAAGCCCAAGATAAAGCTTAATGTGATGTTAGCAACCGTAGTGGGATTATTCGTTATGCTTTTTTTGGCGTTTTTTCTGGAGTACATTCAAAGACATAAGGGTGAACCCGGGCCATAAAATTGTGTTATACCAGGGCCATTAGGAGAATCATTATGAGAAAATCTGAGGAATGGATCACTGAGAATTTTGAATCTCTTGTTTCTAAATATGGTGGGAAATACATTGGTGTTGTAAATGATCAAGTTATCTCTGCTGCTTTAACACCGAGGGAAGTTCTAGAGAATGCGAAGAGGTTGGGTAAAGAAGAGGAAGAAGTGTCACTTTTAAAGGTTCCGACTGAGGAAGAGTTGATATGCATTCTATAGAGTTCGGGTACGCCTTACATAGGCGCAGAGATGTGCCTCTCATCCCTGTTAGCCTTAGGACAAGAGGAAAATGAAAGCAAGTTTGGGCTTACGTTGATTCTGGTTCCTTTTACAGTATTTTTGATGATAAGGTTGCTGAAATATTAGATATAAATCTTGCAGCAGGGGAGAAGGTATTGGCAGTGGTAGGTGATGGTAGCTTTATTCCAATCTATCTGCACACGGTGGGTATGAGGATAGGAGAGGATGAGTTCGGTATGAAGATAGGCTTTTCATCGAAATTAGGAGTCGGTTTTAACCTACTTGGGATGGATGTTTTTGATAGATATCGGATAATCTTTGATAATAGGGCAAAGAAAGTCATATTTGAGAGGCATCTTTCCTAATGCTGCCCGACCCCGATCTTTCTGCGATCTCTCTGGGTTACTGAATCATGACAGTTCGAGACTTTTTGTTTGATTTCAAGAGGTTCCGGTGAATAGTGAATTTTCTACACTTATTGAGTCGGGCTTATATTTTCAACATAGACCGGACAAACTACGAAACCAGATCAATCCAAGAGATGTCCCTTCTTTTTACCTTGTAGTCGAATCAAAGGAAGTTAGGAATGTTCAGAACGAACGTCGCCAATTTGCACCTTGAGGAAAGGACGCAGCCCAAGCGGAGATCTGGACAAAATAATAGGAGGTTTGAGATGTCTCCACTAAGAACTAGTTACAAACAAGAAGTGTTATCTGGATTAGAAGAGTTATCAGACGATAAAATCCAAGACACAAATCCAGTAATCGTGTTACAGTTAATCTTGTCGAACAAAATATGCTGAACAACGAATACCTTATGAATCTTCTTCATCACCAAATGGACTCAGGCGGTGGATACAGCTTCCATCTTTGGACGATCATGAATGCTGTTATCTGGCACGAATACTGGATTGAGGGGAAAGAGGACTGCTTTTAGCGAGCTCAAGAACACCCACATGACCGATTTTAGATATGTCGTTTCCGGTATTGACAGGAACGACAGGGAAGATTTCAAGCGGGCTGTATGTGAAGCCCTGCCAGAGGGGGATAAAGCTATACCCGCAATAGCCGAAAAATGGAGTGAAGAAGGGATTCAAAAAGGGCTCCAGCAGGCTAATAATATCAGGATGAGGACGTAGACAGTTGCCGATTAGAAGAGAGGTTGAGTTTGTTCTTCCTTTCAGCCAGGAAGATAGGTATAGGCATTATCATCTTAGGATTAAAGGTGAAGTTATCGACTTTGCAGTACAATATGAAACCTTCTTAAATGGCCAATGGTTTCCTGTAGTGAGATATGATAGCTCTCATGGTTTTGCTCACAGGGATCTTCTTAATATAAAGGGCGAAAAACGCAAAACGCCTCTTTTTATAACCGATAAAAATGATGCTTTGACTTTTGCAGAAAACGATATTAAGGATAACTGGGAGGCATACAAGCAAAGATTTTTACAGGAGGCAAAGAGATGACGGAGAGAGAACTGATAGAAAGGAATATGAGTTTAAGTATTGAATTTAGCAAATATATTTTTGAACACCCAGAATTTGAAGATAAGATACCGAAAGGGGCACAAGTTGTACTACTTCCCGAGTATGATGAGGAACTGTCTGGTTATAATTTAATGATAGCAGAAAAGCAGAGAGAAAAAGGGCAGCCTGTTGTGTATGTGAGGATCGAGAAATTATTAGCTCCGAGGTTATCAAGGGTTTCTAAGGCTGAATTAGAAGTGAAATACGGCTAAATAGTTCCAAACCTTTCAAATTTAAAACCCAAGGAGAAAAACGTATTTTCTAAGCATGACTGTCAAACTCTTCTCGCAAATAAACCAGATGAGGCAGATGAAGGAAGGGGAAGAGGAGGGAAAAGGGAGGAGAAAAACTAGCCTGCCCGTTTTTCCTCCACAGGGCTACATTGCCCTTTTTGGGAAAAATTCAGGTCTCGATTATTTCAAGTGTCAAGAGGAAAGATTTGACCCCCAGATCCCACTTATGCTGATCTCAAGGCTTATAAGAGATCCCCAGATGAAACTAAAAAAGGTCAATTGGAAGATAGCTTCGACGAAATCTTTATACAGAAAACAGATTATCAAATGCTAAACCTTGCTCTACAGCGCCTATATGAAAACAAGGCCGAACTGTTGCTGGTTTTAAACAGACCCGAGATTCCTTTGCATAATAATTTGAGCGAGAACGACATCCGCGAATATGTCAAAAGGCGAAAAGTCAGTGGCAGCACCCGCAGTGAACTGGGACGACGCTGTAGGGACACCTTTACCAGTCTGAAGAAAACCTGCAGAAAATTGGGAATTTCCTTCTGGGACTACCTTGTGGATCGCGTCTCACAAAACCAGAAAGTTCCTCCTTTACCCGATGTAATCTACTATCACCCAAACGCACCTTAATGATCCATTCGGCCCCATGTTTGTGGAAAAATCTCTTCTGTTGCATGAGACCCAACCCTTAACGGAAAAGTGTGTCTTTACAGCGCAATACCCGGACTTATTGAGAAGTTACCGAAATGTTTGATAACCGTATAGAAAAGATTAAGAATTCCCTATTAACGCTTGCTCCAGATATCTTCGGGAAGTCCCCTGTATTGTTTGCGTATCTTTACGGGAGTTATGCCACGGGATTAGTGCACCCTTTCAGCGATCTGGACATAGGCATTTATGTTGACAAAATGTCTCGCAGGCAATGCCTAGAACTCGAGTTGTCTCTTGCATTGGAAATCGACGAAAAGGTGGGTGGTGGTGTTACATGTGAGGTGCGGATTATGAACAACCTTCCGCTCTTGGTAATAGGAAAAGTCGTTACGGAAGGCATTCTAATTTTCTCTAGAAATGACATCATACGAGTCGCTTTTGAGACATCAGTTCGAAGCGCGTATTTTGATTTTTTACCGGTTCTTCATAGATATCAAAGCACATATATAGAGAGCATTGTTTCCTGACAGCAGTCTTTTGGAGCAATAAGATGGTATCGTTTGAAAAGATTTGTCAGAAGCTTCTCCAGGTGGATGAATATCTTGGGCTGTTGAGAAAGATTTCAAAGACGCCTGTTGAGGCTTTTCTAAAGGATAGAATAGTAATAGGAAGTGCGAAATACTATCTCCAGGTTAGCATTGAAGGTTGCTTGGATGTGGCTAACCATATCATTGCGTCAGAGCGTTTTCGGGCACCGAGGGATTATGCTGATTCCTTCATGGTTATTGAAGAAGAGGGCCTTGTCCCTCCTGAACTTGGACAAAGATTACGTCAGATGGCAAAATTTAGAAATCGGCTTGTTCATTTATATGGGGAAATTGACGATGCTTATGTTTACGAATTTATGAAAAAGGACCTGAAAGACATAGAGGAATTCAAGTCGATCATAATAAAACGATATAAACCTTAATCTATTCCTTTCCTTACTCCTTATACTTGATCAATATTGTCCAATTGAGGAAGAGAAACTTAAAAAGTAAAGAACATCTCTCAATCTGCATAAACTATACGTGAGATATGTTGGACAATAAAAGAGAGTTGTACCTATAGACATGGGTGAAAAGGAATTTTCACTACCGTATGTGTTAAGAATATTCCGGCAATTTGGGTTTACTGATGAGGAAATAGAAAGATTGCTGAAATGAAAGGCATTTCAGTTAGTTATGAACTGCCCGCTAATTCCGTAAGTTTATAAGTTGACGACGTCCCCCATTGCCTCCTTATGTTTTTCACAGGAAAGGACGTCCGCAAAGTTCAATATGTCCAATGTCAAGGGCTAACCCCATTTCCTCACTCGTTTGATCCGAAGGTCATTCCACTAGGGGGCCTGCCCCGGCGTAGCTTTTTGCGAACCTTGGTCTGTGGCTAAAAGAAAAAGTTATTCGATGTCCCCTAGATTCTCTACGTATATTTCCCCTATTTCACCCCTATATTTCATTTTGGAGGGAAAATATGGAAGATTTGCTGAACCGTATCACCTTTAATAAAGAAGTTCTTTGTGGGAAGCCTCTCATTCGTGGTTTGCGGATATCTGTTGAAATGATATTGGAGCTATTGGCCAAAGGGGCTACAGAAGAAGAAATTTTACAAGACTATCCTCAACTTGAACCAGATGACCTGCGCGCTGCATTGCTCTATGCCCATCACATGGTAGCCAGAGAAGATGTTTTTGATCGAGTCGCAGCCGGATAGACAAAAGCTATGAATTTTTTGTTAGATGTCAACGCGAGTGGGGCGGTAGCTCGTTGGTTGATTGACCGGGGTCATAATGTAGCGGAGGTCGGTCAGAAGGACCCAAGAATGAGTGATGATGAGATCTTGAGCTGGGCTGTGAGAGAGCGTAGGATTATTGTTACGACAGACACCGATTTTGAGGAAATGATCTGGCGACAAGGGAAGTCACATTGTGGTGTCTTACGTTTGGAAAACCTACCACGATCTCAGAGAAAAGCACTTGTACATGATGTTCTGGATCGCCATAGCAAGGATTTGGAATCTGGAGCCATTGTCATTGCGTTAAGCAGGAAATTCCGTGTTCGTAGGCAGTCTTAACGAGTTTCACTTTGAGCCTTGAGCTTTCAGCTCTGATCCGCTCTCTGCCCTTTGCGCCTATGCTTGAATGAGTTACTTATTTATTTATGGACGTCCCCCGAGATCTCCTTATGAGCTTGTGGTAAACTTGAGAACCGCTGGTTTTGGTAAACTTTCTCGCCGCTGACTACAGATTCCATCGAACAAGTTTCCAAGTCTGATCCGCGCGGAAGCGCAAGCAGATGTTTTGAAGGGTTTCATTTGAGTATGTGATAGTCAGCGGAGTTAGGAACGTTCGGAACGAAC
>JAFDKF010000152.1 GCA_019307135.1 Deltaproteobacteria bacterium
GGAAGACCAGGTGTCTTCCAAATTTGCGGCGTGAGACGCAGACATCGCCTACAACGCACACAAGCCTACCACCGGGAACTAATACACGAAATACCTCACGCCAAACTTTCTCAAGTTCAATTAAAAAGGATTCATAATCGTCAATATGCCCTAATTGGTCCGGATTTTCATTATAGCGCTTAAGATTCCAATATGGAGGCGAGGTTACAACAAGATGAATAGACTCATCTTCTAAAAAAGACAAATCTCTCGCATCCCCGTTAATTAATCTTTGATACGTTTTAATCATAGTTACCCTTATGCAAATGCTCTAACATGAGAGACAAGAGATTTAGCAAAAATGGAAAAGGACAGATCGGTTGCAGTCTCTTTGTAAACACCGGCAACGCCACTTTCGCTGTCTGATGTTATAAATGATGCGGATGTATAATGGCGCTCAAGTATTAGCTTTCGACAAAATAACTCATATCGCTTCATATACGAAGCCCCAACAAACTCAGGAAACACTTCGAAATGTGGTTCTTTTACCCTTACCGGACGATTGGATGCTTCGCAGTCTTCAAGCATAAAGAAGTAACCAAGAAATGGCTGAATTCCTCCATTAAAAGCTCCCTCTCTGAATGCTGTCCAAAGGTCGAGAGCACTTCCCATAGCTTCTTCAGTCCTGTTGTTGAAATTGTTACCGAAAGAAGGACCCACCTGGGACTTTGCCTCAAGAGCAACGAGCAGACGACCATTTTTGACTACCAACAAATCCCACTCTTTGGTTGGTCGGAAAAATCCAGGTAATTCTAATGCTTTCTTCCGAAATATGAATCCTGCATCTATCCCTGACTCTAAAATCAAGTTGGTAAAAAGATCAATAAAACCATCCATCTGAGCGCCGCCTGTTACGGCGCTCCGCAAACCAGCATCAGATACCCCTCGTTTCTTCTGTTTTTCCTTCTGTGCTTTTCGAGTAAGCCAGTAATAAGCAACAGCTTCTCCGACGTGATTTTCTAACCTATCCATGGTTTTTGGCATTTTTCCATCCAAATTCATCGCTTTTTCTGTTTTCAGACCAACGGCAGAAATCAGGCGCGGGCCAAAAGACTTACCGCGTCAACGCCCGGGCGCCCCTTCCCATCGCCTGAATTGACTTGATATGCCAATCCTGTTAACTCCCGGCAATAGTCGATTATTACCAACGAAATTCTGGCCACTCACTTATATCCTGAATTTCATTTGGGTCACATTTTTTTTGAGATGCAATTTTTATTATTGACTCTTCATATTCACGATACTCTTTTGATAATGGGAAAAAAGAGTCCAAAATAAATGGCAATTTCCTAAAACGAGCCTTGCCTGCTTTCCCTTCATATATATATTTCTTCGTACAATGAGAGACAAAAGAAACAATGTAGTTTTTCGAAAAACCAGAGAATTTTGATAACCAATCCACACAATAACAACCAATGTCAGGATCATAAGAATTCAAGGAAATCTCAATGCAAGACTCGAGTTTATACAAATTTGCTTGGTGAGTTTTATTTGTTGGCATAAACCCCGCTGACCACCTCAGAAGCGCAGTCTGAACAATGATTATTGGCCAAAGGATATCAACTCCACGATATTTCACTTTGTCATATTCATCATGTCCGAATGTTTTTTCCTTTCGGTCCCTTTGGAAGGCATGCCTGATATCATAAGCTAACCCAAGGACGAAATCACTGAGATGATGGCTAAGCGAGTTTGCCTCGGCTAGATAATGAATTGTTTCATGCAACTCATTGAGATCCCAATAATCACCGTATATCGATACACCAGCGCCATATTTAGTTGGTTCAGCTATAAGCATAAATAGCTCCTTGTGTGATTAATGCACTGTTAAATATTCAAAGGCATATCGCCGGGCATAAGGGGCGCCAAACATGCGGGGCAACAAACTATTGAACTTGAACCGAACTTCAAGCGGAAGACAAGCCCCCGAAAAACCGCCGAACTGTTTGGCGGCCCCCTTCGGGGTAGAAGCACCTGGCTCTCCCAAGTTCCCGAGTTACCCCTTTGAACACATGCCCTGGTCTAAGATCCCGGCCTGGCCTGACATAGCCGAAGGCGACGGCGGCTGGTGTCCTTCATGCTCGCCATATCGCATATAGGACTGCTGCCTTCCGCGCGCTGCAAGGCGTCGGCTTTCCCCGGCACTCAGAATGCTGAGTGCCGCATTATCCTAATGACCACAACTATACATTTTTCGGGGCTCAATACAGAGCCTGCACCCTTGTTCCATCCAGCTTCGTACTCCCGTTACCGGGTTTGCAAGTGGATTTCTCTACTGAGTCGGTGGCTAACCTTTACTCAGGTGGGACTTTCACCCACTGGGTAACAATAACCAATTTCATCCCGACTTACGTGGATTCCCAAGGTCTCGGGTTTACCTTGGCACGAGCAAAAGCGTTGTTAGGATGTACATCTTCATACCTCGCGATTACTAGCCACCTTTCAAATGTTTCATTAATATCTTTATTTGTGGATCAAGCTCCATACTCCTGAACTGAACGCCCCAGCTGTCACCACCATCCCATGCAAATTGAACATATGTGATGCTTCCCAGCCACATGTAATTGAACATCTGTCCGTTCCATGGATAGCTGTATGTTGGTTTGCCATAAGCTTGTATCAGTTTCTGAAGGATTTGTTTGGATATATTTAAAATATCTGATTGATATAAGCGCCTGTCTTTCGTTCTAAATAGGTAAGAAATTATGATGTGTTCCAGTCCCTGTTCGCCAAATCGAAAGCCAGCGTTAGAGATATGGCCATAAAAAGGAAGCCCTAAATCTTGAAAATATTCTTTGGAATAGCCTGTAGACATCGATTTTGTAACTTCATCAGCTCGTAGATAAGAACTTTTGAATGAGTCAACACTCATCCCCCATTTTATAGGATAAAGAATTCTTTCCCGAAAAATTGGGTTTTCTTCACTAGGTCTTGAACGAGATGTGGGTTCTGTCGCTTTCTTTGTCGGCAATTGAGGTGACGAGTCCTTTTCAACCGACCCAGAAAGCAATTTACATCCTGGCCCAGGTGTTGTGGTGTACTTAATATTTCCCTCATCATCGATGCACTTATAAATCCCGCCTGCATGTGATAATGTGCAACAAAAAAGTAAAACAATGAAAGGAACCAAAAATTTTTTCATGGATGATCCTCCTTTTCGCTCCAACCCTTTAAAATAGGGGATGAGAGATAAAAAGAAGCTCCTTTTTCTGAAAAAGTAAGGACAAGACGTATAGGAGTTCATAATAAAACGTGTTATGAAAACAATTCCAGTTGTTATGCTCGATCCTTACGGGCTTGTACACTGGCAAGTTAGGGATTCGACTCTTCATTAATCATAAATGTTGTTTCAATAGGTAATAACTTCGAAAGATCCTTTAGAATTTTTTCATTTTTTTGAGACTTTTCCCTTAGCTCTTCAACGCCCTCTAAAAGAGGATAAGAAAGAATATTTAATTTCCTGCAAGATAGTAAAATATTATCTCTTTTAGGTAGACCAAAGATACGTAACTTCACCAAAAAATTGTAAAATGGAATCATATAAACACTTGATCTAAGCTTAGCTGACAATCCAGCTATTTCCTTGTACAGCTTGAGATCTTCCGCATTGTTACTTAATAACTCTTGTTGATGATATAATAGAGTATGAGAAATTTCCGATAATAATTTCCTAAACTGAATGATGGGTTCAAGTATCAGTTTTAGAAAATACTGTGACAATGCAAATACAATTACACCTACTACGATAGGTTGTGTGAGATTATACATTTTATTCTATCTTAATCCTAACGTGGTGCTGACCCGGCTGGGATTGAGCGCCAGCGAAACCCAAGTCGGCGTCCAGCACATTGTTATGTTTCAGGTTTCTTCATTAATTCTTCTTTTAATATCATCCTTAGTCTAACAGGGCATTCTGGATTTCGTTCTTCTTCTAGTATCTGAGCAACTACAATTGGAAATTTGTTATCGAATTTTTCGAGGGACAATACAAGGATATCTTCTGCAAATTCGAGTAGGCTCCAAATAAATTTGTTGAAATCTTTTGATATTGAAACACGAGGCTCGTTATTTAAATGCCAAGTTGGATCGACGAACAGAACCTTCTGTGAATCAGGTGATGTTGTGAGTTCAATGTTATGGATATGCAGTTGGCCTGAGTGGCCTCCTGGATGCTCGACAGCATTACGCATGGAGATAACTTTTTTTATCCATAAGTCGTGGCCTTGCTTAATTATTTTGGTTAAGTTGTCGTCTTCTCCAAATTTCTTTTTCGCCCAAATATGAACTTTGTCATATCTTGCTTCATTAAACTTTTTTCTAAATAACGGTTCAAAAATCCCTGAAAGGTCTCTTAAGGCAGATTTTGCATTGTATAAATAGTTTTCACATCTTTCCTTTAATTTCATTATTTGAGGAATGGTTGTGACCCGGCCTGAAGCTTGAATGTGTACCCCTTCTTTTTCAATTTCCTCATCTATTTTCTTTAAGTCAGAAAGCAACTCTTGATTGATTTCATAAGATTGTAAAAGGCGTGGCCGAATATTTCCATGCAATATTTCAAATATTTTTTCTCTTTTTTCTTTGCTCAACGGATAGAATTTCATGAGTTCGCTTGTTTGAACACTTAATCTTGCAACAATAGGGTTGCTTGTACCATGATCCGATATTTTTTTTATTATAAATGACATTTGGTTTTTATTTTAAAACATCGGGCGCGGGTGTGAAGCGCAGCGAAACACCAGTCAGGTGAACTGACGGGTTATGCTTTTTTATTTAATAAATTCAAATAATATCGTGCTTCTGAAAGGGGGCAAAAAAACGTACCTGTATCCTCTGGATCTGATTCTAAGTAGTCGATGAATCTTCTAAGTTCCTCTTTCAACACATCCAAATTCTGCTTTACCTTTTCTACAAATGCATTCGGGGAAATGTCGTACTCAAACTTGAGATTGGTTTTCGTTGGGAAATCCGCTTCTCTAAAATGGTAGTCATTAATCAAAAGACACGCTGAAAGCAAATTAACGTCCCATAGGGGATCTGGTTCATCTGATAGCCCGATCCGCTTTCTGAAATATTCCCTTATTCGTTCAGCTATAAAGCCCATATGCTCATATATATTCCTGAGCATCTTATCAGATGGTAGTGGTTCTTCGGGAAAGCAGGTAGATCTCCCAAAGAATTTCATAAATATATCTAATGCGCGTTCACCTTCACTACCCAAAAAAAGCGATTCTTCTATTATGACTCGTTGTAGCTCATCGTATTGTCGATCATTAATCGGCTGCCATCCTTCATCATATGGCTGCTCTAATGCTTTTATAGATTTGTTTAAAGCTTTAATTACTCGTTGAAAACTATTTTTCTGATTCTCATGAATTATGGATAATTGATCAAGCTCGATTTGGAATTGATGTCGTATTTTATCTAATTCTTTAGCATACTTCGCCTTTTCTGATTCTAGTATACGATTGGCCCAGACTTTTCCAAGCCATGATGAAAGTCCAACTATTATTAAAGCTGCACCTCCTACAGAACTTAGTAAAATAAAAGCTACTTGATAAATATTTTCCAAAGCTTTCACGCGCTTTCAGATATTTATTGCACAAAACATAACGGCTGCGGATAACCAGCGGGCCTGAGGCCTTTCAAGTCCGCAGATCTCTTACGAAAAACGCCCTGGCTTCTTCCCGTCTGGTTCATCCGCTTGGTTAGGCCAGGAAATTTCACATAACACCAATATTTGAAATTTAAGAGGACTCCCATCTCTTCTTACGTCCGCTTGTGAATCAAAGTCAGCGACCAGTATGTTTCAAAAAGTCTAGAATTCGGTACGCAAGGCTGATATGTTCGCGAATAATTTCTCTGATATGTTCATTAACTCCGGCTTTAACTTTGCGCTCGATAACTTCGCGTAAGGCAGCTTCATCAATCGTGAACCCGTAATCTTTCTGATATTGATCGACAAAATCATAAAAACGATTCATATCGAAATCGTTGCTTGTATGCCATGTGTCAGGCCCCAACCATTTATATAGAGCTTGTTCTGTGCTTGGCTTGAGTTGCATATTGTTTCCCTCCCTGACTTGTATTTAGGCTCATTGCTAAGATAAAAACCTATATTTCAAACAGCTAAATAGAGTATTTTGCATTTAGACAGGGTGCTTTAATTAAAGGTCATTCACACCCTTTTTAATACGTCTTTTATAACTTTTGTCATATTTGTTTTTAAAATCTTTATGAATTGGCATATAGGTATAAATAATACCGCCTGGGAATAAAGTGATCTCGATATTATCATTTGCCCATATATACATTCCTGATGACACAACAGGAGTTCCATATGCCTCAACAAGTATGCCGTGTAATATATCGTGGTCTATTTGAGAGTCCCTATCAGGGAATACAAAGCCAATTAACACTTGGTAAAATCTATCCTTGTAAAAGACATATTCTATTTCGCTAATACTTGCAGGTCCTATGGATAATTTATCGTCTTTTCTTTTGTATATTTTTCTCCCATCATTATAGTCTGAGATCAATATCATGTTCTTTTGATTTTGAATATTTGTTCCCCATTTTATTCCCCTAAAACCTGTTGGTTGTTTTTCTCTTGATAGATTATGCTCTTGTGCCGACACATTAAATGCCAATATGGAAGCGAACAAAATAATACAAAGCATATTGTTCTTCATAGTCACAACCCTTTCTTATCGTTTAGTATCAATTTCGTCGGACAGTTGACCCCCTTGTGTGTTTGAAGTCTCACACGTCAGATCTTAAGGGCCTAACGTATTGTATTAAAAAGAAAAATATCTATATATTACAGTTTCAGGCGTAGGTTAGTATGGCATATAAAAGGGAACATGCATAGGGAAAATTTCGTCCAAAATCCGGAAAAATCCCGGATCAGCTACGGGAGGTAATGCGTTATCATCATTAGGCAATTCGGACGGAGGGAACGTATGTGAAATGGATATTGGATTATATCCGTTTTAACGGTACTCTGCACGCTCGGTAGGCGGAAATCCATAGGAATGCCCAACTCGAATTATCCCGGTTCTTTTTGTCCCCCTGCAAGCCTGTTAAGATAGAGGTTTTAAGGAAAGGGTACCGGGCCATCAAAGCTGGCTGGCAATAATCATCTTTTGAATTTGGCTTGTTCCTTCCACCACGCGTAATATCTGGGCATCTCGCTGGTATTTGCTCATGAAAGAGGGATGAATAACACCCCTCT
>JAFDKF010000153.1 GCA_019307135.1 Deltaproteobacteria bacterium
CTGGATACTTTTCCCGAAATATTAGGGAGGATTGTAGAAAATGATGTGTTTCTTCGTCTAAGAGAAATGGATGCAACCCTGACATTCTGGAGGGTTGGCAGGCAGGAAATTGATTTCATCTTTCATGTGCAGGATGTCGTGTTCCCGGTGGAATGTAAAACCGGGCGTTTAAGATCCAATGATACCCGTTTAATCCGGTCTTTAGCAGAAAAGTGGGGGGCGCCCTTTTCAGTGATGGTTACATCCGATACATTCGATTTTTCAGACCCATCGATCCTGCGTGTGCCGGCCTTTATGCTATAGGAAGAGAAGGAATTGCCCAATTTTTAAAACTGGCGTAATCGTTTGTGTGGGGACATCAACTTTTAAACTTAGTTCTTGAGGTCGGATCGAAAAAATAGGGGGGATCAGGTCTTCATTTTTGACAGAAATTAATAGAGAGTGAAGAATGAAGACCTGAACCCGGGTTCTTGTGACCCCGGGTTCTTGACCCAAATGAGCTCCCCTGGCGTGGGGTTTCTCGGTCGAAAGGGGAGAAACCATTGCCCGCGAAAATGGGTTGCAATTAATCGAATAAGGTTTTGTTACTTTTTTACCGGCGTCCCCATTCCCACACTGTGACCGGGCTTTCTTGGGGCTCACTGATCAGACAATATAGAATCCGGAGACAAAATCTTGTACCTTGCCCAAAAGAAAATTAAGGGGAAAACACACCATTTCATCAGGGAGTCATTTAACGATGAGGGTTGTCTCAGAAGCCACAATCTTTTCGATCTTGGCACAAACCCTGCCAGGTACATCGTTTATCCAGGAGGAAATGCCTACTATGTTGATGACGTTGTAGAGGAGAAATTGTGTTCCCTGGGGGTAAAATACGCCACTCATGACCTCGATGATCTCTTCTGGCCCTTTGTAAAACCGGAGATCAGGCGGGTGTTGGAGTGCTTTCGACAGAGGGCGAAGTCAAGAGCACCAAGGGAAGCAATCAACGCCGAGCAACAAGAAAAACTCCGGATGCAGGTCAGCGAGTTTGACAAACGGCGCGTTCATTATTTGAGATGCGGCAGCATTGACCAGGGCAGCATCGGGCGGATGCCTGTCAAGCTTTTCAAATGGGTAGTCGGAAAATCACGAGATGAGATAGAACAGCATTTCATGGAAATGGAAAAATCTCTAGACCCCTTCCAACTCAAGACCTATGCTTACGTCATCTTTGACCTGCAGAGATTCTTCTTAGAGTCCATTGCAAAGAAGATGCCTCAGGGACTTGATCAGAATAAGGTCGACAAGTGTTTCCTGGAGGAGATATGCCGACTGAACAGGGATTGTTCTTTCTGGGCTGGAGAAGCATGCGGTGACTTCTTGCACGAACACCTGGTCCGCTATGTTGTCATGTTTTTTGACAATGACTATGGACCGGACACTTTCTGGCACGACTACGTAAAAAAGTTTATGAACGCGAGAAGGTTTCACAAAACTCCTGCAAGAAAACGTTCGGTGAGCTTTGAAGAGGCGAGCACCGTATTCGGTGTAAAAAAAGAGGCATTGCGAACAATGACAAAACGCGGCCTCACCAGGCTCTACCGACGTATGGCTCAGAAGCTCCATCCTGACAAGGGGGGGACACACGAGAAGTTTATCCAGCTAACCGAGGCCTACAACGATCTCCTGAGAAGGAAAGGGCCACACCATTAGTAGCCGGGCACCGAGGGCTCAAAGAAGCTGCCAGTGGGCCTCCTTAGCCCTTCCTCAACACCCTCGCCAAGAACAGAAGAGGGACACTTCAAACTCCGCCTCTATTACCTGCCCGCCATCCGCCTGCCAGCGCCACGCTCGCCGGGCAGCTACAATGCCGGACACATGGCAATGGCGGGCAGGCCCGCCTGCCAACGCCTGCTTGTCATCAGCCCGAAATCGCACACAGCCTCTGGCAATGGCGGGCAGGTTGCCAGGTACAGCTATCATGTAAGCTACATGCCCCGCATGGCGTTGGCAGGCGGGCAGGGGGGATTTTCATGCTTACGCGCAACCTGACTCTGACGGGGCCTTGACCCGACCCAGTATTGCCTTATGATCTAAGGCACTTACTGCTCGGCATGGCTGAGGATACGAATATCTCTTTGGGGAAAAGGAATCTCAATTCCAGCTTTTAAGGAGAGCATGGGGACGTTATTGACTAGGAGAGCATGGGGACGTTATTGACTAGGTTGAATAAGTGTGGTACAGAAACGGCCTAGTCTGCCCTCAGAAATAATACCTGACCCTCAATTCTACTTTGTAATTATTCTGCTTTTCACCATATTCACTGAACCTTTCTCCGACAATAAATGTTCCTTTAAGTCTCAACTCCAGATTCGTGATACGGGCATATAATAGCTCCGGCGATAGGGAAAAACTCTGATCATTGACATTAAATATCCAGGTCATGGAGGGGGTGAAGTAGAGGATATCAAAGGGCTCCTTCTGGCTGATACGCAGATAGAGGTAGTCTTTCATGGGGTTCATCTTGCTATATTTGCCTTCGCTAAGATTTGATGCCTTCTTTAGTAGGGTATCATTTTCCGTTGAAAGATAAAGGTCATAACCATTGTTGATATAAGAAAAATAATCTTTCATTTGACCTTCGGTAAATCCTGCGCCATTGTGGTAGTATTCAAGGACATAGGTGGTATCTAGGGCGCTCAGGTAGCGGAGGCCCATCAGATAACTCTGGACATCTGATTCCGTCTCAAACGTTCTTCCGTCCTGGTCAATAACGCTTTTTTTGTAATCCTTGATGTAGGCAAACTCCCCGTGAATCTCAAAGTTGGTTAAAATGTTCCTTGAGAAATCAAATCCGTAGCGCGGGGGCTTGCTATCCCCGGTAAGGAACATCAGGTCAATATCCGTGTCATAATATAAGAAATAGAGCTTCCCTGCGAAGTTGAGCTTATGATCATCCCCAAAATCGTCATTCATCTCTCCATAAACCGGTACCAGTACCGGGGTAAAGGAAAAAGTTTTTAGAGGTCCTCCCAGGCTTCTTGTGTAATCTGCTGAGGCCACGATGAAGCCCTCCAGGTTAAGGGCAGGATCATCCGGGTTCTTGGGCCGGTCAACAAAGGCCACCGGATTCCAGGCATACCCCTTTCCCCATTTCAGGGTCTTTTTCCCTGCATCAATGGTCAGGGAGAAGGAAGGTTTTACCGACAAATACGCCTCGTAGAGGATCGTTTCTCCGGACCAGCCCTTATAAGTCTTTTCCAGGTCGCTATTGGTCCTCACAAAAAACCGTGAAACACCCTTTTCGTAACTCCCTTCCAACTGAAGTGTAAAATCATATTCATCAAGGACGCGCCCTTCATCCCGGGCATAAAATCTGAGTTTGTATAGAGAGGCATCCCTGTCCAGACCAAAAAGAATTGGTCTGAACTCGGCATAACCGCCGAGATGGTAGGGCTTTTTCTCTATTTCCGAGAGGTCAAAAGAGAATTCATCCTGTGAAAGGGCAGGTTGGGCAGAAAAATTACAGACCACAAAGCACAGAACGGAACAAAATAGATGCTTGATACTGGAATCGGAAACAAGAAATCCACGTGTTGTTCGTGGCGAATTCTTATTGTGCATGAGTGGAATTATGGAACTCGAAAAAATCTCAACTCGATTTATCTCAACGACTCCATATTCGGCATATAAGTCAAGGTAAAGACCTCATCTTTCAATTCCCTCTCCTTAATTTTGGCAAATATCATGATGGACTTGTAACCTTTGTAAAGAGGGCTCTCTGTTTCTACTACAGACGGTCTTACAATGCCTCCTCCAAAGTCTTCTGTTTTTTTGAAATAAATGGTCTTTATCAGCATTGAAGCTTCTGTTAAGCAATCAATTTTCCTGGGCAATATCTTGTTCTTATCCACCCACATTTTGAGTTTGTCATAGGCAACGGTTTTTGTTTTTGCCTTGAGATGTAGGACATACTCATTCCCCATGTCCTCCATCTGTACCACGTTGTATTCGGCCGCATAATCCAATCGCAATATATCAGAGTTGTTGAACACCCCTCCAACAACGGACTGAAGGCTTGTTATGCGAATCGGTTTTCCAACATTAGGGATATAAAGCCACATGTTTTCTTCAAGTCTCAGCGTGCTTCTTCCTTTCTCGCTGGCAGGGGAGATAAACAACGCAGCAACTTTATCCCTTCCCTTTTTTACGGTGAACAGTATGAACTCCTTTTTTCTTCCATCAGGCTCGATGTTTATGAGTTTTCTGTACGTCTCATAGGAGTCGGGGCTGAGGTTTCTGTCCACCTGTTCTAAAAGCTGATTAGGGGCGGTCGCAAAAGCAGGAGCTGCAAACAACAGCGACATAAAAATGGCTACGATTTTGAGCATAAATAACCTCCCTTCTGTTTCAAAAAGCTTTGCAGATGTGCATTTCTTTCTGCCTACTACTTGACGGCTTCGTAAAAAGTCCAACTTCTGCGTTGCGCTGCATTCTTCGTCACTGCGACGTACAGTAAGTACGCCTCATTCCTCAGAATTTGCGCGCCTTGAATTTGGAGCTTTTTACTTTGCCGTCTAGTTCGGACTTTTTACGAGACCATCACTACTTGAGTTCTAAAACCTTCTTGACAGCCTCGTCTACACGGCCCTTAAATTCAAAATGACTTATACGTTTTCCTTTCAGGGCATTGATCATTTTGATGCCAAAGTTTTCTGCAATCACAATATTGACGCCTTTCGCGGCAAGGAAATTTGCTGCTGAAGGCCCGGCCCCACGGGCTGCATCTTTGCAAGGGTTAGAGATGGCTTCTATTAGATTCCCCTTACCATCAAAGATGAGATAGTATGGACTGCGAGCAGCCAGGTTGCTCACAGAGGCTGTCGTAGTTTTCCCTATGGATGCGACCGCAATCTTCACCGCCCCCTTCTCAGCGGCATATGTACAAACTGATAGCATTAGTGAGACAGCAAGACTTAAAAAAGGGATCATCTTTTTCATGTTACACCTCCTACACATGTCTTAGGGCCTGGACAGGATCCATTCTTGAGGCCTTAAAGGCCGGCTGAAGGCTTGCCAGGACAGAGACGATGATGACGATGGCAGATATCAGCAAGAGGTCGTTCGGATTTACGGATGTGGAGAGGGTCAGCCCCTTCTGCCTGCCAAAATTAAAGGTGATTTTAGAAATATTGATGACAAAGATAATTGCTCCCCCCAGGAGACTGCCAATAGCCGCTCCGATAAAACCGAGGCAGAAGCCCTCAATGACAAACATGGAAAGGATTTTCCCGGGCAGCGTGCCTATAGCCGCTATGGTTCCTATCTCTCTCACCCGTTCATAGACCGCCATGATCATGACATTCATGATGCTTATCAAGACGATGGCTACAAGCATGAGTTTGACAAAGAATGTCATCACATCAATCATTCTCGCTACGTTATAGAAAGGGGAGAGCTTTTCCCATGTATGCACCTCGAAGATCGGCTTGCCCTGCTTGTTTCGTTCTTTTGAGAGCATATCATGGAGTCTATTATGTACCGCATACAGCTGACTAAAATCTCTTACCCTTATGGCGATCTCGCTTATCTCCACGTTATCCATCCTGAGAATCTCCGTGGCATCTTCGATATGGATGTATCCATCCCTCCCTCCTGGCCCGGTGGCACTCTCCAGTATCCCTCCCACTCTGAATTGTTTCCCGTTTATGGAGCCATCCTTGTTTGTGGCAATGACAACGACCATGTCACCAACTTTCACTTTCATGCCTTTGGCAAGGAGTTCCGGAACAAGAATTTCTCCTTTCCTGATGATTTTTTCTCCCTCTTTTATCCTTGATAGAAGAAGCGGTGCCGTTTTTATCTCTTTCTCTGGGTGGACACCATTGACTCTTATATTAGTTGTCTCGACAAAATTGCTGAACATGCCGCCAAACTTTATCCTTGCTGAATATACCTCTATCTCCGGAATTTCTTTGATCGCCTCATCAATTTTTTTGACGGCCTGCGACTTCAGATTCATGGTAAGCGGCAGGCTGTCTATGGAGGCCACATAGCCTTTTCTATGTATCTGGACATGTCCGAGAAATGAATCCGTGATCTGGCCTATCATCATATTTTTGAACGACCCTGAAACCGCTACAAAGACTGAGACGAATACAACACCGGTGACAATCAATGAGGCTGTGAGGATGGTCCTTCTTTTGTACCTTCTGAGGTTTCTCGCAGCAATCCTGAGTACACTAAACATCGCCAGTACCTCCTTTCGCCTCTTTGCCGGTCAGCTCTCCATCCTCAAGTGTATAAATAATCTCTGCCTCGGCCACTACCCTCGGGTCATGGGTTGAAAATATGAACGTTGTCCCGGATTCATCCCTCATCTTTTTCATAAGCTCTATGACCATGCGGGCGGTTTTGCGATCTAGATTGGCGGTAGGCTCATCCGCAATCACTACGTTAGGGTTGGTAACCAATGCCCTTGCAACCGCCACTCTCTGCTTCTGACCTCCTGAAATCTGGTCCGGGTATTTGTCCCTCTGTTCACCCATTCCCACAGCTTCCAGCGTGGACATCACGCTCTTTTTTCTTTTTTGGGCCGGAATATTCTGAACCAGGATTAGAGGGTATTCGATATTTTCGTAAACCGTAAGAACCGGGATAAGATTAAAATCCTGAAAAATAAACCCGATATGATTACCGCGGAAAGAAGCGCTCTGTTTTTGGTCGAGGGTGGAAACATCGGTGTCCGCAACCGTCAGTTGTCCGTGTGTCGGCTTATCCAGACAACCAATGAGATTTAAGAGTGTTGTCTTGCCGCTTCCCGACGGCCCTACAAATGATACAAAGGAGGACGGTTCAATCTCAAAGCTTACGCCCTTTAATGCCTTAATGCTGATCTCGCCTGCCTGATAATCTTTGCTGATATTCTCCGCCACGATTAATGACATAACCGTACTCCTTTTACCAATGTCAGATTTGACGGCTTTGTGAATCCCGCTATGAAAATAACAGGAACTCGCTTTTTAGTAAGGGGAATATAGGGAAAATTGAGTTGTGCGTCAAGAGAGAAACCGGAACCCACCCCCTTTCCTTGCGGTGTCGCCGAACCTTCCTACCCCGTCATTAGTAGAAAAATACAGTGTCCCAAGTCGATATATACTTAAATGTTGCTCGAAACTTGTGAGAGCTTGCTGAAATGCTTTACAAATAACAGTTTGATGGCGACGAAGCTATCAATAGCCCAGAAATATTGAAAATTGAGGGAGGTGACCTTTTGGACCACAGGGAGGTCTGAATAGTGTTTAGCACAAAGTAACTCTTATGCCAACACACAAAAAGACCAAATAAATACCAGATGTTACGATTTTAGTAGACAAGAGCTCGTGTCTATTATAAATCTAAAATCGCCTCCGTGTCCGCCAACGGCGGACTACCCATAGAAAGACGGAGGTGATTATGAACTTTCCTACATTTGAAAATTGGTTGTCACGTCGTATAGCTGTAAAAAGTCGTCTCAAAAAGGTCTGCCTTTGCCTTGTTATGTTCCTGATGATAGAGACCCGCAAACATTCATTGCAGGAAGCGGCAAGATTTTGGGGCATGAACAAATCCCAATTTAGTAGGTTTTTAAAGAACCACTCAGAAATAGCGGTTTACACTTTAGATGACCTGTCCAAGAGGCAAGCCAAGCAATTTTCTAAGGTTTTGAAGTGGCTGGCAAAAGGCAGCCTTCCATGGAAAATAGCTATTTTGATTGACAGTACAATCCAACACAGATCAACTTTGCATACGGATAACGCCAAGAGATTTAATCATGGCAAAGGATTTGTTATCGGCCATCAATGGACAAATATTGTTTTAGTAATCAACGAGACAATCATTCCCCTGCCTCCTATAGCCTTCCATACCAAGAAATATTGATGGTGATAGAATACATCAACAATTTGCAGTTGGCAGACTATATTGGCAATCATAATTCCAAAGAAGTTGTTGTCCTTGCCGACAGCGGATATGATGATAAAAGAATTGAGAATGCAATCGTCAAGAAAAAATGGAACTTCATCATAGCCTTAAATAAAACAAGGAGTGTCAAATCAGAAAGACAAAATGTGAATACACCTAAATCAAAAGGTTGGACCCATATAGCCGAGTTCTTCAAGACTCATCGCAGGCCCGGGTGGCAGACTATTCGTATACCTACGAACAGCTCTAAGAGAAAGCGAATGGAGTTTCGTATCAGACAAATCATTGGGTATCTCCGGCATGTCGGAAGAGTGCAATTGATTTGTTCGGAATTCAAAAAGCGGCGGAATGGTCGCAGAAAGTACTTGGCCTGCAATGATTTGAGAGTCAAACCACGGCAAATCCTCATCGGGTACCGACTTCGTTGGAAAATTGAGATCTTTCACAAGGAGGTGAAAATGTTTCTCGGCTTTGAAGATGCTGCCACAAAATGGTTTGTATCGGTTATCGCTCATGTTCACTGGGTATACTGCGCGTACATCTTATTGCACTCTCATCCTCCTGGGCTCCCGGAACACACGACTTCGCTAGCAGATAAGCAGCGCAAGATAAAAGGGATAATTGACAGTAAAGAGAAGGCCCGTGTGATCCAGTTGTTAACGCAAATTAATGGGTCCGACCGCTATAAAAACGAGCTACAAACGGTTCTCAAGGCTGCATGACATCATGAAACCCTTATGTCATAAGACTTTGCTGGCCATTAGCTAGTTTTTCGAGCAACCTTTAAGT
>JAFDKF010000294.1 GCA_019307135.1 Deltaproteobacteria bacterium
TCTTTATGCACATTGCCGGGATTTACAGGTCAAACGCGCTCACTTACATCGAGTTAACACTGCAAGACATATCAAAACCGTCCGCAAGGAGTATTCCAAGACCCCGCCACAGGCCAAAGGCTCCTCAGCCGGTGAATGTAAAAAGGCTAAAGGTCACTCAGCGGCGAATACCCCACTTCAAACCGATAAAGATGGAGCCTGCTGAAAAAAACCTGCCCGACAGCCTTGTGGAGGGAATCACCATGCCGGATATCCCTGCGACTCCGGGTCTGCAAATGGCTAACTGGAACCCCGGAGAGCTGGTGGGAACTTCTATCGGTTATCTCGAAATGGTGAGACTCAAGATAGAACAACACAAAGTATATCCTGACATGGCCAGGATCAGGCAAATAGAGGGACGTGTGACCATACGCTTTGTCATCACACCGGAAGGAGGCATCCGGGCGGTCCAGATCGCAAGAACCTCCAGGCAAAAGGTTCTGGATAAGGCAGCGCTGAGGGCTGTAAAGGCTGCCGCTCCCTTTCCAAAACCGCCCAGGCGTCTTTTTGAGGGAGAGATCCCCTTGGAGCTTACGATCGTCTTTGAGCTGACCTGATACAATGGATACAATAGATCCTCTCCGAAAAGATTATAAGGTCAAAGGCGACAATTGATGATGCTGTGGACTATCAGAGGCTTCTTGATGATAGAATCAGGACATCAATTCAGTTGAATCCTGGGGATATGTTTGATAGAATACATAACCTTTAATGAAACGGGGTGATTATTCATGTGTGAGGCAAATGCGTATCTTATAAAGGACGGGACTGAAAAGGTTATCATGGAGAGTGTGGATATTTTAAGGGCGGAGGATGATAGCATCTATCTTCAGAACATATTTGGAGAAAGAGTCGAGATAAAAGCGCACGTCAAGGAGATGAACCTTGTTGATCATCGTATCTTGCTGGTAGAAGATTAGATAAGGGGTAACCGTTCACGGGTTCAATGGTTCAGGGGTTCACGGTTCACCGAACAAATGTTGAGAGCTGACCCCTTGTCACCGCCCGATTGATGATTGATGATTGAAAAAACAATCGACAATCGACAACCGTAAATCGACAATCAAAAAAGGGTAACTGTTCACGCACATTTCTTTTCGTCATTGCGAGGAGCGTAGCGACGAAGCAATCTTTCTGCACGGAACTGGAGATTGCTTCGCTTCGCTCGCAATGACTGCCTGGATATTGGACAATCATACAGCAGACTTAGGGAGCCTGTGAACGGTTACAAAAAAGGTAACCCTGAACAGTGAACTCTGAACCTGTGAACGCCTACGATAAGGGAGGCTTTGGTTATGGATTTCATTGAAAAGGCAAGAATCAGATTGGAGAACTGGATCACACACAATGATCATCACCAAGAGGGATACGAGATGTTTGCCGAACAATTGGAGGATGCGGGAAAAAATGAGAGTTCGAAGCATGTCCGAGAAATGATAGAGATGACAGTTGGAATCAACGAATGTTTACGTAAGGCTTTAAAGGCCCTCGAGTAATGAGGAGGTTTTCGATGTGTGAAGCCCATGCATTTATTTTGAAAGACGGGGAGGAAGAAAAGATCCTTGAAAGTGTCGATCTCGTAGAACTGGAGGGGGATGAGGTCAAGCTACTCAGTATTTTTGGAGAGCAAAAGACCCTCAAGGCCAAGCTCAAGCTCTATGATAATACCAAAGGAAAGATCGTATTTGAACCGCTTTAAGCCTTGACAAACGGGTAGCAATTGTTTAAGTAACTGGGGCAATGCGCAATAAGAAATTGCGCTTCTAATCTAAGACCTTAATGAACTGCCCCGCAGCAAGCTGCGGGGTATCACGCACCTGATTTTTACAATTTAAACGAAGCAAGCTTCGGGGAATTAAACCCAACAATTCACGAAAATCTGTGTAATCTGCGCCTGCCCCGTTAAATGCATTTGTCTTTCTATTTAAGCGGGGTAATCTGCGGATTAAAAGTTGACCGTAAAATAATAAGCCAAGAAGGCCGGACTGGATTGAAATCTATCTGAGCATTCTTGGCTTTTTTGTTATTGCTGCTCCTTAACTCACGAAAATCTGTGAAATCT
>JAFDKF010000025.1 GCA_019307135.1 Deltaproteobacteria bacterium
TTCCATGGAAGGCTGCCTTTTGCCAACCATTTCAAAACCTTAGAAAATTGCTTGGCTTGCCTCTTGGACAAGTCATCCAAAGTGTAAACCGCTGTTTTTGAGTGATTGCTTAAAAACCTACTAAATTGGGACGTGCTCATTCCCCAAAATGTTGCCGCTCCCTGCAATGAATGTTTGCGGGCCTCTATCATCATGTACATAACAAGGCAAAGGCAGACCTTTTTGAGACGAGTCTTTACAGCTATACGACGTGACAACCAATTTTCAAATGTAGGGAAGTTCATAACCGCCTCCGTCTTTCTGTGGGTAGTCCGCCGTTGGCGGACACGGAGGCAATTTTAAATCTATAATAGACAGATTGTTTTGTCTACAAAAATCGTAACCATTGGTATTTATAGCATTTATTTGGTGTTGGCATAAGATTTACTTTGTGCTAAACACTGTTCAGACCTCCCTGTGGTCCAAAACGGTTGTTGACAATTTATTGATCAACGATCCGAGACCTCAGCGTGGATACGCAACAGGGAGGTCACCTCTCCGAATCCTCAATATTTTCCGGCTGTTGAAGACTTTGCCAGTCCCAAATCCTTATTTGCAAAGCATTTCATAGAGTTTTTATAGAATTCGAGCAATTTTTAAGTATTACATGATGGCTTTTTTGACGCAGAGTTAATTTACACCGGCATCACCGGGAATGGCATACATATTTCTTATAGAGAGTTCTCTAATTATAAAGCCCGACCTTCTTTCTGTCAGGAATTGAACTACGACCCGAACGAATCCGACCATATCATATTTCGGTCTCTAAGAATAAGGGTGTTAGAGGCGGACAATGCAAAAATAAGATTCCAAGTCGTAGATGATGGTGGCTTACCCTGGGTGCCACGGGAACAAACCTCACAACGATAAATGTCGATACTGGCCAGCAATGCCCGGCAGACCTATGATTCTAAGGCATTAAGGCATTAAACCCGCTCTGGGCAAGGGTTTGAGGCAAGGCTTCGCCAGAATTATGTTTTGTACGTTTAACATAGAAAGGGGGCAATAATGTCAGGATCAAAGTTTCTTACAGTGTGGAAGCTGCTTGTCGTATTCATGATGCTAATGAGTTCTATTGGATGTACACATCATTTTGTGGCGCAGCAATGTCCTATGAAACCGGGGATGGTCCCTGAGTTCAGTGGAGGTCAACCAGTAACCATTGCTAATGCTCAGGATGCGCCTGAGCAAGTCTTAATTGGATCACAAGGTATTCATAAGTGGATGGGAAACTTGCAGCAGTGGACGGATACGGCAATAGGACTAGTGAAGACTGAGCTGGAAAAAAGAAAGATAATGACTACTGAAGGTGCGAACAGACAGCTCAAGCTTTCTATTACCCGTGCAAACATCTACTGGGGATTCGCTAGCATCCGTTGTATTACATCCCTCAAAGTGGAAACAGGTGATGGCTACGTAAGGGAATTTGAAGGCAACAATGTGTCGCCCTGGACCCTTCATAGGGCATGTAACGGTGCGATCACTAGGGCTGTGGCAGCCATGCTGAATGATGATACAATCCTGGCCTACCTCAAGTACTAATTCTCGAATCCAAGATCAGGGAATAGCGCATGTAAGTCGTTATTATTTACAGTTTCCTACCGTTTTGCTGGGAGTTCATGGCAGAATGTTGGGATTTCAAGGCGGCTCTCCTAGAAAATGACAAAGACACTTACCATCAACTCGCATGGCTTAACATTTTCTGTGTCATTGTGCCGAATTCTCTCCAGCTCTACTTCAGATGCATCATAGGATATTTCCATGCCTATGCTTACCCTTCTATCTCTTAAGAACTCGAGACCAATACCTCCAAAAAATCCTGCGGTTGTTCCTTCTACATAATCACCGCTGGCTAAGTGCTTCCACCCTCCAACTCGTACATACGGGGAGATGCTTGCCGTATTGATATCAATATTTAGGCCAGGGAATATCCAACTCGGGTTGCCCTTAGCAAATTTCTCCATGAAAGGCAAGATTTCATTTCTTATGGCAAGCGAGTCGTGTAATCCGCGTGGCGCCATAGGCGACCTGTGTCAAAAGAACATTTTGGACACGGATTGACACGGTGTTTCTTTGCTGGTAAAATGGTTAATAGTGCTGGGGACATCCGTGACATTTTGACTTCAGATTCATATTGTTGACTTTTTAGGGGGCCAGTGCAGATGCAAATATATAGCGATATCATTGAAAGCTTCCCACAAGAGCTGCAACCTCCTATGCTAAAACTAATGGACAGATTGAGGGAGGAGACGTTAGATACAGTCAAGAGAAGCGACTTCGAGGGGCTAAAAGGTGTAGTAACTGCTTTGGCAGAGCATGTATCTCATCTTGCTCTGGCCCAAAAGGAACTGGCTGAAGCCCAGAAAAAGACCGAAGAAGCTTTGAGGACAGTAATCAAAGAACAAAAGAAAATAAGAAAGGATTTTGGTGGGTTATCCGATTCAATCGGTTATACCTTAGAAGACCGAGCCATAAGGTGCTTGCCGAACATTCTTCAAAAGGATTTTGGTTTGAAAATTGTAGAGAGGTACGCAAAAAAGAAGATAGAAGGACTCAGGGTTTACATGTCATTTCAGTTAGTTTGATCGTGTTGAATAACGAGACATTATGAGGCTCATTTGTAACTTCTCAATGCATCAATTCATATATCGTTTCCATAAATATATCTTAATCTTCACGGTATTGCTGACACTAATTGCTATTATTCTTGTCACACAACTGAAACTCGATCTTAACCTCTTCTCCCTCCTCCCTTCAGATAATCCCAGTGTTCATACCTTTTTTGAAATTACCGAAGAAATTGGGCTTCAGTCACTTTTGATAGCATTGGTTGAAATGCCCCCGGACTGTGACAGGAAGCAATCTGAAGCCCTTGTTGATCTTTTGGCCAAGAACTTTGCCCAAAGCCCGTTGATCCGTGAAGTGGAATATAAAAGCGGAGAAAAAAAACTGTCCTCTTTGTTTCAGGAATTCATGGAATATTTCCCGCTCTTTTTGAAAGACCGAGGCCTCAAAAGCTTGACTATAAAGTTGTCTGATGCCGAGATCCATAGGCAGGTTTGCGAGAACAAGAAGCTTTTGATGACACCGTTCAGCATTGCAGCCAAAGAGTTAGTTTATGGTGATCCTCTGGGACTCAGAGAGTTAATAGAGGCTAACCTGACAGCTCCCTCTGGAAGACAACAGCCAATAAGACCATTCGGAGGATATTATCGCACCAAAGAGGGGGAAACATATTTTTTGTTTATAAAGCCTAAGAAGCCCCCCCAGGATATTACTTTTAGCAAGGAATTGATGGCGGAAGTGCGTCATCTTGAAAAGATCTCTTTATCTGAAAAATCTGCAGATCTGCCAAAAAAGATCAAGATATCACCCCCACCCTGCCCTCCCCCTTCAAGGGGGAGGATGTGGGGGGGGGTGAAGATATCTTATACCGGAGGTTACCCGATTGCTGTTAATGACGAGGCCATAACCAAAAGAGATATCAAGGTCACCATACTGGCTTCTTTTTTGGGCGTAATGATTCTTTTCGGCCTGTCGTTTAGAACGTCAAGAATCCTTTTTTATGTCGGAGTACCTCTGGTCATAAGCCTTATATGGACACTTGGCTTTGCCAGCCTTGCATTTCATCACCTCAATATCCTCACCTGCATATTCTCATGTGTCTTGATAGGCCTGGGGATTGACTTTGCCATCCACATCGTCAACCGTTACTTTGGTCAAGATAAAGTGGACCTGGATGTGCCACACCGTCTGCAACAGACTTTCCAGGAAGCTGGCATGGGGATCATCATTGGTGGCATCACAACGGCGACGGCTTTCTATTCCATTGGCATCTCCGACTTTAGAGGCTTCAAAGAGCTTGGTATTTTGACCGGCACCGGGATCCTGTTCTGCATAGTGGCAATGGTTTTTCTCCTTCCATCTCTTCTTGTCTGTTTTTCAAGTGAAAAAGGTTCTAGAAGAAAGGTTGCCATAGCCGGTTTTGGCTTAAAGGCCCTCTTGGACTTGGTCCTGAAATATCCCAGGGCTCTTCTCATGGTCACTTTTGTAACCGTCTGTTTATTAGCCGTCTCGGGGACTAAAATCAATTTCGATGACAACCTCAAGAATTTTCGACCGGCCGATGATGAGATACTACGCCTGCAGGATCAGGTAACCGGTTGGCTTGGTGGTTCAACCGCTACCGTCCTTTTAGTAGCCAAGGGGAAATCAGAGGTGGAGGTCATGGAAACCAACACCTCAATATATGAGGCACTGGAGGAACTGAAGGGCTCAGGGATGGTCGCAGGGACCAGATCGACCAGCAAATACTTTCTCCCTCCCGGTCAGCAGAGGAAAAACATAGAATTCATCCGGCAGCATGCTGATGTTTTTGACATAAAACGCATTAAAAGGACATTCAACGAGGCACTTGACAAAAATGGCTTTCAAGTATCGGATCTATACGATGGATATTTTGAAAGCCTGTCCAGAGCCTTTTCAGCAGAAAAAATCCTTCTTCCCTCATCTTTTCAGCAGACAGAACTGGATAAGCTCCTAAAAATGTTTGCCTTTCGCAAAGATGGATATTTTAAGGCGGTTACCTATATCAGCCCTTCCGGTGATCTCTGGTCACATGCCGATACAACCCGATTCAAAGAGATGATCATCCGGAAGTTGGAAGAGAAAGGGATCAAGGAGGACCGCTATGATTTGACAGGGGCAAATCTGCTCACTGGAGATTTAAAGGAGCTTATCATCAAAAACCTGAAATCCTCCTTGTGGTTGGCAGGTTTGAGTATCGTTGTAGTTCTTCTCATTTATTATCGCAGTCTGAAATTATTAGTACTTTCGACATTACCTCTTACAATCGGTTTGGCCACGCTATCCGGTATGATGGTCATTTTCCGTTTTGACTTCAATTTTTTCAACCTGATCGTAGTTCCTATGATTGTCGGAATTGGTATAGATGACGGGGTTCATTTCACCAATACGTTCCGTCGACTCAATCATTTTGATATGTCAAAAGGAATGAGTCAAACCGGTCGGGCTGTTGTTTTAACCTCTCTGACTACCATGGTGGGCTTTGGCTCTATTGCCCTGTCACACTATCCCGGACTGAAAAGCATGGGATATGTGGCCATCATCGGCATCAGCGCCTGCTTATTCGCCTCCGTTATTGTGTTGCCAGCCATTTTTGCCATTATCAGGCACTCAGAATAGAATCGGCAGGATCTCACTTGCTTGCTTTGAAAGCCAGCGTTGTTTTGCTTATCCCGGGGAGCAAGAGATTCCCACCTGATAGAAAATACAAAATCTCTCCGAGTTGGCCGAAGACAGTTGAGGCCCATCGACCCAACCTTTTGGAAGGCCGGGTATGTCCTACGATCCTGGTTTCGATCTCCTTAAAACCACTGAGCAGCAAAAGCTTCTTAATTGTGTCTGGTGAAAAATCATAGAGGTGATAAGGAGTGTGGTAGAGATCAAGTTTCCTGGACATGGGGCCCAGTATTCTGACAATAGGTGTCGAGTGGGGCCAGCGCAGGAGGACAAGACCATCCGGTTTGAGGATGCGTTTTACCTCCGTCAATAGACGCAGGGGATCAAGAACGTGTTCGATGACATAAAAGAGGGTGACAACGTCAAAAGAGTTCTCATGGAGGGATAGATCCTCCAGTGGTTCAGAATGCACATGTATATCCCGTCTATTCCGTACGTATCGTCTCCCCGGGCGTGATATCTCTATTCCCTCCACCTGCCATCCACGAGACCTCATTTCGTGTAAAAAAAAGCCGTATCCGCAGCCAATATCCAGCAATCTTCCTCCGCCAGCCTTGGTTCGAGATTCGATCAGATCGGCAGATTTATCGACAACCGGTTTCATCGTCATTTCCCATGTGGCAACTTCTTCCGCCTTGGCGGTCAAATAGTCTTGGTAATCTTTCATTAGTGCCTGGGGAGAAGGCTTGGGATGAATACACACCAGGCCGCATTCCAGGCAGCGGAGATACTGCCACTGATCCTTTTGATGAATGATACGAAAGTCTGAACCATAACACAGGATGCAATGATTGAAGTTTTGCATGCGGACAAGATGTCTACTCAAGTGAGTGCGTTTCACAGAGCCTTTTCAGATTGTCAAGAACAGCCTCGGTCATCTTATTGTGTTTCATCCTCGCTTTCAAAGCCCAGGCCAATTTCTCAAGAAGGCCTTTCGGCTGAATAATAATCGTGTGAGTCACTCGCGTGTATTCAGTCTCACTTTCAAGCTCCCAGATTTCCGTTCCCCCGCGAAAAAAACCGTCCAGGAATTGGAGTCGGATTTTGCTGTCAGGAATCACTTCCTCTACCCTTAAGTTCCATTCTAGCTCAAATATATGAACGATTTTTGTCTTGACCAAGGTTCCGACCTTATAGGGTGGTGGGGATTCGTGAGTGACGATGGTGCCTTTGGGGCATATCTTTTTGAACGATTCCTCTTGGGTCAAAACCTGAAACACATGGCTCCTCTCAGCCCTGACTAAGCGGGTGTGCTGGTTGATCTCTCCCTCATATTCGGCGTATTTAGGGGACGTTATCGTGTATTTGGTGGAGCATCCCTGTAAACACAAAAAAAGCAATACTGCGGCCAGGAGACAAAGTCTTTTTCCGAAAAAGCCTGAGCACATTTTGTTCTATCTCAATTTGACATTCTACTTGAGTTGGGTATAGTTAGTGCCTGAACGAAAAGTGACGTTCAGGCAAAATCCGAATATCGAAACTCGAAATTCGAAACAAATTCGAATACCAAATGACCAAATGACCAAAACGAACTTGTTGAAATTTCATTGTTTTTGTCATTAGAACATTTTTGTTTCTGTCATTGTTTCGGATTTCGAAATTCGGATTTCGAATTTTTTACCGAAAACGTAGGGTTTTCGGTCAAGTACTAGTTATGATCCGTTAGTTGTAAAGCTGGTTCCTTATAGATGTGGCCATTATTTGTTTGCAAGCACTAAATTCTCACCTGATGATTTAAGGAAGACGAATCTTGAAGATCATTTTCTATTGGGTCTTGTACCCTTTGATCCGCCCTTTTTACCTAATTTCCGTCATTCTTAACACTTTCGTGTTGGCCCTGCTCATCATTATGGTTTCCCCATTCGATAGAAATGGGAATTTGGTCCATTATATCGGCAGGTTCTGGTCTTTGCTCAACGTCTACCTATCTGGTACCAGGTTGTCGATACGTGGTAGAGAAAAAATAGAAAAAGGCCACGCTCATATCATCATGTCAAATCACCAGAGTCTGTTTGACGTGTGGGCCTTAATAGCAAAACTCCCCCTTCAGCTCCGGTGGATCATAAAATCCGAGATAAAGAAGATGCCGGTCTTTGGTTATGCCCTCGAGCGCATGGGGCATATATATGTTGACAGGAGGAAGAGCAAGGATACGGTTCTTGGCCTGGAGGTGGCCGGCGAGAAAATAAGAGGAGGGATATCTGTGGTCATCTTCCCTGAGGGGACAAGAAGCAAGGACGGGCATCTGCAAAAATTTCACAGGGGAGGGGCAATCTTGGCCATTAGGTCCGGTATACCCATACTACCCGTCACAGTAAACGGGGGCCGTTTTGTGCTGCCTAAAGGCACGCTGGCCCTGATGCCGGGCAAGATTGAGGTTGTTGTTGGCGACTTGATCGATCCTGGCGCATTTGATGGGAATAGAGATGAATTAATGGCAGTTGTAAGGTCAGCCATAGAGAAGAATCTTGACCTGGAATATGGCGCACTCGTATAGGAAATATATCGTGCTCGTATTCTCGGGCGTAAACCTGCTCCTACTCCCTTGCTCGGTCTTTCCATCTGAAACAGACCCGCAGTCAGAATCGGAGCTGAATTGGGTCATCAAGAACGTCAAGGAGAAGGAAAAAAGCTTAAAGACCTTTACCGCAAAGTTCGTGCAAAATAAGAAGACCGAGTTGCTTCAAGAACCATTGCACTCCGAAGGTTTGATCTATTTTGATTGCACAGGCAAAATGCTTCTGAAGGTCACAAGCCCATCGCCGTTGGTGTTGCTTCTAAAGAATAACCTGCTGCTTGTCTATGATCCTGATTTGTCGAAAGCCAAAAAAAGGCGCCTCGGGAAAAGTGATAATATACTCAAGAAATACTTCGGTATCGGGCAGTCGGTTGAGGAGTTGAAAAAGCGATACAAGATCCAGCTTACCTCAAAGACGCATTCAGGTACCTATCACCTGAAATTGATACCCAAAATGAAGGCCATAGCGAGGCATATTGATATGATCGAAGTTGCGGTAAGCCCCAAGAACTGGCTTCCGGAACGAATTCATTTCAAGGAAGTGAAAGGGGACCATACCTCTGTATGGTTACAATTTACCTCAATCAATGAACCGTTACCGCCAGGCATTTTTACAATCAATATTCCGAACTCCCACCCAACTCCTTGAGTGTGTGTCGGATTGCTGTTGAATCTTCCGTGGGCAGCACCTGGGCCTGGCGGTGAATCCACCGGACCGAGCGGCCAAGGATCTGGCTTGGCCCCACCTCAACCATGGGCCCTAGCTCCCGGCGAACCAGTTCCTCCACCACCCCTACCCATCTTACCGAACTCTCAAGTTGAGTGGAAAGGAGCGCTTTTACCTGGGATGCGCTCTCCATGGCCTGGGAGTCGATGTAGGATATGATGGGGGTGTGGGGCTCTTTCATGGGAGTTTGGGTGAATGTTTTGGCCAGGCATTGATCAGCGCCCCGCAGCAGACTGCAGTGATAGGCTGCCGCTGCTGGCAGCCAGTCAGCCTTCAGAGCCCCGGCCTCCACCGTCTGTTTCAAGAGAGCAGATACTGCCGGCCGCTCCCCGGAGACAATAATCTGGTGCCGGGTATTGATAATGCTCACCTCAACCACGCCTGCCACTCTTCCGCACAACTCCTCGACCTCGGAGGCCGACAAGCCCAACACTACACCCATGGCGGCCTGGGCCTTCTCCTTACGGATGCAGCGAGCTGCCTCCTGCATCAGCGTGAGGCCGGTCTCAAAGTCCACCACACCGGCGGCATAAGCTGCCGCATAGATTCCCGAACTGTATGGAGCAAAGGCGCCAGCGCTAATGCCCCTGGCTTCAAGCAGGTCGGCTACCATGCAGCTTACCGTGTAGACCGCCACCTGGGCAATGAAATCCTCTTGGAGCCGCTCTTCAGGGCCGAAAAACATGATGTCTCCAAGGGCAGGATTCAGGTGGGCCTCGGCCCGTCGCAGCATCTGCTGGCACTCCGGGAAGCGCTCTACCAGGTCACGTCCCATACCCACGTACTGGGCACCCTGACCCGGAAACAAGAAGGCACAGCCGCTCATGGACTGTCATCCTTATCTTTGAGGACCTCAAGCCAGGCCGTGCGAAACCCCACGTTTTGGGGCCCGAACAACTGGAGGTTGCGCCGCACCCCTAACAGTCGTTTGGCAATCGAGCGCCACGAATATAAACGACTGTATGCCCAGTTGAAACCCTGTTGCAACTCCTCGATGCTTATCCCCCGGGGCCGGAACACCACGTGGTTCATGTCGTAGCGGGCCCAATCGTCAGTCAGGATGCGACCCTCAGCCTTCATCTTGCAGTACAGACGGGTTCCCGGAAAGGGAGTGAGGATGGAAAAGAGCACCGCATCCAGCCTGGTTTGTTCGGTGAAGCGCACAACCTCGGCAAAGACCGACGGGGTGTCGCCGTCATTACCAAAAATAAAGGAGCCCTGAATGCCGATGCCATGGCTGTGGATGCGTCTGATCATGTCCCTGTAAGACGCGACCCGGTTGAAGGTTTTGCCCATCTCTTTCAGGGTCTTCTGAGACAGGGATTCGAAGCCAATAAATAGCCCCATACACCCGCTTTGCCGCGCCAGCCTGAGGAGCTCCTGGTCCCGGGCGATGGTAATGGAAGCCTGGCTGGCCCACTTGAGGCGATATGGAATCAGGCGGCGAAATAGCGCTTTTGCATAAGCCTTGTCTCCTGCAATATTGTCATCCACAAAAAAGATGAAGCGGCCCTCCAGATTCCGAACCTCGCGCTCCACCTCTCCCACAGGCCGGAGCCGGTAGGTATGTCCATAAAATTGGGTGACTGAGCAGAATTCGCAGTCAAAGGGACAGCCACGGGTGGTCTGCACTGTATTGACAAAAAAATAGGCCTTCCGCTTGAGCAATTCACGGCGCGGCAGCGGCAGGTTGGTCAAAGGCGAGTGGTCCTCGCTTCGATAAAGGGGTTGCAGTTCCCCCTGCCTGACATCTTCCACCACCCGGGGCCAGAGACCCTCTGCCTCGCCCACCACCACTGCATCTGCGTGCGCGCTCGCTTCCTCTGGCATCATGCTGGGATGAATGCCGCCGAGCACTACCGGCACGCCCCGTTTCCGGTAGGCATTGGCAATTTCATAGCCTCTGTGGGCCAAAGGCGTCATCAAAGAGATGCCCACCAGATCTGGTGTAGCCTTCCAATCGATTTCTTCAACATTCTCATCTATCAAACGTACCCGGGCATCACGGGGTGTCAAGGCGGCCAGGGTGGTTAGGGCCAGATAGGGAAAACGGAAGACCACCTTGCCCCAAAGACTGTTGGCCGGCCATCTGGGTACGATCAGAGTGACATCCATATCTAAAGGGGCTCAACGTGATACCACTGGTCCGGATAGCGGCGGATGTATCGTTCAAAGATCGCCGCCACCTGTCGCAGATTATGATGGAGCGCCTGCTGGCGGTCGGGGCCATAACGGAGATCGAGCGCTGGCTCAATGATGCCGTGATACCGTCCCGGAGCTTCCATGATTGAGAAGGCGGGAACCACTGGAGCCCGGCTAGCCATGGCCAGGACTAGCGGCCCAACCGGCAGCCGCACCTGGCGGTTGAAGAGTGTCGTGGTCTCTGAGCGATCAGAAAAGACCCGATCCCCCAATACCGCCACGATCTCGTTATGACGGAGAGCCTTGACGAGCTCGATCGTGCCGTACATCGACTCCTTCACTTCAATGACCCGGATCCCGTGACGACGGCGCAAACGGTTGACCAGGGTGTTGGTGAAGCCGGTGTTGTGCTTGATGGCAACGACGTTGACCGGATAGCCCATGGCTCGCAATCCCAGACCGCCGATCTCCCAATGGCCCAGATGAGCGGTCAGCAACACCACGCCCCGCCTTTTAGCCAGGGCCTCGTCCAAATGTTGTCGTCCTTCATACAATTGTGTAAAGGCCTTGCTCTCCTCCAGGGTCATACCGAGGAGGCGAAAGAAATCGACCATGTAGATGCCATAGTTCTGGAAAAAACGCCACAGCAGCCGCCGCCGACTATCCGGTGGCTGGCAGCCATTGAGAATAATGTCCAGGTTATGTAACACGTGACGCCTGTCCCGCCGAGAGAACACGAATGCAAAAGCGGCAACAAGACGCGCAAATCCATAACAGACGCATGCTGGCAGCGCCTGTACCGTCTTCAGCGTCTGTTGATATAAGGATGGTTTATCCAGAATATGATCACGCATTTTCAGATCTAAGGGCTCGGCAACAAATAACTTCACAGAATTGGCGCTCAGATTTGGGTTAGATTTGGTCGATCCGATTGAGCAAAGCCACAGGAATAGCAGGCTATTTCGCGGATTTTGCGAATGAGTATCGGCCAAAGATAGCCCGAAGCTGAGATGCGAAAATGGGAAGTTATTTTTTGCCGAGCTCCTCGTTGCTTCCGGGAAAAGGAAGATTAATGTAAAACCCTGCGGTTGTCAACAGAGCTCCGGTTCGCTTCTTTGCGGTGGGTGCCGCGCCTGAAACTCTATCAGGCTCCCTCGCACCTGCTTGACTTTTCTCCATATACCATATATAAGTACTCGATCAGTTGGGCTTTCCAGAGATTCGCAGATTCGCACAACGGTTTGCGGGTGGACCCGACCAGCCGCCAGTGGGGCACGCCTTGCGGCTCTAAGGAAATTCCTATACTATCGAGTTAGTGTCTTTCCGGAATTTCCTGTTGGACAGGATAGTGTTTCCGGATGGAAACGAAACAAGGTCTTAAACAGTAACCAAAGGAGGTGTGGCATGAATCTTAAAAAGAAAGTTCATTACAAATTCACACTGCTTCTTTCCTTGGTATTGATACTTTGTGGCTGCGCGCTTTTCAAAACACCTTTCAAAGAAGTTGCAGATCAATCCGGGATTGATACATTGATAGGAGATACAGTTTTCAACAGGGTAGCCTTCAGGACCTGGGAAGGACACGTCATCCGGTTTACCAATGTTTATCACAGGGGTGTTTTTATTCCGGCAGGGACCGAGTGTACTATTAAAGATATTTCAAAAAAGGTTATTACGTTTGTGGCCAACGATAGGGAGTATGTACTTGGCCGTTGGCTTACTGCTGTGAGCCCGGAAGATATTAAGTTATCATTTCACAAGTTTTTCGCAGAAGATAAGAATAGAATTGGCCTTGACAAAATCAACCCGGCTTTTCGGGATAGTATAGAATCGGGAGTTGACGAGATAGGTATGACCAAAGAGGAGATTCTTCTTACTCTTGGATATCCTGCCTATCTTGGAGGAACCAATCTCACAAGTGATTATGGCCGTGAATTCATATTGTCACAGCCCGAGTGGAATTACTTAAGACCGGATAAGAATAGGACGTTATTCATGTTCAAAGGGAACAAACTGTATAAGATTGTCGATTGAATCAGGTTGTCAAGTTATAAAATCGCTTCGCGATTTTATATAGCGCGGCTCAAGAAAGGACGGGTTGATCATTGTTTCGGCCAATTTGTGGGAGCGGCTTTCTAGCCGCGACGGTCGCGGCTAGAAAGCCGCTCCCACAGAGATGTTGAAGAGGCCGAAAACATGACCGGGCCCAGAAAGGAAATTCCTATACTATCGAGTTACCCAAGAGTCCACCATGTTTTCCTTCTTGCCATACCATGAACAACTGCGTATTTCATACGCCGAGAGAAACCCACGTTAAAGGAAATGACAATTCCGCGCTCCAACCCCCGCCAAGCCCTCCGGTGGTAGGGATCCCCCGTGGCCTCCTCTATTTTCACTATCAACCCCTGTGGGCAACTTTCCTCTCTCAATTGGGAGTGACGGTCCGGGTGTCGCAGCCCACTGAACGGGCGCACCTGGAGACGGCTCAAAGCCTTACCCGTAGCGACCTGTGCCTTCCTGTTAAGGTGTTTCTAGGGCACGTAGACCGGCTGAAGGATCAGGTGGACTGGCTCTTGGTGCCGAGGATGATCAGCGTGAGTCCGGATGCTTTCATGTGTCCCAAGGTTCTGGGCCTCACAGACATGGTGCGTAACGTTTTCCCAAAGCTGCCCAGGTTGTTGGACCCGAAGGTCAACGTCAAACCGCCCAAGCCGCAGGGGTTTGCCGAGGCCTGCTCCTGGGTGGGACGTCACTTCACAAGCAGCCACGCGCAGTTGGGGAAGGCGTGGTTAGCCGCACAGGAAGCTCAGGCTGAGTTCGGGCAGCGACTGCTCACTCATCCCCTGGACGAGGCCATAAGGCCCTGGGACGGGGACTTCAGCCAAAGCCGAGGTCAAGCGGGGAGAAAGCCCGTTTACCGGGTCGCGGTCATCGGTCGCCCCTATGTCATCTTTGACAGCGTGCTCAGTCATGGCCTGCTGGATCTCCTCAAGCGCCATCTGGTGGATTTCATGACCCCCGAACGTGTGCCCATGGAGGCCAAAGAGAAGCAGAGCCGACGCCTTCCCAAGAAAGTATACTGGCAGTTAGGCAAGGATCTGGTCAGTGCGGCCCTGTTCTACATGGAACGCCCTGAGATGGATGGCATTATCAACGTTTCCAGTTTTGGCTGCGGCCAGGACTCGTTCACCAGTGCGCTGGTCGAGCACTATGTAACCAAGTATTCGAACAAGCCCATTCTTAACCTTGTCCTGGACGAGCACACCGCTGACACCGGTTTGAACACTCGGGTGGAAGCATTTGTGGACATGATGGAACAAAGGAGAAGGAACGGAGGTCAGGGGGTAAACGTTCAGAGGGATGAGCACGCTGAGCCATCCGGAACAATGCACACTCCCAAGGAACCCAAATCCCCAAAAATGCACCTGACCATTCCTCACATGGGTCCTCTCCACCTTGGCTTCGAGCGGGTCCTCAAAAATCTTGGCGTGCAAATAACCATGCCGCCACGCCCCAACAAAGAGGCACTGATGCTGGGAACGCGCTATTCCCCTGAGTGCGCCTGCCTCCCTTTCAAACTCAATCTGGGCAATATGATTCAGGCCCTGAATCAAGGCGCCACTGATATAATGGTGCCTGCCGGTTTCGGTCCCTGTCGCTATGGATACTACAGCGTGATCCAGGAGCAGATCCTCAGGGACCTGGGCTACCAGTTCCGGATGGGTCGGACAGATGATCCGGACAGCCTGCGCGACATGCTGGCCACCGTCAAGATGATCGCCGGGCTCAAATCCAAGTGGGACTCATACAAGGTTTTTTTCTTCATTCTTCATCGTCTCGCTCTGGTGGACTGGGCCCTACAGCGCGCCCACTCGCTCAGGCCAAGGGAGCTGAAAAGGCGGACAACCGACCGGGCTCTTCGCCGCAGTCTAAAGATTATTGAGCAGACGCACCGGTTCCGCGACCTGTGGCAAGCCAAACGCCGGGTGCGCCGGGAGTTCGATGCTGTCGCTATTGATCCCGACCGACCAGTGGTGCGTGTGGGGGTGGTGGGCGAGATTTTCATGGTCCTGGAAAACTATGCTAACATGAATGTCGAGGAGAGGCTGGGGGAGATGGGGGTGGAGGTCCATCGTGGCCTGTGGCTGAGTGACTGGCTTAATGACCGTTTTCGCTTCAAACCCTTCAGGCGCAACCAGTTCAGGCGGGCCTTGCGCCAGGCCGCACCGTACCTGCGCGATCCCAGTGGCGGCGAAAGCGTAAAGTCCGTGGGGAAGTCTGTCCACTTCGCTCGCAAGGGCTTTGACGGCATCGTCCATCTGATGCCCTTCACCTGCATGCCGGAGCTGGTGGCTCAGACGATTTTGACCCGCATGGCGAGCAATTTTAACATTCCGGTGCTCACCCTGATTTTTGACGAGCACACCTCACCGGGTGCCGTGCAAACCCGGTTGGAGGCCTTTGTTGATCTGATCAAAAGACGGCACTAGAAGTCGCCTGTTTCCCATTTACCACACCGATCCCCCCAGCGAACCAACCGCTCCTGACCTGAAGCCACGGGGATTTTGACCTCCATGACCTCACAACAGTTGGAACACCCCTCGCATTCAAAACTGTTGAGCTGGTAGGGTATTTCTCCAACCTCCAAACCACGGAATCGGGTCTGGCCCGTTGATGCCACCACTTCCTTTGCAAGCAGGGCGGCACCAATAGCCCCCATCACCTCAAAATCTGGCGGAATGCTCAACCTTTTTCCCAGAACACGCTCGAACGCAGCGCGCATGCCCACGTTGGCTGCTACACCTCCCTGGAAAAGAATGGGTTCGCGGAGATCGTGGCTTTTGACCAGGTTGTTCAGGTAATTTCGCACCAGGGCCGCGCATAGACCGGCGATGATGTCTTCCACACTATGGCCCATCTGTTGCTTGTGGATCATGTCCGATTCGGCGAAGACCGTGCAGCGGCTGGCGATTTTCACGGGCTTATTAGCCCTGAGGGCGTAATCGCCAAAGGCCTCAATGGGGATTCCCAGCCGGTACGCCTGCTGGTCCAGGAAGGAACCGGTTCCGGCGGCACACACCGTATTCATGGCAAAATCGATGACAGTGCCGTTACGCAAAATGATGCTTTTGGAATCCTGGCCGCCGATCTCGATGACCGTGTGAGTCCCTGGCTCATAATGAAGAGCGGCCACCGCGTGGGCGGTAATCTCATTCTTTATGACATCGGCACCGGTCAGTATGCCGGCCAGGTACCGACCGCTGCCCGTGGTCCCTACGCCGCAGATGCTTACCGTTCCGTCTATCTTTGGGGCCAGTTCCTTAAGGCCATTCTGCATGACCTTCACGGGTTGCCCACGGGTGCGCAAGTATTCCTTGTATAGCAACCGGCCAGCATCATCAAGCAACGCCAGGTTCGTGCTTATGGAACCAACATCAATGCCAAGATAAGCGGCTTTTATGGCCACATCCTTTACCGGGAGAACTTCTGCACTCTACAGTTGACCGTATCAGCCACGAAAACATTACCCGCTCCGTCCGCGCAGAGCCCGTAGGGTTTGTTGAACTGACTGCTGCCGCTGCCTGGCCCTCCGAAGGACCTGAAACTCTGTCCCGTTGGGCTCATTTCCCAAAGGTAGCTGCTTGCACCATCCAGGACCAACAGGTTTCCCGAAGTCGGGTCCGCGGCCACGTCGGTGGGATAACTGAGTTTGTCGGAGAAAGCGGCAAGGAACCGGCCTTGCGAGTCGAATTTCTGTACCCTGCGCATCTTGCTATCTGCCACGAAGACGTTGCCCTGGTCGTCTACTGTCAACCCCATCGGGGCAACAAAATCGCCACTCCCTTTTCCTTTTCGGCCCCAGGAGCGCAAGTACCGACCATGGCTGTCAAAGACCTGGACCCGGTTCAATTTGCAGTCGATGGTGTAGACCGCCCCTTCTGGCCCCGTTGCAATGCCACTCAAGAAGGCAAAATCGCCAGAACCCCTCCCTTTTCTACCCCACTGGAGGAGAAAAGTGCCATTGGCATCGAACTTTTGGACCCGGTAATTGTAGGTATCTGCCACAAAGACGTTTCCTTCGCCGTCCACAGCCACGTCGTAGGGACGAATGAAACTGCCCGAGCCGGTTCCCACCTGTCCCCAACTCCTCTGAAAGACGCCATTCGTGTTGAATACCTGAATTCGGTTGTTATAAGTATCGGCCACGTAGACGTTGCCTGCTCCATCTGCCGCCACCCCGTACGGCATATAGAAATCACCTGTGCCTGTGCCCTGCCTGCCCCAGGCTTGATAGAAACGGAGGCCGGCGACTGTTGTCACTGGAGAAGAAGAGGGCTTCCACAAAGGACTGCCTGCCGCCCGACAAGACACAACCCGCTGGCCCACTGAGACAGTCTGATTCGGCTCCTCCTTTACGGTTTTGGCAAGGGCCAGATTTTTTTGAACTTGGGTTACCTGAAGCTGACCCGTCAGGATCTTCTCCGTCCCTAGAATCTCGCCCGAGACTGGATGCTTGATCGGTTCACCCTCCCTGTAGGCATCAAACTGCATGCCAGACTTGGCCCCGGCCGAGCTTCCCACGTCGAGCGTAAATATCTCACCTCTTTGGTGGACAATAAATCCATCAAGGGGGAACTGACTCGCGAGTTGCGCCACAAAGGCGGGAATCTTTCGGGACATAGCCCTAACGCTGCCAGCCGTCAGGCGGTCGGCCACCCTGATGCCAGCAGTTTCAGTTTCAATGATTTTGACATCCAGCTCCATCCCCTGTCTGTAAGAGATCACCGCGCCCGTGACGATATAGGTAGTTCCCAGTACTCGCCCCAACTTGGCCGCCGTATTGACATCAATCACGCCAGTTAAGCCCAATCGTTGTTCTTCCATCACTTTTTTCAATGCCTGGCGTTCCACCACATCGAAACGGCCCTGTTGTACGAAAGCAGTGGTCAGCCACCCGGCTGCGATTTTGCCCAGGTCCTGGGTCTTAGCTTTTTCGCCTTGAGACTCCAGGTCCACGATGGCGATCCTCGTGCGACTGCCGGCATGCACCCAGGTTCCGCAGACAGCCCAGAAGACCAGAGCAATGACCAGGATCAGCGATCTGGCACCTATTCGATGGTCTCGCCTCATTTCTGCTCTCCTTCTCGACGCCCTGACCGGAAATGCGTTTGCCAGGCACGGTCGGCGTAAAATTTGTAAGACTCGGCAAGCTGGTCCATGGCATCAGCCAATTGCGTAAAGATAATCTCCGCCCCATCATGTGTGAAGTAGGCGCCACGTTTCAGGGCCATGTCACGGCCTACCGAGGGGTGATCCACCAACATACAGGGACATAGCAGGTTGTCGTCGAATGGCTGTTGAGCCCTGATAGCCTGAAACAAGGGCGAATTGAGTGCTTCCTTCAATGAGCTGGTATGGATGTTATGGGTGGCAAAGTGGCAAAAAACGCAAGGCTCCACGTCCCCTCTAGCATTGATGTGAGCATACTTGCGGCCGCCCGAGATGCATCCGCCCACCACCGGGCCATCGTTCCAGAAGTCGATGAACAGGATCTCCTTGCTATTGCGCCATCGGCTCAGGCTCGCTCTGAGGTAATCTCTTTGGGCAGGGGTGGGCATCAAGTCCAGGTTGGGCTCCCTCCCTATGGGAACATACATGAAATAGCAGCCAAGAAGGCACCCCTTCTCTGCCATTGAATCCACAAATTCGTCACTGGTAATGGTATCGCTGTTTTCCCGCGTTTGGGTGGCGGAATACCCAAAAATGACACCCGCTTCTCGAAGCATATCCATAGCGCGCATGACCCTGTCGAAGTGCCCATGTCCCCGCCTGCGATCTGTGTATTCCCGAGACCCCTCGATGCTGATAGCAGGGAGGACGTTGCCCACAGAGACGATTTTGTCTGCCACCTTCTCGTTGATGAGACCACCGTGGGTGTAAACCAGGAAGAATACGTCATTGTGTTTTCGGAAAATATCAAAGATATCCTTTCGGAAAAAGGGCTCACCCCCGGAAACGGTTATGAAATAAATTCCCATTTCCTTGGCCTCATTAAGAACACGGTCGACGGTCTCAAAGGTCAATTCATCATTTTTTGAGTAGCTCCCGGCATAGCAACCAAAACAGCGAAGGTTGCACCGCATTGTGGGGCTGATGACCAGGAATCCAGGCGGGTAGAAGCCCCCTGGCGTTTGAGCAAAGGCCTTACGCTTGTTGGTCCCTGCCAAAAGCTGGTTGATGATGAAGGCCTGGACAATAGTCCTGCGGTGGTGGGGATTGGGATAGCGGAGAAGCTTCTTGGTGATTTCCAGGCTCGGATGTTCTTGGTCGAAAAGATCGCGGATACGGCGAATCCAGCGAATGTAGTAGTCCTTTTGGGCCACTTTTTCGGCCAGCTTGGCAATCGTCCGATAAGTGAGCTTAAAGAGCCTCTCATTCGTGAGATGTGCCAGAACTGCCATTAGCAGGTTGATGGCGCAAACCTTCACTCGATGGCCATTGGCGTTCAACGTTTCCCCCTAGGTACCCCGTCTCATAAGTTCTACACCTTGAAATGGCAAGATGAAATGTTTCATAAGTTAATACGTTTCACCCACCTTTCACGGACGGGGAAATCCGAAATCCGAATATCGAAACTCGAAACAAACTCGAATGACCAAAATTTGAAAATTCAAAAACACTAATAAATTTGCCTAATTAATATTGGATGCAGGGCTTCGGTATCATCCGGTTTGGGTTGCTGTTTTGAACATTTGAGCATTTGAATTTCAGATTTGTTTCGGATTTCGGATTTCGATATTCGGATTTTGTGTATGTGGTTGCTCTGATTTATGGAAATGTTAAATTGCCAAAATCGTGCATAGAACTTTTGAGACACCTCACTGGTCCGAGACACAGCCAAGCGATTCTGACTTATGTAATCAGATGCCATAAACGAATAAGGCTGTCTCCAAGGCCGACAAACAAGAGGCTGCCAAAAACACTGCCGCCAACTAACAGGGGAAAGCTTATTCTTTTGCGTAGCCCCATAACATGGGCTAAGAAGACCCCACTCCACATCCCGCCCCCTTTGATTGGCAGCATAGTAAGCAGCACGACCCCCACTTGACCAAGGGCTCTCAACGTCTGGAAAAAACGTCGGCCTCTGGCCAGGGCACCTTTTCGCTGGAAATAATTACTGAGCCGCCCCAGTCGTCCACTGGGAAATGTATGTTCGTACAAGTAATAAAAGCAAGGAACCTGCAAAGTGTCCATAAGGACTACGAGAGGGAAAAACCAAAGGAGATTCAGTCCAAACAATCTGGCAGTCACAATCGCAACGGGTCTTCCCCCTCCAATATAGAGGGCGACGAAATAGAGGAGACGGTGGTCATGAAAATGGCACTGTAGCCATAGAATCAAATCTCCCATCAAATCAACACCAGTTAGCGGACCTAGAACCTATATATCCAAAGCCTAAATTTTTTATCTTAAATGTAAGTATTTTTCAACGATTTTTTGTGACTTCTGTTCTTATACCCTCCTTCTCATCCGTATATGCGCAAAGTCTCTGCCTCCATAGAAGGGGAGCAAGGCCAAGATGCTTCCAAGCACGGGCATGGGATCATCCAGGTCGATGATGTCATAACTCAGGTGGGGCCGGCGAAATGTAAAGAAACTCGGCTTCAGGTGCCATCGGTTGGGGTTTTGCAAGAAATGAAGAACATCTCCCGGAAGGAACCATCGGCAAAGTTGTCCCAATCGGTAGGTGACGACTGGAGCAAAATCGCAACCCAGGGCCATGAGAGTAAGCAGATAGGGAAAATTCACCCCCGCATGGATGGCCAAAGCCAATGATCCCCAAAAGCGAGGATTCACTTCCAGTAACTTGGCCTGACCATCGCGTGTATCGATCTTGAATTCCGCCATAGCCACGCCCACAAAGTGTAGGCTCTGCAAAAGCCGCGCCCCATCACGTCTCGCCTGATCGTGTATAACGCTTTTTCTCAGGGTGCTCGGTCCCCCGTGCACCGGATACTCTCGCAAGCGCTGATGGAGAAAAGAGGCTCGCACCTGATGATCTTGATCCAGCAGGAAGCTGGCGCCAATGCCCGGGCCCTCGGCAGGTAGTCTTTCCTGAACAAATGGCACCTGGCCGGAGTCTAACACCCGCTCCAAGGCCGGAGCCAGTTGGTCTGGTCCGACCACATAGTGCACGCCCGTGCTCCCGGATCCTACCCTGGGTTTGATGACTACGGGGTAAGGCAAGTCCTTGCTTAACAGCTTAGCCTCTTCCAGGTTGTTAATCTCAAAGGTTCTTGGGATGGGAATACCAAGCGCCTCAGCGCGCCTTAGCACTTTCAGTTTGTCGCGCGCAAAAAGCAAGCAGTGATAATCGGCCAAAGGCAGACGCGTTTTTCCTTTAAATCGTTCTCTGTTTCGAGCAAGCAAGAGAAGGGTATCTTCCTCCATAGGGAGGAGAACGTGATGCGGGTTTTGGCTCAAGTAGTCCTCAAGAAAAGCAACATAGCGGGATGGCTGCAATACAGGTGACGGGGTGCGTACCCGTGTGTGACAGTACCGCGAAAAAAGCGCGGGAGCCAGATACGTGCTCTCACCCACAGTAACCTGTATCCCCATGCGGCCCAGGGCCCTCACAGCCGCAAGCGTTTTGCGCCAGTAGCCATCGGTGACAAAGACCTGTATTTGCTCTGAGTTCTCCACCATGCTTTCTCATTATCGCAAACAGGATATGAAATCAAAGCAAAAGGATTTTGGTAATAGTTCAGCCCGTATTGTCAGCTAAAAGATTTCTCCCTTTGGTCGAAATGACAGAAAAAGCAACGGGTGCTGAACTATTACGAATTTTGGAATCTGCATAATGCCCGGCGTAAGATCGATCTTCGATCTTGACTATAAAACCATAATAGGTATATGTTATAAATTTAATTTCTTATCGTACAGTCAGGATCTTTCCGGATGAGGTTCGAAGGCAAAACCGCCCTGATCACTGGTGGAACCCGTGGTATCGGCGCTGCCATTACCAAGAGCTTCTTTCTTGAGGGTGCCGATGTAGTGGCAACTTACTCGCAGGACGAGGCTCAGGCTCGAAGATTTCAACAGGAGCTGGGAATCGATCCTTCCAGGGGAATCATACGTCAGGCAGACGCTTCCGACCATGACAGTATGAGGACCTTGTTCAACTCGGCCCTCGAAAAGTTTGGTCGCCTGGATATCTTGGTCAACAATGCTGGAATACGGCGTGACAGCCTGCTGATGTTTATGTCTGAGGTAGACTGGCATGACGTGCTGCAGGTCAATCTTAATGGCACCTTCGTTTGCAGCAAGCTAGCGTTGAAGCCGATGATTGCACAGCGATGGGGGCGAATCATCAACATCGTATCTCCCAGCGCTCTTCTGGGCCGTGAGGGTCAGACCAACTATGCTGCTGCCAAGGGAGGTGTAGTGAGTTTCACCAAATCTTTGGCCAGAGAGCTGGGCAAAACTGGTATTACGGTCAACGCTGTTTGTCCGGGTGTGATAGTCACAGAAATGACCCGATCCTTGCCCGAGAAAACCCTGGCGGAATTCCAGCGGTCCATCCCCATGGGCCATTTGGGTCGGCCGGAAGATGTCTCCGGAACCGTTGTGTTCCTGGCCTCTGAGGCAGCCTCTTATATCACCGGACAAGTGATCAGCGTGGATGGAGGGCTAACGTAAAAGGGAGAATCGCCATTGCAAAGACCAGAGCAGAATCTGATGGAGTTCACTGCAAGACTTAAGGAACTCATCATCCGCGTCCTGCGGCTGGAAGACATTGGGCCTGAGGACATCATTGATTCAGAACCGCTCTTTGGCGAGGGGCTTGGCCTCGATTCCATTGATGCCCTGGAGCTGGTGGTGGCCATCGAGAAGGAATATGGTGTGGAAATTCCGGATGCGGAGGTGGGACGCCACGCCTTTGCTTCGATGAACGCATTAGCCGGTTTTATCCTCGAAAAGGAGACAACCAAGAAGACTTCAGATGCGCTGGGTTGAGACCACGACAACAGTCAGGTTCAATGAGGTGGATCAATGGGGCATTGCCTGGCACGGTCATTATTTTGCCTGGTTTGAACTGGCTCGTATGAAGGTGCTTGAGAAATTTTCCCTGTTGCCCGAAGAGTTCACCGCTCTGGGATTTATCGCCCCGGTGGTGAGTGCTCACTGCGAATTCAAAAAAAACGCCCTTACCAACGATCTCATAACCATTCGAGCCCACGTGCTAAAGCCGCAAACCGCATCCCTGACGTTTCGATTCGAAATCCTGAGACAAACCGATGAGGCCCTGCTTGCCAGAGGCGAAACAGTTCAGGTGCTACAGCGCCTTGACGGAACCATGATCTACAAATTGAGCGGAATGCTAAAGACCCGGATGGAATCAATGGTCCGCTATTTTTGGCCGTAACGGGAAAGGCTTATGAAATATGCCATCTTCACACTTGAAGATCCAGGACTTGTTGCCCCACCGACACCCCTTCCTGTTTGTTGACCAAATCATATCGCTCGAGCCTGGCTGCAACGTGAATGGCATTTTTCGGGTCCCTGGTGGTCACCCCTTCGTCAACCGTACGGCCAATATTCGAGTGTTCCCGCCCATCCTGGTTGTAGAGGCCTTAGGGCAGGTTGCGGGAATTTGCATTGGTTACGAGCCACCAGAACCATCAACCCAGCCCCGTTCCCGGGGGTATTTGGCCCGCATCGATCAATGTACATTCGAGCACCCGGTTCATGCCGACGAAGACCTGCTACTGGCAGCCAGCTTGAACGCACATTTTGGGCCTCTCTACAAATTTGACGCGACCGCTCAGGTTGGTGATAAGACGGTGGTGCAGGCGGCTTTGACCCTATACGTGGAATCATAGGAGATGACGCTTCTTAACACGGCATCATCTTCAAAATTCTGTGCCCTTATACCTGCTTATAATGTGGCTCGTACCATCGCCCAGGTGGTTCAACAGACACGTCGCCACCTGCCAAAGGTTCTGGTGATCGATGACGGTTCTGAAGATTCTACTGCCCGTTTGGCCCGGGAGAATGGCGCCTCAGTTTTTAGAACTTCAAGAAACCGGGGCAAAGGCTGGGCGTTACGCTGTGGATTCAATCGTGTACTGCAAGAACCGTGGGAGGGTGTGGTTACCCTGGATGGCGACTTACAGCACGATCCAGCAGAGATCCCCAAGCTTATCAAGGCTTATGAAAGGACAAATGCCCACATTGTCGTGGGCTCGAGAATGACGGAAGCTAAGGAAATGCCCTGGCTTCGGTATCATATGAACAGGATTGGGGTCTACTGTATCTCGTGGGCTGCCAAGCAGCCTTTGGATGACACCCAGAGCGGCTTTCGCCTTTATCTTAGGGAAGTTCTTGAGTCGATTCCGCTCATGAAGTCTCGTTACGATGCTGAGACCGAAGTCTTGATCAAGGCAGGCCTGCGGGGAATGCGGATTACAAGCGTGCCAATCAAAACGATTTATCATGCCAATGAACGAGACACCTCTTTCTACAGACCCGTTCTAGATACGTTCCTCATCTGCATGGTTTTCCTGAGGAGTCTTTTTTGGCGATGGGGCACCTGATTCAAGGGAGCTATAGAATTAATAAATGGTTGGGGGGTGTGAATCACGGCTGTTGGCAATGAGAAAATTCATGTCCGTCTGGCTACGTATTTAGCTTTGGGGAAAAGGTGTCAGGTTTGCGGCGTTCGCCTTGAGAACAGCACGGGTTTCAGGTGTCAGGATCGAGAAACTTGAAGAGCTGAAACCTGAAACCTGAACACTGACACCTCGCAATTGAACTCAATAACCAACAATCTTGATTTACACTGATGGCTGGGTGGTAAGAGTGATCGAAGACTGATGAATAAAAAAGATGTGATCATAACGGGGATAGGTGTTGCCTGCGCTATAGGGCAGGATAAGAATTCGTTCTGGAGTGCCCTTTGCAAAAGCAGGTGCGGAATCGGTCCTGTAGACCTTTTTGACGCTTCAGGTTACCGAAGCCGTATTGGCGCTCAGGTGCGAGACATAGACTTCTTCGCCCGGCTCCCTGCTCGGCAATGCCGTCGCATGGGCCGTTGCGACCTGATAGGTCTTTGGGCTGCCGATGAAGCTTTGAGAGAAGCAAGAATCCAGGAGCGGGGCCTTCCGCCGGAGCGTATTGGTGTCGTCCTGGGCGCAGGTTCTGGCGGTGTTCGGGAAGGAGAGCGATACCGCCGGCAGCTCTATGAGGGCCAGGTGCGACCACGCCCATCCCTTCTTATGCCGTTTCCTGCCTGCAACGTCACGGATGCCGTGGCTAATCTCCATGGCTTTCTCGGACCGCGATCTACGATTGCCACTGCTTGCTCCTCCAGTGCCACGGCCATCGGGTATGCCGCAAACCTTATTCATTCTGGCCGAGCCGATGTGGTGGTTGCCGGAGGCGCTGAGTCCCTCTCCGAGCTGACCTTTGCCGGGTTCAACGCACTCCGCTCGGCGGACCGCGTAACGTGTCGGCCCTTCGACAAATATAGGGAAGGGTTGGTATTAGGTGAAGGTGCCGGCATCTTTGTCCTCGAGTGTCAGAGAGTAGCCAGGGCCCACGGAATACCTGGCTACGCCACGGTTCTTGGCTATGGTATCTGTGCCGATGCCTATCACATGACCTCTCCCGATCCTCAGGGGGAAGGAGCAGAAAGAAGCATGTCCCAAGCTTTAATAAATACCAGGGTACCTGTGGAGGCAGTGGACTATATCAACGCCCACGGCACAGGTACACCGGTCAATGACAGAATAGAGACCGTGGCTATTAAGAGACTTTTTGGCAAACGAGCCTACTCAATCCCTGTCAGTTCCACCAAGTCTGCTATCGGCCATTGTCTGGGCGCTGCTGGAGCGATAGAGGCCGCCGCCACCATCCTGGCTCTATATCATGGGGTCCTGCCTCCTACACTGAATCTGCAGGAACCTGATCCCAGTTGCGATCTAGATTATGTACCCAATGAGGGCAGACCTGCCAACATGCAGGTGGCGCTGTCGAATTCTTTCGCCTTTGGAGGCAACAACACGACACTGGTTTTTGGAAAGATAAACCCATGGCAACGATACCCTTGAAGATAACCGGCCTGGGCATCTTGAATGCTCTGGGTGTTGGAAGATTTATCTACTGGCAGCAACTGCTCAGCGGGACTACCGCTATAGCCCCCATTGAGGGCTTTGATACGACTGCATGCATGAGTAACATTGGGGCTGAAATCCATCACTTCGACGCAAGGACTTTCATGCCGCCTCGTTTCTACCGCCGGCTTAGCCGGCAGTCCCGGCTGGCTGTAGCTGCCAGCATTGAAGCCATTAAGGATAGCGGCATCGAGATATCTGAAAACAATTCCCAGCGGATTGGTACAATCTTCGGCACCGCTTTTGGCAGCACTCAACAAACGGACGACTTTTTCGTGAGCCTGTTGGAAAACGGTCCGCAGGCTGCAGAGCCCTTTCTCTTTCCCGACACGGTTCCCAATGCCCCAGCCAGTCACGTGGCCATGTACCATCGTCTGCAAGGACCGAACAGCACCTTTTGTCAGAATCACCTGTCCGGTGAATGTGCTCTGGCCTATGCCGTGTCCCTGCTGGAACAAGACCAGGCAGATGCAGTGGTGGTAGGGGGCGCGGATGAACTCTCATCCATCCTGTTCCATAGCCTTGGCGCGGTACGCGCTTTGAAGCCCCTCCGCCGGAAAGGGCCTCTCCAGCCCAGCCAGTTTCCCTCTGGTAAGGGATTTATCCCTGGCGAAGGAGCTACCTGCATGGTGCTGGAACGAGCCGATCTGCCAAGCAAGCGGCAAGACCGTAGCTATGGAACACTTTTGTCGCTGCACCTTGCCAGTGCAGTGGTAACCCAGGGTCATTACGAAGCCAATGGCAAGGCTCTGGCCGAGGCGATGCGTGCTGCCCTGGAGGAAGCAAAGCTTCAAGCCAGCGATATCGATATCATTGGACTGGGCGCCAATGGTGTTGCAGAACTTGAAAATGCGGAATCCCAAGCCTTGAAAGAGGTGTTTGGCTCAACATGGCAGCAGATTCCACGAATTCCGCCACGATATTTCGTTGGTGAATTTGGCAGCGCTGGTCTGCTCACGGCGGCCACAATCCTGCTTTCTCTGCATGAGGGCATGATCCCACCGAGTATTCGAGGCCCCGAGCTTACTGGTGCTCCGGGGGATCCGCACAGGTTTGCACCACCCAGAAAGGAAGCCCTGTTCGTTGGTATGGTCATTGGCTCGACCTTCGGAGGAGGCAATGCCTGTTTGATTCTTGCCAGAGACCTTTCAACGTAATGCATATTCAGCGATGCGCATCCTTCTAATATCACCGAATACGGAAATGCTTCCGGATCCAGTCTTTCCATTAGGACTGGCCTTCTTGAGCGGTGCCATAAAAAGAAGTCCTCACCAGCACCACATACTGGATCTTTGCTTTGTAAAGGATTACGGTGAAGCTCTAGACCACGCCGTCGCTGAGTTTCAACCTCAGGCCATCGGCCTGTCGTTACGCAATGTGGATAACGTGGCCTATCCAGGTACCGAGTCCTATCTACCGTTTTACCAAAAGGTTGTTTCACATCTGCGTCAGATCACGTCAGCTCCCATCATCCTGGGAGGTTCAGGCTTCAGCCTGATGCCAGAGGCCATTTTGAAGTATCTTCAAGGAGACTACGGCATTGTTGGCGAGGGAGAGGTGGCCCTCGTTCGACTCCTTGACCACCTGGAAAGAGGCCATTCTCCAGACCCGCTGCCTCCCATTCTCTCAGCTCATTCACTTCAAGAAACCCAGATGCGCCAACCTGAGCAGGTTCCTGTTCAAGAGCTGCCTTTGCCCTGCAGGGAGAAACTTGCCAATACGGAGTATCTCCGTTTCGGCGGAATGGGCAACGTTCAAACCAAGAGAGGGTGCATGTTCTCTTGTGTCTACTGTACATATCCGTTGATTGAAGGTCGTACCGTTCGCCTGAGACCGCCCGAGCAAGTGGCCGAAGAGGCCCGGCACCTGTGTCATCAAGGTATTGACACTTTTTTTGTTGTTGACAACATCTTCAATTTTCCGCCCCATCATGCCAGGTCCATTTGTGGGGAATTCTTGCGGTGCAATTTGAAGGTCAGTTGGAGCTGTTACTTACACCCTGAGTTTGTGACAAAATCCTTGCTAAGTCTCATGAAGGAGGCCGGCTGCACCAGCGTTGAGTTTGGCGTTGATGCGGGATCAAATTTTATGCTGCAACGATTAGGCAAATCATTTACCAAGGTGGCGGTACGACGGGCCTCAGAACTCTGTCATGAAGCAGGGTTGCCTTTTTGTCATTCACTGATTTTTGGCGGGCCTGGTGAAAATCGGCAAACCATCCAGGAAACTTTTGACCTCATGGCAGAGGTCTCTCCCACGGCTGTGATTGCCATGGCCGGGATCCGGCTGTTTCCAGGCACAACACTGGCAGAGATTGCATCTCGTCAAGATCTTATCTTGACGGATGAGACCATACTCAGACCAACATTCTACCTGGCTGAATCGGTACGCCCCTTTATACTCGATTTGCTCCACGCCCACGCAGAAGATAACCGGCACTGGATTTTGCCAGGCTCAAAGGTGAACATCAACACAAGGCTGCAAGAAAAGCTGCGGCGGTTTGGTCTGAGGGGGCCCCTTTGGGAGCACATGCAGATCAGGAAAAAATGAAAGGTGTTGACCCACTGAACCTGCTCACGGTGGATCTGGAAGACTGGTTTCATATCTGTGAGGTGGAGCATTTGCTGCCCAGAAAAGACTGGGACCGTTTGACTTCCACAGTGGTTAACGATACAGAAAGGCTCTTAAGGCTACTGCAGCGCTCGCGATCTCGGGCCACCTTTTTTGTATTGGGTTATGTGGCTGAAAGGCACCCGGATCTCATTCATCGGATTCACCAGATGGGTCACGAAATTGCCTATCATGGCTGGGATCATGAACTGGTCTACCGTTTAGCACCGCATGAGTTTCGCCATATTCTGCAAAAGGGTATCAAGTGCATTGAGACCTTGATCGGCAAGAGGCCCATTGGTTTTCGTGCCCCCCAGTGGTCTATAAATGACAACAGTATTTGGGCCCTTGAAATTCTGGCAGAGGAAGGATTTGTTTATGACTCAAGTATGGCTCCTCTGAAGTTTGTCGGTAACGAGGCATATCCACGGCTGCCCAATCAGGTGAGCACGCCTGCCGGAAGTCTGTGGGAACTGCCGCCATTGATCTTAAAGACTCCCCTGGGCCACTATCCGGCAGGAGGCGGCTGGGGCCTTCGATGCCTGCCCTACCCGATCCTCAAGCAAAGCGTGCGGTGGCTAAACAGAAGACATATCCCGGCTCTTTTCTATTTTCATCCCAGAGAATTCAGTCGCAAACGATCTGTTGCTGGCCTGCCCCCTGCAAAAAAATTTGTATTACATGGTGGCATCTGGGCCAGCGAAACGCAATTACTCAGACTCCTAACTGACTTTCACTTCACCGCAGTGGGACAATACCTCTTCTCCCGCACTAGTTCCGACGATCTTTGCGGTTATCCATAACTGATGATGGGATAAGGAAGATCATGTATCTGGAAAAGTTGGGAAACTCGACCTCTGTCATTTCGAGCGAAGGGCCCGCCCTGCCCGCCCTGGCGCGACAGCCCGCCCTGGCGCAACAAAAGCCGGAGAATGCCCCGCAGAGAAAAAACCGGTCTGGGCCAGGGAAGTTGGACCATGCCCAGGGGAGAAAAATCCGGTCTGGGCCAGGGGCGCGACAGGAGCCTGGGAACGTTCCGGCAAGTCAATCCCGGCCCGCCCTGGCGCGACAGAAACTGGAGAATGCCACGGAGAGAAAAAACCCGGTCTGGGCCAGGGTCTGGGCCAGGGAGAAATCTTGATAAGCTGACAAAATGGGGAGGAGCGAACACTTATATCCAGTACCTATTATCCCCACTTTTTTAGAAGTTACGTGCAAGACTCCCAATCCCACAACATTCCAACGGTGTTGATGCATCAAATCTGATCCATTTTTTATCCCAGAGAATTCGGTCGCAAACTAAATGAAGTCTCCAAGTCTCCTCGGATGCGACAAAGTTGTTGACCTTAAGGCATTTTTGTGTTAATTTAAGCATTTATGTAGTTATGTAACATCATAGTAACATTTTATTTTTGGGGTTGGGTCAACATTGTTCCTAATCTTCTCCATCCGGTATCCTCTTTTGTTTCGCAAAATCTCCACACCTTTTTGCGAAAGCCGAGGACGCTATGACAGAATTAGGTTTGCTTCCCTTTGAGACTTTTGCTCGAGAGTCTAATGCTGTCAGTAGGTTTGGCAGCAAACGCAGAGGGAATATGAATCAAATCCCGTTCGTGTTAGATCATTCGTCGCCAGTTTTTTACCCGAAATTTGAAAACGAGGTTCGTGAAGCCGTATAGGTATATTGATATAATATCCATGTGAATCCGTGGAGCATGTCCTCATGATCGAAAGGAGGTGAAAAAAAGCGAAAAGGTACCGATAAATAGCTCCCAACGGCTCGAAGGAAGGAGAGTTTAATTAATGAGAACGTTGCGGGTGAACTTGTTCCGGTAGGAGTGGAGGAACCACTATGACACAATGAAAGGAGAAAATTCTCAATGAAAAGATTGTATGCTTTGATTTTGGTTCTGGGTTTATTTGCTGTGATCGTTTCCGGCTGTAGTGTATACCGTCCTTTGCAGGGAGCTCCTTTGACAACTTTGGATGGCGTTAAGGTGATAGGGCCTGCTGAAGGGGAATCGTGTCAAATATACCTCTTCGGGCTTCCCGCGACCGGAGAGGATACCATAAGGGGGGCAATAGCTGACGCAGTCAGTAAGACCGGTGGTGACACATTGATTAACTATAGTGTGGATCATAGGACGGTATATCCTCTTTCTCCGTTAATTCGTTTTGTTACTAAGCAGTGTACGTGTGTCACAGGGACTGCGGTAAAGTTTGAAAAATAATACAATTCCTCCATTGACAAGAAGGAAATCCCCTATGGGAGTGTGGCCTGTGGGGGATTTCTCTTCTTCGGAATATAGAAAAGGAAGGCCTGAAGCTTGACACCGCATCGCGAGAAAAAGGCAGTGTTACAACCTCCCAGATATCGAAAGGTGTGATACCTATGGTCCACGCAAAGCATATTCTCAGGATTGCCCTCTCATTGGTCATCATAGTAATAGTATGTGGGTGTGCGGGTGCTCCAAAGCAGCCCCCTCCGCAAGTGTCTGTAACTAAGTTGCAGAAGGATAAACGTGTTGCTACGAGGCCAAGAATCAAAATAGCGGTGATCGACTTTACAAATAAATCTGATTTTGGGGATGAAAGACTGGGGCTCGCAGCTGCAGATATTCTTACAACCGAATTGTTCAAAAGGGGAAGCTTCCTCCTGGTAGAAAGAGACCGGATAAAGAAAGTTTTTCAAGAACAATCGCTGGGTATGTCGGGAGCCGTTGACCCAACAACGGCGACAAAGGCCGGAAGACTGTTGGGTGTAAGTTCAATTATCGTAGGTTCCATATCTCAGTTTGTAATCAAAGTCGAAGATCATGACTATTTGCTGTTGAAGCAAAGGATCATGAAAGCTGAGGCAACCATTGAAGTAAGGGTGATTGATGTGACCACTGGAGTAATCCTCTACGCAGATTCCGGCAAGGGTGACTACATGCGGAAATCCACGCAGGTGTTGGAACTGGGGCAAAAGGTAGGTTACGATAAATCACTTGGTTGTCAAGCCCTCCGCTCAGCAATCACGAAGTTCCTTGATGGACTTGTTATACAGCTTGCTGCAACCGAATGGAGTGCAAGGATAGCGGCTGTGGATCACGAAAAGGTTTTTGTCAATGCTGGGAAAAGGAGCGGTCTTAAGATCGGGGATATCTTGGAGGTCAAGGAACCTGGGGATCCAATTGAAGATCCTCAGAGCAAAATGATTATTGGACGAACACCTGGTAAGTCCAAAGGAAAAATGAAGATTGTCAGCTTTTTTGGAGATGATGGCTCAATTGCAATACCAATATCGGGTTCTGGTTTTAGCACCAATGATGTAGTAACTTACGTAATCCCATAAGACTTCACCAATACTTGGGTCAAACTTGATTATTTCGGCATCACCTTGTTTCCTATTTCTACTGAGGCCAGCCTGATGTCCTCTCTGCCACCTAACAGCCTATCAACCGCTGGTGCAACCTTGCGCGACTAGATCCGAGCCCATGATTTGTCCCGTATTCGTTCGAACGATCTTTCTGGTTCGTGTGGCTTAAGCCATTACCAGGATTATCTCATAAAGCTTAATCTCCATATCTTATTTCCTTCTTGACGGCTCCGCCAATTCGTATTATGCTCCAAATTAGCTAAACCGTATCGGAATAATAACCGGAAATGGAAATGGAAAAGATCAAGAGAATCCTGAATATCGATCTTCCGCCACGGCAGTCTGCGTTTTTGTGGGGACCAAGAAAGACGGGGAAATCAAGCTACCTGAAAGCGAGGTTTCGTTACAGTCTGGTGTATGATTTTCTTCAAACCGATCTGTTTCTCGAATTTTCCAAGAAACCCTCTCTGTTGAGGGAACGATTGCTGGCAAAGGATGACGATGTCCTGAATTATCCGGTGATCCTGGATGAAGTGCAGAAGATTCCTCAAATCCTGGACGAGGTGCACTGGCTGATCGAGAATAAGGGTTTGCGATTCATACTGTGTGGATCAAGCGCACGGAAGCTGAAGAGAGGAAAGGCTAACTTGCTTGAAGGTCGGGCATGGCGTTATGAAATGTTCCCGCTTGTCACGGCTGAACTGGAGAACCTGAATCTGTTGAGAGTCTTGAATCGCGGCATGATACCGGATCATTATCTTAAGGAAAGCTATAAGAAAGCTTTGAGGGCCTATACCCAAGACTACTTAAAAGAGGAAGTTTTTCACGAGGGGCTGACTCGGAACATTCCTGCCTTTTCCAGGTTCTTTGATGCCATGGGTTACTCTCACGGCGAGCTTACAAATTACTCGAACATAGCGCGTGAGTGCGGAGTAGATTCCAAGACCGTAAAAGAGTACTACCAGATCCTCGTCGACACGCTTCTGGGAACCATGGTAGAGCCCTTCAAGAGGAGGCAAAACCGGCAAGTCATCACCAGGGCGGCAAAATTCTATTTGTTCGATGTGGGAGTTGCCGGCGCCATAACAAAGCGACACCTGGAGGAAGAAAAAGGTGAATTGTTCAGGAAGGCATTTGAGCATTTCATATTTATGGAGATAGCAGCTCACAATTCTTACAATGAACTGGATTATGAAATCAATTTCTGGAGGACAAAATCAGGTCTGGAAGTCGACTTTGTGCTGGGTAGGGGCGAGGTGGCTATCGAAGTGAAGGGCGCGACTCGTGTCGAGAAAAGGGACTTGCGGCCCCTGAACGCTTTTATAGAGGAATGTTCGCCACGGAAGGCCTTGGTTCTATGCAATGAGAGGGAAGAGAGAGTTCATGGGCGGATACGAATAATGCCGTATAGAAACTTCCTGCGTGCTTTGTGGGAAGGTAAAATCATACGCTGATAGATTGTCGGCACGCGATGCTGCCTCGTGGCCGGTATCTCTTGTGTGCTACTCAGTGACCAGGGGCGGCCCATACTACTGGTCTGACTTGATTTCTTTCTCCCTTTCATGCTCGTTCCACCAGGTTCGCCCCTTTATACTCGATCTGCTCTACGCCCACGCGGAAGATAACCGGCACTGGATTTTGCCAGGCTCAAAGGTGAACATCAACACGAGGCTGCAAGAAAAGCTGCGGAAGTTACGTGCGGATTGAATAAATTATTAATATACTTGACAAATTTGGCGGCTTGCGATACAGG
>JAFDKF010000154.1 GCA_019307135.1 Deltaproteobacteria bacterium
ATGTCATTGAAAAGAAAGAATACAGTAACATAGATACCAGTAAGGCATTCCAACAACCATTCGCAAAAAATGCGAATAGCCCACAAAAATCATGCGAAATTTTTAAACCGTTAGATCGTGATAGTCTCGGAGAATCATCGTTAGAAAATGCTATCAAGATATACGATCATACCATTGCATATTACTCTATCGGAGAATTGGATAGTGGCACCAAGTACGCTTTAATTATAGGAACGAGCGATGAGTGGGTTAATGTTATTACACTTAATTGGGCAAAAAATACTACATACGAAGTGTATGGATTTAGCATAAAAGAGAATAGATGGAGCTATGGAAGTAAAGTCCTTGGAGCTCCACAACTGCGTGAAGTGATAAAAAATAATTTACATGAAATTAAACAAAAAATGAAAACGCAAGAGGCAGCGAGAAAAGAAAAAGAAAGGAAAAAGAAGATTCTAGCAGCTGAGGAAGAGAAGGAAAGGCAAGAAACATAGGGGTCAGGTCTCAACATTTGACATTTGCAAGAAACATAGGGGTCAGGTCTCAACATTTGACATTTGTGTTGAAAGTTGAGACCTGACCCCATAATATTGCATAATATTTTCCGTGCAGAACAATAATGGAGGTGTAGATCGGCTAACCAATCACTTAACCCGACAGAAAGGGTCGGCTTTCTTTAATGCAGGTGTGCTTTTATATTGAATTTTAGTTTTGCGACAACCCTTTCCCCTTCCTGCCGGTTAGTTCGTCGTTGGGCAGCAAAAGATTGAAGAACGAAGGCTTATTATCCTTGACTTTCTGCGTTAATGTAATTACAATGTGTCTACTTTCGGTCAAGGAGGTACAAATATGAGGGCGCGTGTCGTAAAAATCGGGAATTACAAAGGGATACGTATTCCAAAACCCCTCCTCGAGCAAACGGGGATTATGAACGATGTTGATCTCGAAGTTGAAAACAATCGAATCATCATACGTCCTGTCTCAAGTCCTCGGAGCGGTTGGGAAAATGCTTTTAGAGCCATGGCTGAAAAAGGCGACGACGCACTGGTGATCGAGGATGAAAACATTTCCCATTCATGGGACGAGGAAGAGTGGCAATGGTAGCGAATAGGTTCGACGTCTATTTGATTAACCTTGATCCTACCGTTGGCTCTGAGATCCAAAAAACCAGGCCCTGCTTGATTATTTCGCCCGACGAAATGAATCGACATGTCCGTACCGTTATAGTCGCCCCGATGACCTCGGCTACAAAGGACTATCCCACACGAGTTAATTGCAGGTTCAAAAGAAAAGAAGGGCAAATTGTTCTGGATCAGATCCGTACGATCGATAAGAAACGACTCATAAAAAAGCTTGGTTCTATTAATCCAGAAACCCAGATGGAGGTTATTTCTGTGTTACAACGGCTATTTGCATTTTGAGGCCGCCCATCGGGATAGGGAGGAGCCTCGCAGCTCCCCCCTCCCACACCACGCAGCATACGGGTCCATACTGCGCGATTCGGCTGATCAGGCAGAATCAGACTCAGGGGAACACGTAAAAGCACCGGGGTCAAACCTCAAAATAAAGCTTTGTGACTGCTACAAGGTGTGACAACAACAAAATCATGACACGGCAGCTCCGCAGAAGTTATCCGAATGCCCTTTACCACATCACCTGTCAGGGAAATAAAAGAAAAGGTGGAATAGAAAACATCTTTTTTCTGATGAAGATCGGAAAAGATTTCTTGAAATCATAGTGAAGTGAAGCATCGGATACCAATCGGTTGTTATCTTTTATTTTGAGGTTTGACCCCAGATGTTTTCCAAAAAAATGTCCAAGCGGTCATTACGTGGGGATGGGAAGATCGAGAATTCTATACAAAGTGGCTGGGAGACGATGATCCGCATATCATCAACGACCTCATAGGACCGGCGCTGAATCTTGCGAGTTCACAATCGAATCTTGCCCCTGCCCTCCTGGATTTATTCCGAAAGGTGCTGCTCCAGGACTCTGCTTACGTAGAGAGAGTTAAACAACACTATGCCATGTTTCGCCAGGAGGTTGACGGGAATACAAAAAAAGTGGTTCTGAAAAAAAAGAGGAGAAAGCAGAAAAGGAAGAAGAGGAAGGCATAACCCGTCACTTCACGTCACTTCAGCGGACGGGAAGAAGCGTTGCGACCTTACGGGACAGGTTTTGGGCCCGCCGCTGAGTTTGTTGGTTAGGCTTTCTTCCAATATTAGAAACTGTAAAACTAAAGAGCGTTTCCAAACTGCCGCCCAAAGGACCCCGCACTCTTTTGCTAAATGACAAATGAAGATGTGACCCTGGACTCTCTGGACTCTTCCGAGGATTGAGGTGTCAGGTGTCGGGTTTCAGGAACTGCAAGAACTGACACCTGAATCCCGCCGCGGCGGGAACACCTGAAACCTACATGTGCCCTGAAACCTGAAACCAAAACGGGATAAAGATTTAGGTCGATATAAGAATTAATCTAAGTACGAATTTAATAAGCGAACGATGAGGTTCTTTCTTGACAAGGCGGCAATTAGTACATATAAAGTTTGGTCTCTACAAAATTGGCACATTGTAAAGCTGATCCCCCATCTGTTGAGTGTCTCGAAATGAGGGGGTTTTTTATTTGGAAAAACGTTGACCTGAATCACCATGGTGTTCGTCAAAAAACGATGAACTTAGCTCCGCTTCGCTCTGCAATTGGAATGCTGGAATAATGGGTTTTAATGGGTTGTAGAAATTCCTGGACGTTTACAACACTTTCGGATAGGGGAAAAACAGTAGCATGAAAAACGAAATTCATAAAGTGAGAAATATCGGCATCAGTGCACATATTGATGCGGGCAAGACCACGCTTACCGAGCGGATACTTTACTATACCAGGCGAATACATGCCATCCACGATGTGAAAGGAAAAGACGGTATCGGCGCAGCCATGGACTTCATGGAACTCGAGAGGGAGCGTGGTATCACCATAACCTCTGCTGCAACCCACTGTGAATGGCAGGATCATGAGATCAACATCATAGACACTCCCGGCCATGTCGACTTCACCATAGAGGTTGAACGATCTTTAAGAGTACTCGACGGTGCAATACTGGTTCTGTGTTCTGTAGGTGGAGTTCAGTCTCAGTCTATTACTGTGGACCAGCAGATGGCTAGATACAAGGTGCCTTGTATAGCCTTTGTCAATAAATGCGACAGGAGCGGAGCAAACCCCTTTCGGGTCATTGAGCAGCTCAAAGACAAGTTGGGGCACAATGCAGTAGCCATGCAGATCCCTCTTGGTCTGGAGGCAGGCTTCAATGGGGTTGTAGACCTTGTCACAATGAAAGCAATCTATTTTGATGGTGAAAATGGAGAACATTTACGCATCGAAGATATACCGGAGAATCTCCTTTCAGAAGCTTTGGAAAGGCGGGAGGAGCTGATCGATGTGGCTTCCATGTTTTCAGATGAACTCACCGAGGCAGCTCTTGAGGATGAGGTGACCGAAGACCTGCTTATTCAGGCCATTCGCAAGGCAACACTAAGGCGTGATATGACGCCGGTCTTTATGGGTTCTGCTTACAAGAACAAGGGTATTCAGCCACTCCTGAACGCTGTGACAAACCTGCTGCCCTGCCCGTTTGACGTGGAAACCGAGGCACTCGACAGTGGCAATGATGAAACACCGGTCACGCTATCTTCTGATCCGGAAAAACCGGTTGTTGCACTTGCCTTCAAACTGGAAGACGGACCGTATGGCCAGCTCACATACGTACGTGTTTATCAGGGAACGCTTTCCAAGGGGGAGACGATCGTAAATGTTCGCACCGGAAAAAAGGTCAAGATCGGCAGGCTGGTCAGAATGCACGCACACCAGATGGAAGATATCCTAGTCATGCCTGCTGGGTATATCGGGGCGCTTTTTGGTATCGAGTGTGCTTCCGGTGACACCTTTGCAGCGCCTGGTATCAGCCTGACCATGACATCCATGCATGTGCCCGATCCTGTCATCTCCCTTGCTATTGTCCCAAAGGATAACAAAGCCGAGGTGAATGTGTCCAAAGCCCTTGCCCGTTTTACCAAGGAGGACCCCACATTCAAAGTGTATGTGAGTGATGAAACCGGGGACACCGTTATCTCCGGGATGGGAGAACTGCACCTTGAAGTCTACGTGGAACGGATGCGTCGAGAATATGACGCCGATGTCACTACGGGCATGCCTCAAGTGGCTTATAGGGAGACTATCACTACCAGGGCTGAGTTCAACTATACGCACAAGAAACAGACCGGTGGTGCCGGCCAGTTCGGTCGTGTGGCAGGGTACATGGAAGCAACAACCGAAGATGATTTTGTGTTTGAAAATAAGGTGGTTGGAGGCGCTATTCCCACCCAGCTCATTTCCGCGTGTGAAAAGGGCTTTAGAAAATGCCTCACTAAGGGGCCTAAGATGGAGTTCCCTGTCACCGGCATCAAATTAGTCATAAATGACGGGGCGTCACATTCTGTTGACTCTTCTGATATGGCATTTCAGGCCGCTGCCCGCGGGGCGTTTCTCGAAGGCTATGCCAAAGCCAAGCCAGTTATTCATGAACCCGTCATGAAAGTCGTGGTGGAAACGCCAACTGAGTTTCAGGGTGCTGTCATGGGTTCTTTGAATCAGCGCCGGGCAATTATAGTAGGCACACAGGACGAAGGCCCCATGTGTATTATTGAAGCCCAGGTTCCTCTTGCAGAAATGTTCGGCTATTCAACGGCCCTGAGATCAGCCACACAAGGCAAGGCCCAATTTACCATGGAGTTTTTCACCTACAGGCAGGTTCCGAAGGGGATCGCTGAAGAACTGGTCAAAAGGAAAGCAGAAGAAAAGAATGCGGCATAAATACATTGTTGAACAAGTAGAGCGAACTGAACTAGTCAAACCAATCGAATCGCCTTCTTCCCGGGCAAAAGTCGTATACCTTAAGGACAGGAATTTCTATATGCTTAAAAAAGATCTTATCCTCCGAAACCCGTTGAGGCTCATGGGATACCAGACCGAAGGCTTCCTCCCAAAAGGAGGATTTGGTGCCATACTGGCACGCGCTGGTGTGGGCAAGACAGCTTTTCTGGTTCAACTTGCCTTAAACAGCATGCTGGAGAGCAAAAATGTCCTCCATATCAGCCTGTGTGATCCTGTGAAAAAGGTTGGTCTTTGGTACGAAGAGATTGTCCGCAATATTGCAAATCAATACAATGTCAGGCAGATGGACCAGCTCTGGGAGGCTATTCTCCCACACAGGTTCATCATGACCTTTAAGGTAGAGAGTTTCAGCGTACCCAAACTGGAAGAGAGGATAGCCGACCTTACAGAGCAGGGCATATTCTTCCCCCAGACGATCTTAATTGACGGACTTCCTTTTGATGAAACAGCGAGAGGGTCCTTTTCCGATCTGAAAACCCTTGCAAAAGACTATTCCATGCGTGTCTGGTTTGCCGTGCGCACACACCGCCATCAAAAGCCAGCCCCGGACGGCATGCCGGCCCCGCTTTTAGATGTTGCTGATCTGTTCGAGGTTGCTGTAGAGCTCCAGCCCGAAGGAAAAGAGATCCATGTGAGAGCCTTAAAGGGAGGGGGCACGCCTTCAGATCATCCCGTATTGGTACTCGACCCGTCAACCATGTTGATCAAAGACAAGAGGGTTACCTGAAGTACTCGACCAGTACTCGCGGCTCATTGGAGCCGATTCCGTCAACGCCTATGTCAGCGTAAGGCTTGACCAGATGCAGCTCATCAATTCAAGCTCTTTTATCTCGTTAAGCGTATAACTGCTAACAGAGATTCCCAAAAAGCAGCGCCTTGTCCACAGGCCCGCCTTGAAACATGTATTGGCTGATGAGACGGTAATAGTTCAGGCTACGCTGCTCTAAAGAATTTACGGGAAAGACTCAAGTCGGAATATCAAAGGAATTTCGGAGAATGAGCTGTATCCTGGATATTGATCTGGACTATTTCAATGTTGGCCGGAGCTTAGCTATGACCGACTGAGGAAGAATTCACATGAACGAAATCAGGTGGTCAAAAACGGAAAAGAAGAAAGCCAGGGAAGCCTTCGAGAAAGCCTATGAAAGGGAATGCGCTGAGCTGGCCAGAAAGATCCGTGCCAAGGCAAAAGAGCTGTCAGGCCCGGACGATATCTGGCGGCTACATGATTTCCTGACAGAGAGGAGGAGAGAACTAGACGAGAAATACGACTACAGGTATTCGGTCCTTATCTTTGTGTTTGCGAGGTTGATCAAGGAAGGGTGGCTGAGCTTTGAGGAGTTGGATGGGGTTGGGGAGGACAAGACCTCGAAAATAGCTGCCCTCCTCGATTTCGCTGTAGAAACAATGGGGGAGAGCGACGACAAAACTGCCAACGGACCGATTTACTGATCCAATTCTGGGACGTCTGACCCCTTTCCTTCGGAAGCCCTTCTGGCCCACGCCCGAGACCTCCTGAAGGGTTACTCCAAGTTCAAGGCAACTGTTCATGAATTCCTTGATCGGGAAAAGAGAAAGTTTCCGTGCTTGTTCCTCGCTTACCTTCTCGCGACACCTCATCGCCAGCGTTGGGCGTAGCCATTTATAAACAAATCTCACTTAATTTTTAGCGAAGCAACTGTAACAAAAATGTTGACACTGTAACAAAAAATGATATAATATAAAAAATGCTTAAAAGCTTTAAGCACAAGGGACTCGCTGAACTGTTCGAGCGGGGCCGTTCCCGTCGGGTAAGACATGATTTACAATCACGTTCCCTACGACGTTTGGAAGCTTTGAATCAAGCAGAGTCATTGACGGATTTAAACGTACCTGGATTCAATTTCCACGGCCTGCAGGGAATACCTAAACGTTATAGTATCCATGTTAACGACCCATGGTGTATCACCTTTGAGTGGGAAGAGGGTGAGGCGCTAAGGGTCGATCTTGAACAATATCACTGAGGTGAAGTCATGGGAAAGTATTTTGTTAAACGTCCTTTAAAACGTCCACCGGTTCATCCCGGTGAGATTTTGCGTGAAGACGTGCTTCCAACCCTTGGTCTGTCAGTAAGCGAAGCTGCAAGACGTCTCGGTATTTCTCGACAGCAGTTACACCGCGTTTTAGCCTGTACTCATCCAATTACAACGGATATGGCGCTTAGGATTGGCAAGTTTGCTGGCAATGGGCCAGGTCTCTGGCTGCGCATGCAGCAAGCA
>JAFDKF010000155.1 GCA_019307135.1 Deltaproteobacteria bacterium
GGAATTCTTATGTTGAGAAGTGTAATGCTTTGACTTGATCTAAGAGGCTGGAATTAAATAGGTTTCAGATTGGAGAGATTTATCTACTCTACATAAAATGTTACTCTACATAAGTCCGGATCTGTGCGGGGGGTGCCGGGTAACCGGCATTCCTACCGCGACTAACTATTTAACTTAATAATCTCAATTGGGTATGCTACTCGGTTTGCATGCCGAGAAAATCACGAATAGATGCTCAGGGAGCCCTCCACCATATCATTGCCAGGGGCATTGAAAGAAGGCGAATATTCGGGCATAAGTACTGCGGTCACAGCATCTTGACGGCAAAAAGAAAAAACGGCTGGCAGGATACGGACAAAGTTCTGGGGATGTGTGGAAAGTGTCCTTAAACCAACAATTTCAGTTCCGGCTGTCAGCAAATCAGCAATGCGAGGCGAGAAGCTGGTAAAGGCTACAAAATATTCGCTGGCTGGGTAAACTTAAGTTAAAAAGTTAACTACGTCCCCATAGTGCATTGTGTGCTGGCATTGTAACCTCGGTGTGACCCAGGCGTTGGCAGGCGGGGAGGGGGCACGCTGCGCGGTACGGATGTCCGGAGGCATGCTCAACAGGCCAACATACTAACCGCACAGGTGGAACATTTTTGTATAGCAACGCAACAGGGCAGGCAGAACGGAGCCTGCGAAGAGTGGGCCGGTCATAGCCGAAAAACGGACATGGAAGCAGGATAGAGGAACAGGGGAGGAGAATGTTGGGTTATGTCTGGGATCGAGCGGGAGAGATTGAAAATTCATAGCCGATTGTTGTATAAGCTTTTCTGGTGACAACAAAGCAAGTGAAAACATGACCAAACCGAGGGAGAGAACCCTTATGGGACTTCTAAAGGCTCTACAATCCCCCTTTGGAATCAGATGGACTTATAATAGCTGGATTTCTGGAAATGGCCACGAGGTACAAACAGGTGCAATAACGGTTGGCGATTCTTTGGTCGGTGAAAAATCTATTGAATGGTGGAGAAGTCTCATAAGGGAAACGGTAAATGGGGGAGTAGCTATAGATTACAAGGATGGGGAAGCATTAATTAAAAGGTATGACCGGGCTCATTGTGATATCCCTTTAGTTTACCACGGAGAAAGGCTAAATATGAAGGGAGATGCTTATGTTGAGGATGAAGGTAAAATAAAGACCACAAGATATCAGTTAACTCATGCCACAGCAGTCCCTTTTGACGAGAATGGAAACTACCTTATTAGGGCCAAAGGTATGGTAGCTATTGGTGGTAAGAAGGGCTTTGGCCTTGTTGAAATTCATTGTAATCTACAAAATAACATCTATAGAGGCCAATTTGAGGAAGATAAGTGTCTAATATTACAAATCAAAGAAAAAAAGGGGGCTCTTGTCTTTTCGTATAACGGAAAGAACATATTAGTAGTAGATATAGATGGCTCAAAATATCTTAGGCACTTGCGAAAAATAGGAATTGGGGGTTTTTCTCGAGGTCTTTTTAAAGGCTTTCTGTCAAGTCATAATAATTCGCTTCCAGCTTAATCTGTAAATGTTTCCCGTTCCTCTTTTCGCACAGTAAACCCCGCCCCCACACTCCTCCTTAAAGGGCGAGCCCCGTGGGATTTAATTCGCTTGGTACCGAATCCAACGGGGAAAGGCATTCCCAATGGTTTCTTTGACTGTACTTCTACATCCTCGGGCGGAACAAACCCCTTCGTACGGGCCTTGCCATAAATGGCGAGGCATTATGAGGTGCGGGGTAAATGGCAATGGTCAGGGATAAGATATGTTCAGTCTCACTATGTCATTAAAGATATGGTTAATGACAATGGGCCTTGTAGTGAGTTTGGGCTCCGTTACTTACAGTGCCACATATGACCCGCCGCTTTTCCATCAGATTATTGGCGGCGAAACGGAATATATAGTTAAGCCCGGCGACTTTTTAATTGCCATTGCCGGTTATTTTAGATCAAATTGGAGGTACTTAGCCAGGATTAATGAACTTAAAGATCCAGATTTTATAGTTCCTGGACAGCACCTTTGCATTTGTAACCGCCATATAGTTCCAAATGTTGTTAACGAAGGATTTGTTATTAACTTACCAGAACGTATGGCATATTATTTTGAGAAGGGAGAATTGAGAAAATGTTGTTCATTGGCTATCGGCAGGCCGAATTGGCCAACACCCATAGGGATTTACAATATAATTTTCAAGGAAAAAGATCCGGTTTGGTATGTCCCCAAATCCATCCAGGATGAGATGAGACGAGAGGGTCAGATGGTAAAAACCAGGGTTCCGCCAGGGCTAGATAATCCATTGGGAAGATACCGGTTCCGACTATCTCGGCCTATTTATAGTATCCATGCTACGATCTGGCCTAGTAGCATTGGCCAGCCTTTGAGCCATGGTTGTATACGTATGCTAACAGATGATATTGAGGAACTTTATTACAAGATAAAGATTGGCACCATGGTCAAAATCATTTATCAGCCAGTCAAAATGGCGATTACAGATGAAGGCAAGATCTATCTGGAAGTTCATCCAGATGTTTACCGAAGAGGCATAAGGCCCCTTTCCATTATACAGTCCTTAGCGGCATCTAAATCCTTAGAGACCTATTTGGATTGGGAGATGGTTTCGCAAGTCATAAGGGAGAAAGCTGGTGTTGCAATAAATGTAGGGAAGATAAGAGATCGCTTTTGCTCCTTGCAATGAATGGCGCGGTAAGGGGGACGTTATGTTGTCAGTTTAGTTGCGAGTTTTACCTTTTAAAGGTCCTTTTTATTCCTCTTAGCAACATATGGCAACATATGGGACGTTCTTAACTATTTAACTTGATAATCTCAATTGGGTATGCTATTCGGTAAGTTCTTCCCGCCGTGGACATACTCTTCCTGCCCATTGGGATGAATCTTTATTTCCCCTAACTGGATAGCCCTGACCTTTTCACCATCCTTGGAGCTTAAGGGGGTAAGAATGTGCAGAGAGCGCTCCTCCAAATCAAATTCTTGGAGGACACCCAGCGCTAAGAGATAATTTTCTGAGTCACAAAGACCCAAAAGTAAATGTTTTATGGCATCTATTCGCACATTCCTTTCTCGGCACCACACATACCCCTGTGGACCTATTTGTGAAAAAGGCATTTTCACTATTTGAGATTCCCTGAAATATTCCCTATACTTTTCTTCTCTAAAACGTCTTCTCACCTCGGGGGGCCTTTTTCGGGCGTGCTCAGAGATTGGCAGGCGAAAAGTAGATACGGTGTGCCGTTTTTCCAAGTATGTGAGAAGGTGTTCAATTTCTGACGATTCCTGAAGTGCCAACATATATTTGGGACAGAGTAAATCCACCTTGTTTAACTTCAGCTTGGCGCCAGCCACTCCGAGAATAAGACCGCTGGTGTTGACGATTACGGCCTCGGCCCCTAAATTTAGGGCCTTGTCCGCCATCTTTTTTGTAGCCACCACGATGTCTAAGAGATGACCAGTAGGTGAAGTTGCCCCGATGAACCGCATATGGTCAGGTTGAAGGGTATCGCATGTATCCGTTGGATTGGTATAAAGCATCATACCCAGGGTCGTGGGCGGACCCAAATGGGTTTGTCCCACATCACAATCGATCAGGGCAACGATCCGGCTGGCATGTGTCAAATAATGTATGAGATACCTTGAAAGCGTACTCTTACCCGAATCCGGAACCCCCACCACCAGAAAAATTCCGCTTTCCTTAGAGATCGCCTCTGCCGCGGCTCTCCACTCCCGAGAAATACTAATATTTTTCAGGGCGCCTTCCTTAATAAATGACTCGTATCGATTTTGATTGATAAGGCTATTTGCCCATTCAATAGTTGTCAGGAGTCTTTTTGGTGACAATTTTTTAATTTCATCATAAAATAACCAGCGATATTCATGATGTTCAGGTCTTCCAAGTTCAGGGTTAATAGAAAAAGTTACGGTACATTGGGAGGTTTCAGCGATATAATACCTTGCGATTTTCTTTCCTCCACCATAGGGTAATGTTTCTTTGAAGATATCACCCCATCGAAAATTCAGGTCTGTGATACCAGACTCCTCTTTAACTTCCCTTTTAGCGGTTTCTATAGGGGCTTCTGTGGATTCAACTATCCCTTTGGGAAAATCCCAGTTTTTATAAGCCCTAAGAAATAGATATTTCCATTCCTTTGTTTCTTTTCTAACTACTACTATTCCCGCTGACAATATCATAACTGACCGCCTTCAGGAATCTTTCTGAGTCCTTTAGCCCTTTTAATCGTTTCTGAGTCTGTGTCAGTGGCGAATGGTGTAAAATCAGTATAGAAAGCCTTTTCTTGACATCTCTCCGGTCCAGGACATCTGAAATTTTCTGGATCTGATCATTGCCAATACACCCGCCAGCGCCTGAACCTTTTGATGCCGAGTCAATTCCGATCAACGCAACCGAGCCGATGAACTTAACCCATGGATAGGGAGAGTCCATGAAAATGGCTGATTCATGGAGTTTTTTAAAATGTCGCAGAAATTCTGCTGCGGACATCTGTGAGCTTTCCTGTGATGCTTGAGAGACTCGTCTTGCCTTTGATTAGTTCCTTATGTAGGATATCATACTCAAATCTATTTTTATACCAAAACCAGGCCCGAAATGGAACTTGAGGAAAGGTGCTTCCTCTGGTGATGGTTCGTGCTATGGTATATTTGTTATGTTATGTACGACCCGGTGAAAAGAGCTTCCGACGTTCCTAACGCCTTATGCCTTATATTGCCAGCTATAGAGTTTCAGAAAAAGATTTTGGGGTCATGGATTTTTGGAGAATTTTTAGCGTTGTACTTCATGGCAGTTAGATACTGGATGCTCGATACTGGATGCTGGATCATGCGCTTGAAATTGTTGTGTTTATCCAGTATCAAGTGACCAGTATCCAGCATCTCCGTATTCCACCTCCGTTGCACTTCGGTGGCTGCGGTTTCCCCCTTTGCTAAGTACATGTTTTCATAAATACAATCACGTAAGGTAATCTCAAACACAATGTCATTGCGAGGAGCGAAGCGACGAAGCAATCTGGTCAGAAACAGCGAGATTGCTTCGATTCGCTCGCAATGACAGCGAATGATCGGTTTTTTCTTTAATGAGCACAATTAGGCAAAGGCAGGAAAAATACGTGACCGAATTTATGAACCAGAGTACTAAGTCGCTGGAAAAACGAAGGGTTTCCGCCAAGCCGTTACAAGAAACACGCCACCCCGTGAACGGTTATGTTGGGCCTTAGGTAGATGCTGGTGGTGGAGCTGTTGTTGTGATGACAAAATCGTCTGATATTTTAAATGGTTTCCAGGCTTTCAGGAAGCGGGTTGTTATTGAAAACCTTTATAAGCATGTGGAATATCTCTCGGTCAAGATAGGAGATCGACATCTATGGAAGGAACATTCCCTGAGCAAGGCTGCTGACTATATTGAATCAGCCTTTCAAGTCAGCGGATATACAGTGCAGCGGCAAACCTATTCATGCTACGGCAAGAGCGTCTCAAATCTGATTGCAGAGAAAACCGGGACTGATGAGGGGTTAGTGGTGATTGGTGCCCATTATGATACCGTGCCTGGAACACCAGGTGCGGACGACAATGCCTCGGCTGTCGCCGGCATGCTGGAGCTTGCAAGGTTACACAAAGCAAGTTTGAACAAAAAGCATCTCATATTTGTTGCCTTTGTTAATGAAGAGCCCCCTTGCTTTGGATCTCATAATATGGGGAGCATGGTTTACGCTAAGCACCTAAAAGATCGGAAGGTGTCGGTGGATGTTATGATCTCACTGGAGATGATCGGATATTTCTCCCAGGAGCCCATTCAACAATACCCGCTTGCGTGCATGCGCCTTTTTTATCCCAAGACGGCTGACTTCATTGCAGTAGTGGGGAATTTTCATTCATCAAAATATGTCTCTTATCTGAAAAAGGGAATTAAGAAACATTCGGCCATAGATGCAAGGTCCTTAACTGCACCCGAATATTTGGGAGGCATTAGCCTTTCGGACAATTCTTCATTCTGGCACCATGGATACAGAGCCGTCATGGTAACGGATACATCATTTTTCAGAAACAAGAATTACCACCAGGAGACAGATACAATCGATACTCTCAATTTTGAGGCCATGGCAGAAGTGGTCAAGGGCCTGTATTACACGCTCTTGGAGATATAGGCAAAGAGGGCAATTAGGGGCAGGGCTGAAATTTGGAGGAGTTATGATTGAAGTAATTTTTTTGGGTGTTGGCGAGGCATTTGACGAAGAGCTTCCTAACACATCCATTTTAATCCGTTGTGAGGTGGGGACTTCGCCTGTAACATTACTACTTGACTGCGGCTTTACTGCTCCGCCGCAGTTCTGGAGAGAGGTGCCAGAAGTTGATGTACTGGATGGCATCTGGATTTCCCATTTTCATGGTGACCATTCCTTGGGGCTTCCTGCATTACTGGTTCGCTTCTGGGAAGAAGGACGGAGCAAGGTTTTAACGCTCTTGGGACAGAAGGGGATAGATTCTTTCACCCGTAAGTCTCTTGATCTGGCCTATCCCGGTTTTTATGAAAAGTTAGAATTCCCAATCAGGTTCTTGGAGGTGGAGCCAAAGAAGGATGTAGAGATCTTCGGTCTCACTTTGCAAGCTGCCGAGAACAGTCATTCCCAAAGAGATCTTGCCCTGAGAATAGATGCCCAGCAGAAATCAATCTATTACAGTGGTGATGGCAAGCCCACACCTGAAAGCATGGACCTTGCTAAGGGCAGCCAACTCATCATCCACGAGGCTTTCCATATGGAAAGCGAAGTCCCGGGACACGGAACCGTTACAGGGTCTATTGATATGGCCAAAAGATGTGAGGCATCCAATCTTGCTCTGGTCCACATACAAAGGAAGGTGCGAAGGCAGGTGATTGATAGGATGGAGCAATTTAAAGATTTGGCAGGCTCATTGAATGTGATGGTTCCGGAGCCTGGTTATAGGATAACTCTTTGACAAAAAAACAAACGAAGCCTTGTGATAGTCTACCCGAAAATTTATAATGATATGTTCACCCTAAGGGCTCACGCAAAAATAACTTGGCAGAGTTGGCGCTCAGATTTGGGTCGGATTTGGCCGATCCGATTGAGCAAAACCACAGGAATAGCTGGCTATTTCGCGGATTTTGCGCGATTGAGCAAAACCACAGGAATAGCTGGCTATTTCGCGGATTTTGCGAATGAGTATCGGTCGGAGACGGCCTGAAGCTGAGATGCCAAAATGGTAAGTTATTTTTGCGTGAGCCCTAAGCAAGAGGATGCCATGAATTGAGTGCTAAGACCCCATTTCTCGTGAAGAGAGGTGGGGTTTTGGGATTATTCAGACTCATTATGACCAAAGAGAAGCTGCTTCTCCTGCCGGACTCGGCCCCCCCAACATATTGTATATTCACCATCGACCCTTGCCGGTTCAGGCGGAGTTTGTTTTAGTCCGCTACCGCCCCTCCTCATTCCAGCGTCACTCTCTTGGGGCTGTCTCCGTAAACAAACGCATTCTTTCTCCAATCCAACTGATCGATCTGGACCTTTGGAAGGATTAAGCCTACCCTCAAGAATGCTCGACATTGGTTATTTTCCTGACTTGTCCACGGGAGAAATTCCCCTCTATTAGGGATTTCCCTTATCAAATTGAATCCCTGCCCCTATGGACAAAGCCAACAGCGGGTGGTTCAATATAAAAATGAAGATTCCTACTGTCGATGGAAAGAATTGAGAAGCCGAAATCGGATATTTAGTTATATAAAAAAGGGTTGTACTTTTTATTGGTTATATATCTGGCCTCAGTTTATGAAATAAAACGGGAACAGAAAGGAGGAGTTGATATGCCAATATTTATGATGTTTGGAAAGTACTCTTCAGAGGCGATAAAGGGAATCAGTGCAGAACGAACAGATAAGGCTGTTGAGGTGATCAAAAAGCATGGCGGAAAGGTTATATCTATGTATGCTGTGCTCGGAGAACACGATCTTGTTCTTACTTTGGATTTACCTGATATGGAAAAGGCCCTTGCGACATCGGTTGCATTAAACAAACTAACAGGGATCTCCTTTACGACATCACCAGTAGTTGAAGTTGAGAATTTTGATAAGTTAGTAGGTGCGGCAAAAGATATCTAGACCTCAAAAAAACACATTCAACAATTGAAAGTTTTAAAACAGGCTAAAGGGCAAAGTCCTGGTCCTAACGGAAAATTCCTGTTGCTGTTCCTTGGCCTGTTATAGCCAGTGATATCACAGCTGTACCGCTCACTACGTGTCAGTGGTGATACTGCAAGGACATCTGTGTCTTAACAACTCTTGTTCTGAGCCACAGATATCAAACAGAGATCTTTAGAGCCTCTTTTTGGTTCCCAAATGAGACGGGATGTGATATCCATACTCCGTTTGGGGATGGGGTAAGTATCGGTAACGGCAATTCAATGTAGGATCGGTGGGCTACATTTTGCTATTTTTCAAGAAAGGAGGTGATATAGTTCGTAGCATTTAGACCGTAGGCGATAAAAAAACTCAACAAACATGTGAGAAGGGGGCATCCGTGACACTTGGAGATTTGTGGTTTACTCAGCATTTTGAATGAACCGTTCCCTTCTATCAGATGGGAAAAGTGCTCGAATGTCAATATTTCGGGGACACTTTCGATGGCCCTCACAAAGGAGGTGGCCAGAAATGCAGAAGTTTCTGACAGTAATACTTTGTTTGTTCTTGGTGTCTACCCTGGTAATATCCCTGAGCTGCAAGGAGAGAGAGGAGGCACCGCCCGCACCCATTGAGGAGGTTGCTCCCCCTGAGGAGACACCGCCTGCACCCATTGAGGAGGTTACTCCCCCTGAGGAGACACCGCCTGCAGAAGAACATCAATAGACAACAATACTTAATGCAACTGGAGGAGTTGAATCTATTAAGCGAATTGATTTGAGTAAACATTAGTTTTTGAGCAGGCAGGGCCATTTTGGCCCTGCCTTTTTTCCGATGGTTCCCATATGTTGTATGCGATTGCATATGAGCCATCTGGTCGAAGAATCTAGATAGTGTCCATCCGGCAACTCCGGATGGACACAGCGTAGTTTCCAATTCAGAAATGAGCAATTTTTCGCAAGGTCAAGGAAATCAAGGGATCGCGCGGAGGCGTACATTTGGTACGTCGCACAAGCGATCCAGCAGATTGACGCCGAGATTGCGGAAAAGGGCCATTTCTGGATGGAAACTAGATAACTGCTCTGCATTCCACAAATGGAATGTGACAGTATAGATTTCATCATTCTGCGACCGGAGGATCAGGATCTGGGGGATAAAGATCTCATTCGGCCATCTCCACTCAAAAAGCAAATTTCCGGGCTATTGATTTCTGTCATGTATCTTTATCGGAAGGCAGACTCTCCAAAACACAACTCTCTGCATCTCCACAATTGAAAAGCCCGAAAATTTGTGATATGCGAATAAAATCTTTCAAAAGGCCGTTTGATTCTGACGTATCGATGGTGGCAGACATCTTCTATTTGTGACCTACGGAATTAAGAACCAAACGTAGTATAGCTTTCCAATATCGGCAGCTCGTATTCCCAGGTGGGGGCCAACGAAAGATAAAGAAAGCTCATGGTATGTTGGCAATCTGTTCCATTGCTTTTTGGTGAGGGTGTTCTTATGACTTGTGCAGTACGTAATGTTGCAAAGCTATGTTTGGCAGGATTTATGGGGTTTTTCATAGGCTTCGGTACCTTCGCATATGCATCAGAAAAGAGTTTACATAATGCAAACATAAAAAAAGGAGAGGTCACAATGACCCTGACAATCACATCCCCGGCATTCTCACATAACGGAAAGATTCCCATGCGTTATACCTGTGACGGTGAGGATGTTTCACCTGCCCTAGAGTGGTCGGGCCTACCCGAAGGAACAAAGAGTGTTGTTCTGATTGTAGACGATCCCGATGCTCCTGACCCTGCCGCACCTAAAATGACGTGGGTCCACTGGGTACTTTATAACGTCTCTCCCGGTGCCCCTGGGTTGTCGGAAGGTGTGAGACCGAAGGATCTTCCCGAGGGAACTAAAGAAGGGCTCAACGACTGGAAACGGACTGGATACGGCGGACCCTGCCCGCCAATCGGCCGCCATCGTTACTTTCACAAGCTCTATGCCCTGGATGTTGTTCTTCCAGATCTGGGTAAGCCGACCAAAGGAGAGCTTGAAAAGGCAATGGAGGGACACATTCTCTCGAAAGCAGAATTAGTCGGAACTTACCAGCGTTCCCGATAAGCCCATGGATGTCGGTAGCATCTGTCCCCGGCGCTGCAGGGTGGTCAGATTTCGACATGTTTTTCATATCGTAACGTATCACAAGTTCCCCACCGAAAATTGTGGTATATTCAGGGGTGGAGCTTTCCACAATTCGAACATGGATTTCCCTTTGTAAGGGGCTATTGGGGACGTTCTCAACATTTAAACTTTAGGTTGCTATTAGGGGGCCTTGCTTTATGTTACTGATGACTGATAACTTTAAATGTTGAGAACGTCCCTTATGTTCACTCAAATGAGATCGCAACTCTCAACCTCAAACGGTTGGGCTTGTCTGAGGTGTGGCCCTCCGCAATTCGAGCCCGACTTTTTTCCGCTTTTCCTAAATACATACTTTTCAGGCAGCAAGGTGAAGGTGTCAGAAAAAGACATAAAAGAAGATATTAGAAAGGCTGTTTATGATCTTATTTGGCAGACCGCCCATCTCTATAAAGATGCACCTGGCGGAAAGCTTGCATGTCCACAACGTTCTAGATTGGAAAGATATGTGGACACCAAGATTATGATCTTTGATTTCATGTTAGAGAACGCAAACAATGAATCAGAATTCAAGGAAGTCATTGAAAACTTCTTGAAAGATTTGGAAGACAATTTTCAAGCAGTTGTACATGAGGGAAGAAAGCAGCTTTCGTTTTATCAAGAGAGAAAAAGGGATTGCTTTGACGTAATATCAAAATACATCCATGACTGAATTTGGTCAAAAAGATACTCAAGCATCCTGGCATCGTAATTCGTAAAAACCCACCGCTCCAATCTGGTCCCGGCTAAGGGCTCACGCAAAAATAACTTGGCAGAGTTGGCGCTCAGATTTGGGTCGGATTTGGCCGATCCGATTGAGCAAAACCACAGGAATAGCTGGCTATTTCGCGGATTTTGCGGCTCAAGTTTTTGTCCCACCATGATTAAGGAACCTTGGATTCCGTGGACTCTTCTCAGCGTGGCCACAGAGAGTCCTGTTCGCCTGGCAATAGCGGATAAAGTATGTTGGCACCTTGACATTTCCGCCGGTTTCAAGTATCTAACCAAAAGGTATGATGTTTTTTCAATGTTTCGTCACAGCCTCCTTTTGCAAAGCCCCCGGTGACTGCACACACTGGGGGCTTTTCAGGTGTCCTGTCATTTCACGGACTGTAATCCAATGAGCTTCCTTAACCGAATCTTAGCTTGCATTGACAAGGTCATCCCAACCTTAAAGAATGACAGCACCAAGCACTGGGAAAGAATGACGGAAGAGGGCAAGGCCGTCCGTGAAGAGCTTGAGAAGGTGTCTGAGAGGCCCAGAGAGGCTACTGATTCAACCAAATCATAACCCCGCTTCTCAGAGCGGTTTCGATATGTTTTTGATATCGTGACATTTCCAATGGTTAGGATGTTGGCAAGAGATCAACACAAAGACTTTCCTTTGCCTGTAATTCTCCGCCATTCCTAATCCCCCACAATATGAAGTGTTAATTGTCGTCTTGACACACAATCGGACTATTGCCATCCCTATCCCAGTACCTACAACTGTGCCGAAACCGTTAGTCCCCATTATTGAATTTCCAGGGAAAAGCACATTTTAAAGGACGAAAAAAGATAGGGGTGTGCGACACTCAAAAAAGAAAGGAGGAATCCAAATGAGATCCACAGTTGTCATCGATCCGGAAACTATGGAGTGGGCATCGGGGCCAGAGGATCTGCCGCCAGGGGCGATGCTCAAAGTGTTGAGCGCCGATGAGAAAACTGGGGCAGTAGCGGCCATTGTGAAGTTTCCTGCTGGTTATCTTGAGCCCAAGCACGGCCACCCTTGTGGTCATGACATTCTTGTCATCCAGGGTAAACTGATGAACCCCGAAACTGGTCAAGAGCTCTCCAAGGGCATGTACTTTTACGCCCCAAAGGAAGACATACATGGCCCCTTTCAGGTTCCAAAAGAAGAAGATTGTATCTTCTTCGTTGTGACGGATGGTCCCCTTTTCCCATTAGTGAAGCCATAGTAATTGGACGTTTCGGAAGCTGTACAACTTATTGAAATTCCTATAACTGTAGTCGAGTGGTCAAGTGGCTCTAAGCTAGCGGGCTCATCCAAATCCGCCTGCGTAATAAGATCTTGCTGGAACTTGAAGCATTTCGTGTGGATGTAGACTCAATTTCGGCGAAAGTCTTTGGAGACGGGCAAATTTTCAGCGTTCAATTCAAGGAGATCTATTTAAAAGAACCGCTCCAGGAAAAGATTCAAGTGCTGGAACAAAAGATAAAAGGGCACGTCACTGGTAGGGAAGAGAAATGGGAAGTGATACGAAAAAATGGCTGAAACAATATGGCGAAAAGGTCTTAAAGGAGGTAGGCATTACCAAGAACCAGAATGTACTCGATTTTGGATGTGGTTCCGGTTACTATACCATTCCTGCCGCCCAAATAGTCGGTAACAAAGGCAAGGTGTATGCATTGGATAAGGATAGAGTATGTTTAAATGAAGTAGCAAAAAGTGGCCAATCACGAAAACTTAAAAATATTCAGATCATAGCAACATCAGGGGAATTGAAAATTCCATTGCAGGATGAGTCTGTAGATGTTGTTTTACTCTATGATGTTATCCATTCCTACTATTTTTCTCCGACCACCAGAAAGGAGCTACTGAGAGAAATCCATAGAATTTCAAATCATAATGCCCTGATTTCGGTTTATCCAAGACATATGGACTTACAAGATGCTCAAGATATAATAGAGAACGCAAATTTCAATTTTGAACAAAAGCTTTTTAAGGCGCTGCTTCATGATAATAGTCTTGTACAGGACTATTTATTGAATTTTCGAAAGAAATGAAGAAGGTTGTCCCTTCCCATTGTTCGGGAGATCGTTGTCGGGAAATGTTTAAGGAAGAATATAAGGAGGATTATATTGAGAGTGGGGTGGGTAAGATAATTGTTCTCTAAAATCATAAAATGGTATTGCTGGTGGGTTTGGTTGGCGCAGTTGTTTGGAGGCTGATTGTTATGAGAGAAAAGATGGAAAAAGCTTTACGTAAGAGTGATGCGGAATACACAGAAATTCGAATTGAAAACGTAACTTGTTCTTGGGCGAGTTTTAGGGGTGAAGAGCTGGACAGCATCGGCTCGTCCAGGACGCTGGGTGGAATAGTGAGGGCTCTGGTCAAAGGCGGGTGGGGTTATGCGACTTTCAATGACATAGGTGACCTTGAAAGCAGAGTGAGGGAGGCTTGCGAATCCGCCAGAATAGTGGGTAAAGAAGAAAGCAGGTTTGCTGAAGTGGAACCAGTGGTTGATGAGATAAGAGCGCCTTTGGAAAAGGATTTTCGCGAAATCTCCTTGTCAGAGAAAAAGTCGGTCATCGAGGAGTACAACAAGATTATTCTCAGTTACCACGACAGGATTGAAACATCAAATGTCGTCTATGGCGACAGTTTCAGAAAAGTCTGGTATGCAAACTCCGGGGGAACTTACATTGAAGATGAGCGACCGGATGTGGGTGTGGCCATATCAGCCACTGGCAGGGAAGGCGACAATGTCCAGCGAGGGTTTGAGAGCGTCGCGGGTAGTGCGGGCTTCCAAGTCATTGAAGGCTTGCAGGAAAAGGCAGAGGCGGCTGCCAGGCATGCTGTGGACTTGCTTTCCGCACCGCCGGTTACAGGTGGGAAATATACGGTAATCATAAATCCGAGATTGGCAGGGGTTTTTGCCCACGAGGCGTTTGGACATTTGAGCGAATCGGACTTTGTATACGAAAACGAGCGCATGAAGGAGCTGATGGTGCTGGGAAAACGGCTCGGTTCGGACATCCTGAACATCATCGACGACGGGAGTATCGCCGGTCTCAGAGGTACGCATAAATACGATGATGAAGGAGTGAAAACCAGAAAAAATTACCTGATCAAAGACGGCATTTTGGTCGGAAGATTGCATTCGCGTGAGACCGCTGCAAAAATGGGTGAGCAGCCCACAGGCAACGCCAGAGCCATTGGCTACCAGCATCGGCCCATTGTACGCATGACCAACACATACGTGGACAAGGGCGATGCCACGTTTGAGGATATGATAAAGGACGTGAAGCTGGGGGTCTATGCTATAGACATGGTCGGCGGTCAGACGTCCATGGAGATGTTCACCTTCAGTGCTGCTTACGGCTACATGGTCAGAGATGGCAAGATAGCGGAGCTGGTGAGAGATGTGGTATTGACAGGCAACGTCTTTGAAACGTTGATGCATATCGATATGATAGGCAATACCGTAGAATGGCCGCCAGCGGGTGGTGGCTGCGGGAAAGGCGGGCAGTCACCGTTGCCTGTAGGATTGGGTGGTCCGTGTGTCCGCATTCAAAACGTTGTAGTAGGGGGTAGGCAACAATGATCGTAAACCGGCTGATCGAAAAAGCGATGCAAAAAGCCCAGGGCGCACAGGCCGCTTTGGGGCAAAGTGAATCCACAAACGTCTCTTTTGAAGACGACAAGCTCAAATCGGCTGGAGTGGCCCAGAGCACAGGGATGAGTGTGAAGGTCGTCGTGGATGGCAAAACCGGCTCATCCAACACCACGGACATAGACGATGTGGACGGTGTTGTGGCGAGGGCCCTGGAAGCTGCGGCATTCGGTAGCCCTGCCCATTTCGAGTTCCCAGGCCCGCAAGAAGGACCGGATGTAGAGGTCTACGACGATGCAGTGCTGCCTGTGACCAAAGAGGAGATGGTGCGCATTGGCGAAGAAATGATGGCGCTGGTAAAAGCGTATCGCGCCGATATCCTTGTAAGCGCCGGGGTGGGCAAGAGTGTAAGCAAGGCCCAATTTGCCAACTCTGCTGGTATGGAATACACCACAGAGACCACAAGCTTTGGCGTTGGGGTGAATGGTCAGTGGGTAAGAGGAACCGACATCCTCCTGGCCGGACATGGTTTCGGATGGAAAAAACGCGATATTGACCATGGGGCGATTGCCAGGAAAACGATTGAATTGTTAAAGATGGCAGAAAACATCGCTCCGATCAAGTCGGGTGCTATGCCGGTTATTTTTACACCTGAAGGGGTGAATGTGCTCCTTTTGGCATTGAGATTGGGCTTCAATGGCAAGAACGTATTCTTGGGCTCATCGCCGCTTGCAGGCAAATTGGGGGAGAAAATCGCTGATGAGGCGTTTTCTGTCACCGATAATCCGCTGCTTGATTATGCAAACAGCAGCGGAAAATACGACAGCGAGGGTGTGCCTCATCAAGTCACTCCACTCATTGAGCGAGGTGTAGCAAGAAATTTTCTTTACGACCTCGACACAGCAGGCAGAGCAGGCGCAACGTCAACTGGTAACGGAGTCGGTTGTAAGCCTACTAACCTGGTCATCAAAGAGGGTGATACGCCTTATGAGGAGATGGTGAAAAATACCAAAGAAGGCTTGCTCGTTCACAATGTGTTGGGTTTGGGTCAAGGCAACCCGATCAGTGGAGAGTTTTCCGTAAACGTTCAATTGGGCTACAAGATAGACAAAGGCGAGATTGTTGGACGTGTAAAGGATGTTATGTTGGCAGGCAACACGTACGAAGCCCTGAAAAACATTGCCGCTATCGGCGACAAAGCCGAATGGGCCGGAGGCTCGCTTTTGACGCCGCCAATACAGATTGCCATGCTGAGTGTGGTAGCCAAGTAGATTATCGGTTTTGTCGTTACGGACGGTATAGGCTTCAAGAAAAAGAATTAGAAAATAGGGCATCCTTCATTTTCGCCATAAAGTAGTTTACACTTTTTTTCACCACCCCAGGTTTCAGGTTTCAGTGTTCAGGTTTGCGGCTTACGCCTTGAGAACAGTACAGATCTCGCGTCTTACGCCTTGAGAACAGTACAGATCTCGCGTTTGTCGCTCCTGACACCTGACACCTGACACCAAAAAGTAGGAACAAAAAAACTTATCTCTTGGCGCCCGCATCCTTGATAAGTGTAAACCGAGGAATGAAGGATGCCGAAAATAGATTTTGGAAAATCACATGTGTAGAGGGATAACATTATGAATGACATAAGGTACAAGCCAATCGGAGTCATTCATTCTCAGTTCAGACAGCCCAAAGGAACACCTATACAACCTACGGGTGCCCAGGGTATCGATGGAAGAGTTGAGGTGTTCCCGGAGTATGCTCAAGGCTTGAAAGATCTTGAAGGTTTTTCTCACGTGATTTTGATATACCACTTTCACCTGTCCAAGGGGGTGTCCTTAAAAGTGAAGCCATTTATGGATAGCGAAGCACATGGAGTCTTTGCAATGCGCGGCCCAAGTCGACCGAATCCCATAGGAATCTCAGTGGTGCGTCTTGTCAAGATTGAGGACAACATGCTTCATATTCAAGATATAGATATTGTAGACGGAACTCCCCTTTTGGATATCAAGCCTTATGTACCAAAATTCGACGTAAGAGAAGCAGAAAAAATAGGATGGCTTGAGAAAAATGTGCATAAGCTTCCAACATCAAAAGATGATGGGAGATTCGCAGAATGATTTGTGTGACCCCCGATCGTATTTTTGCACACACCCAAAAGCCATGATCTATGTGTCACTCCTGATATTTTTGGCAGCTTTCAGCATCTGGGTCTACAAGGCGATGATCGATATTCGCCCAAAGGTGAATCGGCCCACTCTCAACACTGATGCCAGGCAGGCCATTAATGACCTAAAAGGGCGGCTCAAGGTGCATGTTGCAGTCCTTGCTGATGAGATCGGGCCAAGAGATGTCTTTGTTCCGGATAAGCTGAATGCGGCGGCCGCTTATATCCGTGGGTTCTGGGAAAAGGCGGGAGACACCTGACAAGATAGACTATCATAGCCTGGCTCGGGTTACCTATGGCGTATACAGGGCATTAGCCAGGATGGTGGTATCGGATCCAGGCACTCTCGCCCGCTCTGAGGAGTCACGAGCAAGCTCAAATCCCAAAAATCTTCACTCCGGGTGGAATATTTAGGTCTTGTTCCTTGGGCCAGGAATGGTGAGATGGATGGGAGAAGCTATCTGAATGATTAAATGTCTATTGGGTTGCCAACCATTTTTCGATCATTTTCCTTTTTAAGTTATTAAGATTGTACTCTTTCAATCCTGCGTTACTGCCAGACAGATTGATTTCAGATAGAAATATATCATCATCGGTAACAAGTAAATCTATATACGCCCAAGGGAATTTTCCAATGTGCATCATCTTTTTTCCAAACTCAACAATTTCTTTACTGGGAGTTATGAGCTTCGCGACGCCACCAAAAATTCTATTATTCCAAAAAATTTCATCACTATTTATCTTTTCCTTTGCAATAATGGTGTCTCCCAATATCACTAGTCTAAATTCTCTGAAATTCTCTAACATGGGTTGAACAACTATTGGGGGTTTTATCACGTGAATGATTATCCAGGCTAATTCATTTAGTGACCAACAAGGATGGACCCCCATACCCATTGATGCCCGGTCCTCCTTGACAACGGCCTTTAGTATGTTTTTTTCTGCATATTTTCTTAGAATATTTTGAAGATGAAACCTTCTGAACAAAACCTGTGTATTCGGAACTATGTAATCCACGTAATGCAAGGCCTGATGGACTTTGCTTATGCTTAGACTTTGAGAAAGCAAAGGGGGGAATATATCAGTTCCTCTCGATTCGATTTCATAGAATATTCCTATGAACCTGGGATTTCTAATTCTACACGAAATCCTATCCCCTTTTTTAGATTTCGATAATAACTCCCTTATCGTGGTATGATTCCCATTCAACGATAAGCTGTGAAAATGCATAATCAAATCCTTCAAACGATTTTATTGAAGATTTTTAAGGGTGCGGCTCTTTTAGGACGACCTTGAGAAGCAATTTTTGGCATATGGTATCCGGATCCATTTAAGAAATTATCCTTATTTGATGGCTTTCAGATGACTGCGTTTGCGAGTGG
>JAFDKF010000295.1 GCA_019307135.1 Deltaproteobacteria bacterium
GGGTGGGTTCATCGGCATTCACATAACAGAACTTTCCACCATACACCACAAGGACGCTGCCCGCCTTTTCTTTAGCCTTGTTGATTCTATAGATCAGTTGTCGCTCCAGTTCTGGTGGTCTCTCGTGAAGCCCTGGAGTGTTATAAAAAATGTGTCTTGCATCCAGAAATCCACTTTTCTGTAAATATCTGAGCTCTAAACTCAAAGTTCCGCATGATACTATTGCAATATCTGAAAACGATGCCTGACCCATCATACCCCTCCGTTCCTCATTCAGATCAAATTTGTTGACGCAGGCCATGGTGGGTATCTTAAAGAATGCAGCCAACCCTACCGAACTGCGTTTGCGAGATATACCCCTTTGTGGTCTCTGTGGTGAAGTATTACGAAAAGGTTTGCTCCCGTAGCACATTTCTGATATAAACACGCCTCACGCGCCTGCCACCCGCCTGCCATCGTCAGGCACACCGGGCAGCTTCAATGCCGGCACCCGCCTGCCAACGCCTGAGACAGGATTGAGCTTATGTGCCGGCATCTCTGGCAATGGCGAGCAGGTGTGTGGCTATGGCGGGCAGGGATCGCTGAGTATGAAAATAAAATATTTTTTCAAAGTTATGTTCTCTCTGCGGACTCCGCGGTGAACTATTACCAATTTTCAATCGTCAGGCCGGTGGTGCAATGAGGGCAGCATAGTGCACAGCCCAGCACATGGAGGCAAGGAGGTGTTCCAACATGGTGTCGATCCTTGAAAAGGGCGGTGGAACATTCAAAGGCATCAAACTACTCCTATGCGAGAATCCCCTGCCGCCCATCCAGGAGGCTGTTGTGGCCGCACAGGCTGAGGTGCCGCAAAGCAACTACTACACCGAGCCCTATTCTGAGCCCTTGCGCCGGCTTATTAGCGAGCGCCTCGGCGTGCCCGACAGGCTGGTCCATATCAATGCGGGTTCGGAGCTCATCCTGCGTCAACTTTTCGACCGTTTCGGACAGCGGGTTCACCTATTGACGCCTACGTATCCCTTGTTTCCCGAGATCGCTCAGCAATACACGGAGACCCGTCTCCCTGCCGAGGACAACTTCGCCTTCGACCTGGAGGATTTGGGTCTCCCGGAGAGGACCACGCTGGCTGTGATCGTCAATCCCAACAATCCTACCGGCGGCACGTTTGACATGTCACCCCTGCCAGGCCTCCTTACGAGACAGCCGGATACCTGGTTCTTGGTCGATGAGGCGTTCATCGGTCTAGCTGGCGAATCGGTTGCCCATCTCGTATCCCGGTACCCGAACCTGATCGTGACACGTACGTTCTCCAAGGCGCACAGCCTTGCGGGCTTCCGGGTAGGGTACGCTATCCTCCCTGAGAGGCTGGCCAACGACCTCAACAGCCGCAACGACGCATATCCACTGGCTCGTCCTAGCCAGGCCGCTGCATTGGCCACACTACAGCACGAGGATAAGATCCGGGACCGGGCAACCAAGCTGCGCGGCTGGACCGAGCAGCTCGCCGGCGAGTTGCAGGCGCTTGGCGTTCGCACCTTTCCAACCGAGACGTACTTTTTCCTCGCGGATTTCGCCCCCCGCGGCGCCACCGAGCTGGCCGAAAGGTTGCGGGAACGGGGCATTTTTATCAAACCGTTAAAAGACCCCACACTGGGACCCGGTTTCATGCGGGTGACAACGGCGTTGCCGGAGGATAACGCACGCGTCGTCCGGACTCTGAGAGAGCTGCTTTAGGTGCGTTGAAGACCCAGCGCGCCTCTAAGTCCGCCAGCGACGACACGATATGTAGCTGAGGAGGCATGAGTCCTACCATAAAACCTATCCCCGTGTCATGGTGGCCCCACACTTGGGACATTTTTGCTCAAAGCAAGGAGTTCCGACGGGCATCCCGTCCAATCAATTTCTCTGTGTTAGGTTTAACTTTGATTATGTTTTCTTAATGTAAAGTCATTCTACAAAATAGAAAGGGTGCGGCTCTTTTGCGACGACCCTGAAAACTATTGATATCGGATAGTTAGTCATTTTTCGAACCTGATTATATGCTTTTTGTTGCCGGAATAACACCCGCGTGAAATGA